>NZ_CP012023.1:2400000-2748352 GCF_001308265.1 Celeribacter marinus
TGGTTGGGGCCATGGCCAAAGAGCTCCGGATGGAAACGGTATTTCGCTATGCCAATATCTTTGACCGCGCTGTGGAATTGATCGCATCAGGCAAGGTTGACCTTAAGCCTCTGATCTCGAAAACTTACGCATTTGAGCAGTCAATTGAGGCCTTTGACCGCGCTGTCGAGGCGCGGCCAACGGACATCAAAATCCAGATCAAATTTGCCTGACCTGACTGTCATCACGTCTACAAGGGGCATCTCATCGGATGCCCCTTTTTGCATGTGAGCGGCTCACGCCTGCCCGTCACTTGGGCATTCACGAGAAATTGACCGCAAATTCCGCCATCCGCACACACGAAGGGATGGTTTGTCACATTCAGTTCGCACAATATAATCCTCATAGTCGATGTAACGCGCGCACATCCACACGCTTACGAGTTCAAACCCAAAAGGACATTTTACACATGCGACACCTCCTACTCACGACCATCATCGCCGCAACCGCCGCCACGGGTGCCTTTGCCCAATCCGCCTCTGACGTGGCCAAGGCCCGCCGCGCATTCTACACGCTCGTCGGCTTTGAAATGGCCACCCTTGGCGGCATGGCACAGGGCAAAATCGACTATGATGCCGATGCCGCCTCCGCCGCCGCAAAAGACATCATGACCCTGACCGGCTACACCACCGCCGACCTATTCGCCCCCAATACATCCAATGACGACCTATTGGGAGAAACCCGCGCCAAGGCAGATATTTGGGCGGACATGGACGGGTTCAAAGAAAAAGGGATGGCGTTCTACCAAGCAGTGGTTGAGCTGAACGAGGTCGCGGGTGGAGGCCTTGAGGCCTTGCAACCCGCCGTTGGCAAACTTGGCGGCACCTGCAAAGCCTGCCACGATGACTACCGCGCCAAAGATTTTTAATCCGTAGCGATCAGGAGCGTCATGATGTCCGAACCTCTGAAAAAAACCTACGTGTGGGATCCCGTTGTGCGGGTTCTCCACTGGTCTCTCGTGATCGCGTTCGCGACCTCATGGGCTTTGGGAAAGTTCGGGCCGAACATTATGACGCTCCACTTTTACAGTGGATACACGCTTGCGGGCCTCGTTACTTTGCGGGTCATTTGGGGATTTGTCGGATATCGTACCGCGCGGTTTGCACACTTTGTCAAAGGGCCAAAACAGATCGTGGCCTACGCGCGCACCCTCCCGACCCAATCACCATCGCACAGCTACGGACACAACGCCGTGGGCGCGGTTTTTGTCGTCGGTGTTTTGATCGTATTGGCCCTACAAATCACCTCAGGCCTGCTTGCCGATCCAGAGGATTACATCAACACCGGACCATTGGCACAGTACGTCTCAATCGAGGTCGCGCGCAAAGCGCTCTCACTGCATGAGCCGCTCTCAGCCGTGTTGCTAATCATGGTGCTCGGCCACATCGGCGCGATCTTTTGGTACAAGAAACGCAAGGGCGAGAACCTGATCAAGCCGATGATCACGGGATATGCCAACCTTCCCGACAACGCCGTAAAATCAAATAAAAACTGATGATTAGAGAGGCCCCGCGCGGCGCTCCTCTGACAACAACACGTTCGCCTCGACATTGCCCACACCGGGCAGCGTCATGATACGCCGCCGCAAAACCCGTTCGAAATCCGGCAGATCGGTGGCGACCACACGTAGGCGATAATCATACACACCCAGCACGTGCTGCACCGTTTGCACCTCTGGGATCGCGGCCACAGCGCGCTCGAAATCCTCTAGGGAGACACGCCCCTTGGTGGCCAATTTGATCCCCAAAAATACGGTCACACTAAACCCCACCTTTTCCAGATCGAGATCAACGCGGCGCGCCCCGAACAACCCCGCATCGCGCAAACGTTTGATCCGCCGCCACGTTGCCGGTTGGCTCAACCCCAGATCACGGCCAAGCGCCCCCGCCGAACGCGTTGCATCCTCACATAAAGCCCGCGCCAAAACACGGTCGATATCATCCATAACAATCACAACGGCACCGCCTGACGATCTTTGACCTGCGCCACATGCATCAACGCCTCAATGTCGGAGATATGCGGTAAAGTCAGAATATGGTCGCGGTACAGCCGTTGATAATCAGGCATATCACGCGCGATGATTAATAGGCGGACATCCACCTGACCCAAAAAGGTGCCAATAGAAATCACCTCAGGCACGGTGCGCGCCGCAGCTATAAATTCGTCAAACGCGCGCGGCTCGGTTTTATCAAGCGTGAAACGGAGCGACACCTCAACCGAATAGCCCAATGCGTGCCAATTGATCTCGTCACGGATCGCACGGATCACCCCCGCACTGCGCATCGCCGCCAACCGCCGTGTATAGGTTGCGGGTGTCACCCCTGCCCGCTCGGCCAATTCGGCAGCAGGGGCATCAGGGTCCGCCTGAAGTTGGCGCAAAACACGTCGATCCGTATCATCTATAAGCATGAATTTATCACATATCCAATATTGCACGCATGAATAGGCGCAGTTTTTGGCAAAATTGTCAATTTTTGAAACGCCATTACGCCTGACTTGCATCATATTACCGCCAATATCAATCCGTGGCCGCACAGCGTCCGCACTATCTATAGGGAGCGCCCACCATGCGCGTTTATTATGATCGCGATTGCGATGTAAATCTCATCAAAGAAGCCAAAGTTGCCATTCTGGGCTACGGCTCACAAGGCCACGCACACGCGCTCAACCTGCGTGATTCCGGCGCGAAAAACGTTGTCGTCGCTCTGCGCGAAGGCTCTGCGTCCGCCAAGAAATGCGAAGCCGAAGGCCTCACGGTTATGGGCATCGCCGAAGCCGCCGCATGGTGTGACGTGATCATGTTCACCATGCCCGACGAGCTTCAGGCCGAGACCTACAAAAAATATGTCCACGACAACATCAAGCCAGGTGCAGCTATTGCATTCGCCCACGGCCTGAACGTTCACTTTGGCCTCATCGAGCCAAAAGCCGGCGTTGACGTGATCATGATGGCACCAAAAGGCCCAGGCCACACTGTGCGCGGCGAATACGTCAAAGGGGGCGGTGTTCCGTGCCTCGTAGCCGTAGACACCAACGCGTCCGGCAAGGCGCTCGAAGTTGGTTTGTCCTACTGTTCCGCCATCGGTGGCGGGCGCTCCGGCATCATTGAAACCAACTTCCGCGAAGAGTGCGAAACCGACCTCTTTGGTGAGCAGGCAGTTTTGTGTGGCGGCGTTGTGGATCTCATCCGTTGTGGTTTTGAGACACTTGTTGAGGCTGGCTATGCCCCTGAAATGGCTTACTTCGAGTGCTTGCACGAAGTGAAACTCATCGTCGACCTGATCTACGAAGGCGGCATCGCGAACATGGACTACTCCATCTCCAACACCGCGGAGTATGGCCAGTACGTGACCGGCCCACGCATCATTCCGTATGACCGCACCAAAGCCGAGATGAAACGCGTTCTCGAAGACATCCAGTCCGGCAAATTCGTCCGCGACTTCATGCTTGAAAACGCTGTTGGCCAGCCAACACTCAAAGCATCGCGTCGCGCAAACGACGAGCACCTGCTCGAAGAAACCGGTGCAAAATTGCGCGGCATGATGCCGTGGATTTCCGCAGGCAAAATGGTCGACAAAGAGCGCAACTAAGGCGCATCTGTCACACCAAATTTGGGAACGGGCGCCTTGCGGGGCGCCCTTTTTCATGCGCAAATACGCGCGAAAGCGAGGCCCCGATGTCCGACAATCATATCCCCGACGACCTGACCCCCGAAAACCTTGACGAGATTGCAACCGAACGCCAACGCATGTTTACGCGCGGCTTTTGGATCAGCCTTCTCAAAGGGCGTGAGGGCTTGGGTGATACCTTTTGGGCGGGCAACTACCTTGCAGGGCTCATCTACCTTCCGATTATGATCGTGCTTTTAACGCTTGCCTCTTTTGCGCCGGTCTTTAGCCCGCTGCTCAGCGCGTCATTTGTGGTTTTTGGCATCTACCTTTTGGCGGTCGCGCGCGCCGTGGCGGTGGCCAAACCAAAAGGAAATTCAGGGCTGTTCACGCGCGCATTAGGCGTGATCTGGACGTTGATGAGCGCCGCCTCGGTGATCGTCTACGCCCCGTTTGTGGCCGGACAGTAACCGCACAACCTACACAATCAGAACCAAAACATAAAAAGGCGGCGCATATGGCCGCCTTTTTATGTCTTTTTCGAACATAGGCCGTTTTAGCGGGTCGCTTTTTCAACCGCCTCAACCACGCTATTGACCGCCGCGTTCAACGTCTCTTCGCTGATGCTCTCGGCCATAACGCGAATAAGTGGCTCGGTGCCAGACTTACGGATCAACAACCGTCCATTGCCCTTTAGCTTGGCCTCGGCGTCCGCAATCGCGGCCTTCACGCCCTCGTTGTCCAATGGTTTTTGCCCCGTGCCGTAGCGCACGTTTTTCAAAAGCTGTGGGACAGGTTCAAATACTTTCGTGAGCTCGGACGCCTTTTTGCCCGTCTCGACCATGCCCGCGAGAAACTGCAATCCTGCCAAAAGCCCGTCCCCCGTCGTGGCATAATCCGTCATGACAATATGGCCGGATTGTTCCCCGCCAAGATTGAACCCACCCTCGCGCATGCGCTCGACCACATAGCGGTCGCCAACGGCCGTGCGCTCAAGGCGCAATCCCTCGCCTTCCAAAAACCGCTCAAGGCCGAGATTGGACATCACAGTTGCAACCAATGCCCCACCCGACAAACGCCCAAGATCGGACCACCGTTTTGCCAACAACCCCATCAACTGGTCACCGTCCGCAACGGCCCCCGTCTCATCGAGGATCATCACGCGGTCGGCGTCACCATCAAGGCAAATACCAACATCCGCCCCATGCGCCACAACAGCCTCGGCTGCGGTCTTTACATAAGTTGATCCACATTTATCGTTGATATTCATACCATTGGGGGATGTCCCCACCTTGATGACCTCCGCACCAAGTTCCCATAACACTTCGGGCGCTGTGCGGTAGGCCGCGCCATTTGCGCAGTCAATAACGACCTTCAGCCCTTGGAACGACATGCCGCGCGGCAGGGTGGCTTTCACACGTTCGTTGTAGCGAAACCGCCCATCGTCAATGCGCGTGGCGCGACCGATATTGCGCGCCTGTGCTGGCTCAACACCCTCAATCAAAAGCCGCTCGATTTCCAACTCGTCCTCATCGGACAACTTGAACCCGTCAGGGCCGAAAAATTTGATCCCGTTGTCTTCCGCCGGATTATGTGACGCGGAAATCATCACACCAACATCGGCACGCATGGATGTGGTGAGCATTCCAACGGCGGGCGTGGGAACAGGACCGAGCAAGAACACGTTCATCCCCGTCGAGGTAAAGCCAGCCGTGAGGGCATTCTCAAACATGTAGCCCGATAGGCGGGTGTCCTTACCGATGATCACGCGGTGTTCGTGATTGGCATCTTTGCGCCGAAAATACCGACCGGCCGCCGCGCCCAACCGCAACGCCATTTCCGCCGTCATCGGGGCGGTATTGGCCCGCCCGCGTACGCCATCTGTGCCAAAAAACTTACGTTTCCCTGTTAATTTATCTGTCATCCTGTGTCGTCCCCACTCGCTACGGCTTGCCACACGGCAAGCGCTTGTTTTGTTTGTACAACGTCGTGAACGCGCAAGATTTGCACCCCTTGCGCCACCGCCGCCAGTGCCACGGCAACCGAACCGACAACGCGGTCCGTGGCCTCGGGCACGTTACATAGTGTTCCGATAAACCGCTTTCGAGATGCGCCAAGCAACACGCCGCACCCCAAACTGTGAAACAAAGAAATGCGGTTCAATAGCGTCAGATTATGCGCCACCGTCTTGCCAAACCCGATCCCCGGATCAACAAGGATACGCGCACGCGCAATCCCTGCCGCCTCTGCCACGGCGATCCGCTGCTCCAAAAAGTCATACACATCCAACAGTACATTGTCGTAGTGCGGATCATTTTGCATCACTTCTGGGTCACCCTGCGCATGCATCAAACACACGGGCGCATCGGCCTGTGCGGCCACGCGCGCTAGATCGGCATCATGGGTAAACGCATACACATCGTTGATCAGATTGGCCCCTGCCGCCAGTGCTTGTTGCGCCACCTGCGCCTTGCGCGTATCGATCGAGATCGGCACCGGTGTTGCGCCGCGAATAGCCGCAATCACAGGTGCAGTGCGCGCAATCTCTTCGGCAGGAAGGACATACGCCGCACCCGGACGCGTACTTTCGCCACCAATATCAAGGATATCAGCCCCCTGATGGACCATGCCCAAGGCGTGCTCAATCGCGTCTTGCGGACTGGCAAACACGCCACCATCGGAAAAACTGTCAGGGGTTACATTCAAAATACCCATGAGGTTTGGTCGCGCGAGGTTCAGCCCCGCAACACGTCCGCGCGGCGCGCGCAAACGGGTCATCACACTCTCGGGCACATCGTCCAGATCGACAATACGGGGCGCAGCGGTCCGCGATAAAACCTCCACCTGCGAAAACCACGTCCAGCCCCCCGCAAGCGTGACGGCCTGCGCCGGACGGTGCACATCGGTTCGCACGCGGGGGCGATAGTAAAGCGTACTCATGTCAGGAGAAAACCGAAAGGGCACCGAGTGGCACCGATCGCATGGGCACCGATGGCGTTCTCTGCGCCCCTTTTGACTGCGCCGCGTCACCGATCACGATGACCTCACAGGCCGAAAGCTCCGCCGCCATCCACGCAACCAAATCGAGCGGTCCACCCGTTGGGCGATGCGTGGCATCGAGAACCATTTTCGACGGTGCCCAGACCGAGATGTGACCATTCTTCATCGCCCAATCAAGTTCGGTGCGCGAGGCGCGCACCACACAACGCGCATCGCGACCCGCAAGGCACCATGCGTTTTGCTCAATCGCCAACAAATCAATACGCCGCTGTGTCAACGTGGTCGCGGATTTCGGCCACGCCCCCGTTGGCAGATCAACCGTCACAATCACGGGGCGTGGGTCCGCCTCCAACGCGTCGATCCATGTCGACAAAAGATCACTCTCGAGCGCCGCAGCATTCAGATGCAGAACGATAGGATGCGGTGTCGGCGCACTCATTTGACTGGCACGGTCTGCCGCCTGCCCCGCTGCCCGCACGATCTCGACACCTAGCGCGCCAGACCCACGGTCCAGCTTTTCAACACGCACAAAGACGCGAAATGCCCGCGGTTCCGACAAAATGCGATCCGCAATACGCTCCGCGAGCGTTTCCAACAGGTTCATCCGCTCGGCATCAAGTTCGATACGGATCGCCTCGGTCAGCCGATCATAGGACAAAATGCGGTCCACATCGTCATCAATCGGCCCCGTGAGCGGCGTCAGCTCTACAACAATGTTGAACGAGACACGTTGCGTTACTCCGCGTTCCGATTGAAACGCCCCGATATCAACCTCAACGATATGATCGCGCAGCGAAATCCGGTCATGCGGCATCTCGGACGATGTCGCAGCCGCACGGGCTTCAGGATGGTCGAACGCGAGATGGATATCGGACACCATGGGGGCCTCGTCTGTGGTCAAAAGTTGCCCCCTGCTACATCAGATTGTACGGGACGTCCAACCTTCGCACACATCAACGCGGGCCAGACATGCAAAAACCCCGCCGGTTTTCGCCGACGGGGTCGCAAAATGTTACAAAGTCGCAAAATCAGGCGCGGGGCATCTTGTAAAAGAAATGCACGCCGATCTGTGCCGTGCGCGGAAATTTACGCGCCCAACGTGGGTTTACAGCCGTTGTGTGGTAATGCGTGGCCCCCTCGGTCAAACGGCGCGGCGCACCATCAAGCATCAAGCGCGCCACCTTTCCCACACGTGTGTAGGCTTTGGGTTCGTGGATCGCCTCGGCGTGTCCATCACAGGTGTACGTAAACTGGCACTGGTATTTCTTACCCGTGCCCTGATTGACCACACCGCACACGGTATCGGGAAACGCAGGGGACGACACACGGTTCAAGATGACTTCAGCCACGGCAAACTGACCCTTGACGCTTTCGCCACGTGCCTCGAAATACAGCGCCTCGGACAGGCATGCCCACGCCTCTCCGCCCGATGCCTTAGGCAATTGGGCCAAATACGGCTTTGTGTACTCGACCGCCACGGGCGGTGTCGGCTTACTCTTGGGGCGGTAGTTGGCCAAAACCTCGGCAACGGTCTGTGCGCCGGCGGAGGTCATGGCCTCACGCTCTTGCGCAAACAACACCGATAACTCATTGGTCAACGCGCTCTCAGGCGCATTGGACATGCTTAGCTTTTCAGCGGCACCGAGAGACTGCGGGGCGCTTAAAACGCCGAGCGCAGACACAAGCGCAAACGCTTTTAGCCCGTTCATTACTTTCATAGACACTTCTCCTTGTGCCTCAAAAATCGAGGCTCACGGTCGTTTATTTCAGCCGCTATCTATGCCAAAAAATCGCAATGGTCCACCTCAGTGGATTTTGGGGGTTACAAAACGGTAAAATCGGGCCTGCTTTCCGCGCGCCCGATTTGTATACAACTGTCTCTTTTTAGTTATAGAACAACGACTAACCAATCTATTTGTGCCGCCGCTCCTGTGCGACCAATTGCGCAGCGGCCAACCGCGCAACAGGCACCCGAAACGGCGAACACGACACGTAATCAAAGCCCGCCGCACGGCAAAATGCGATAGATTCGGGGTTGCCCCCATGCTCGCCACACACGGCTAAAGTCACGTTAGGGGACATCGCGCGCCCTCGTGCTGCGCCGATGTTTAACAACTCGCCCACACCATCGATATCGAGGGTGTGAAACGGATCTTCGGGAAACACACCTTGTTGCACATAGGCGTTCATAAACCGCCCCGCATCATCGCGTGACAATCCATATGTCATCTGTGTCAGGTCATTGGTGCCAAACGACAAGAACGCCGCGTGTTGGGCAATATCACCCGCCCGTAGCGCCGCGCGTGGCGTTTCAACCATCACGCCCAACCGATACGTAAACGCGCTGCCCGTTTCGTTGCGCACAGCGGCCGCAACACCGTCGACTTGCGTTTTGACCAATTCAACCTCGCGTTTGGCCGACACCAGCGGGATCATAATCTCGGGAACAACCGCATCACCATGCTTTGACGCCTCAACAGTGGCCTCAAAAATCGCGCGCGCTTGCATCTCGTAAATCTCTGGGAAGGTGATCCCAAGACGCACCCCCCGCATGCCAAGCATCGGGTTGAATTCAGACAGCCACTCAATGCGGCGCGTCACATCCGACAAAGGCAGGTCCAACGCTTCGGCCAACTCTTTGGCTCCCGCGCGATCAGAGGGCAAGAATTCGTGCAAGGGCGGATCAAACAAGCGGATACACACAGGATGACCCTGCATAATATCGAATAATTCCGTAAAATCAGCGCGCTGCATGGGCAA
This sequence comes from Celeribacter marinus, assembly GCF_001308265.1. Taxonomy (GTDB): domain Bacteria; phylum Pseudomonadota; class Alphaproteobacteria; order Rhodobacterales; family Rhodobacteraceae; genus Celeribacter; species Celeribacter marinus. The sequence continues at coordinate 2,409,408 of NZ_CP012023.1, forward strand.
AAGGCGCGCGATAGCTTCGCGGCGATCCTCGTGGGTCTGCGCAAATATCATCTCGCGCATCACCGTCAGGCGGTCACCCTCAAAAAACATATGCTCGGTCCGGCATAGGCCGATGCCCTGCGCCTTGAAATTCCGCGCCATAGCCGCCGCATCGGGCGTATCGGCATTGGCCCGCACTCCAATGTCGCGGATCGCATCGGCCCATTCCATAAGTTGCAGATACCAATAGTCTTTTGCGGGAGGTAACATTTTGGCCGCCCCCAAAAGCGCCTCACCCGCAGAGCCGTCGAGCGTCATCATCTCGCCCTCGCGGATGTCACGACCATCCGGCAAGGTTAGGGTATTGGCGCGCGAATTGATCCGCACATCGGCCCCAACAACACAAGGCACACCCATTCCCCGCGCGATCACCGCCGCGTGAGAGGTCACCCCCCCGCGCTCGGTCAACACACCGACCGATGAATGCATCCCGCGAATATCCTCAGGCGCAGTTTCGCGGCGCACCAAAATGCAGGGCTCGCCACGTGCTTCGCTCGCCTGTGCTGCGGCAGAGGTGAATACGATTTTGCCAACCGCCCCACCGGGACTAGCGGCGATGCCACGACACGCCACATCGCGCACACCAGCCGGATCGACCTGAGGGTGCAATAATTCGGTCAAGGAGCGCGCAGGAATACGGCATAGCGCATCATCTTTGGAAATGATCCCATCCTCGGCCAATTGCACCGCAATGCGCAGAGCGGCACGCGACGAGCGCGGCAAACGGATCGCATCAATGATGTGCAACTTACCGTTTTCAATGGTAAATTTAACTTCCATCTCTTCGCGCAATTTAGCACGACACAGCTGCGCCGCCGCAACAAGTTGGGCGTAGGCCTCAGGCAAGAGATCTTCCAATGACGGCCCACGTCCATCTTTGGTCAGATAGATCACATTGCGTTCGTTGACTTGGGTTTCACGACCTTGGCTTTGGCGAATAAACCGCCCCTTTACGATCGGCTCGCCCGTATCATTGTCGACCAACTGGATCACGCCAGAGCCGTAATCGCCATTGCCAAGCCCAAAGGCCATCGCTTGGACGACCAAGCCCAATCCCGCATCGGCAGGTGCGCCTTTTGCCTGTCTGAGCAACCGCGCCGTTGTGCCGGCCCAAGCGCGCGCCATAGAGCGCAAAACCTGCAACAACTGGATTTCGATCTGTTGTGGGAAATCCTCGTCCGTCTCACCCTCATAGGCCGAAAGAGCCGCGTTGAGTTGATCTGACGTTGCCATAGAGTTGTCAAATTCGAACAATTCAGGGTCAAGTTTCTCGACGTGCACCGCATATGCTTGCACAGATCGAAGATAGAGCGCATCTGCCGCGTCTTGTCCCAATGTCTTAGCCAACTCGTCGTGACGCGCCGCGTTCATGCCGATATTGAGAATGGCATTGGGTCCGCCCCAGTCGGCCACTTCCGATGACGGACGCACGGAGAGCAATTGCTTTTCCCCAAACACGTCCAACAACGCATCCATATCGGGCTGTTGCCCCTCGGCAAGCGCGTGCACAGTATCAAAACTGAGCGCCACAGTTTTTGGCACCGGCAAATCCAGTCGGATCAACCGTTGCAAACACTTTGCACGCCCGCCGTGTGTCCCCGCCGAAATGGGGGCCACTCGTTTTATGCGTGTAAATCCAAGACTTTCGACATTGTGCTGCACTGCGGCGCTCCTTTGCGCGAAGCCTACGCGCGTCAGGGACAGATGTGCAACTAAAACGTTACCGCAAACACTCAATCAGGTGTGTTTCAGCCGTCGATTTTGGTCAGATCGGCCACACTGAGGCAAATATCGCGAATACGGCCCAACAGATTGAGACGATTACGGCGCACCACATCATTATCCGCGTTCACCTGAACAGCCTCAAAAAACGCATCTACAGGACCGCGCAGGTCGGCCATTGCGGACATGGCGGCGCTAAAATCCTCAGACGCCATTGCGGGTTTGATCTTGGTCTCGGCCACGTCGAGGGCGGCGAACACCGCGCGTTCCTCGTCCATTTCGGCAAATTTGATGTCGGCACCATAGGAGTACTCAACACCGTCATTTTTCTCGGCTTGGGAGAGAATGTTGTTGGCGCGTTTGAACCCTTGGATCAGGTTTTTGCCATCCTCAGTCGCCAATGTCGCAGACAACGCGCGGGCGCGTTTGACGAGCAACGTGATGTCGTCAGCCCCGTCCATCACAAGACAAGCATCGATCACATCGTGGCGAATACCCTCGTCCTTGAGAAAGACCTTGAGGCGGTCGTGGAAGAAGGAGAGAAGGTCGGCGGAAACCGTCTTCACCTGATCTTTGTTGTGCAGACTCCAAAATTCCACTTTGAAGCCCTCAAAGCCTTGTCCGCCTTGGGGATAGGAAGGCTCTTCATCTTGCCACTGTTTTTGTTCTTTCGGCCACTCAACAGCAATTTGGTTTTCAACAATTCCTTGATAGAAATACACACCCAAAGAACCGCGAAGATTATTGGTCAACAACAACCGCGTCACGCCGAGTGCCGCACGCCGTAGCGCGAACGGGTCTTTGCTTCCTGTTGGCTTCTCGTCAATCGCCCAAAAGCCTGTCAGCGTGTCGAGTTTATCGGCGAGCGCCACGGCCACGGAGACGGGGTCGGTTGGCACATCATCAGAGGGGCCGAGCGGCGAATAGTGGTCGCGGCACGCATCGGCCACTGCATCGGACATACCCGCGGCTTTGGCGTAATAGCGCCCCATGATGCCTTGCAGTTCCGGGAACTCATAGACCATTTCGGACGACAGGTCGGCCTTGGCGACTTTGGCGGCCAGTTCGGCCTCATCGGCGTCCGCGCCCACAATCGGGGCAATCTCGCGGGCCAATGCGGCGATGCGCGCAATACGGTCAGCTTGGGAGCCGAGTTTATTGTGAAAGGTGACGTTGGCAAGCGGCGCAGACATGGCCTCGAACCCGTCACGCGCAACCGTGCGATTGTCGTTTTCCCAAAAGAATTTCGCGTCAGACAGGCGTGCGAACAATACCTTTTGGTTGCCCGCCAGAATGGTCGCGCCATTGTCGGCGGTTTCGCGGTTGGCAACGGTCACGAATTTCTCGATGCGCCCCGTTTTGGGATTGCGCACGGAAAAGAATTTCTGGTGCTCTTTCATCGAAGTTTGCAGAACTTCGGGCGGCAAGCCCATGAAATCCTCGGCAATGTCGCCCATCAACACAACAGGCCATTCCACGAGACCCGCGACCTCGGCCAAAAGACCGGCATCTTCCACGATTTCAAGGCCTTGTGCAAAGGCCTGATTGGTGGCGTCATGCCAAATATGGTCGGCCCGCTCGGCGGCGTCCAGCATGACAAAGTTCTGTTTGAGCTTGGTCGTGTAGGCGTCAAACGAAGAGACGGTAAAGGTGTTTGGCGCCATGAAACGGTGACCAAAAACGGTGTTGCCCGCTTTGATCCCGTCGATGTCGAGCGGTACAACCTCTGCGCCCTCTTCGGTGGTCAAAATGCACACAATGGAGTGAAGCGGACGCACCCATTTGAGCGCGCCATTGCCCCAACGCATGGATTTGGGCCACGGGAAATTGCGGATGGTCGCCTCAAGAACATCTGCCACGATCACGGATGCGGGGCGGCCCGCCTTGGTGATTTTGGCCACATAGACCTGACCCTTTTTCTCGTCGCGGATCTCAAGCTCGTCTTTGCTCACACCTGCTCCGCGCAAGAACCCCTCAAGGGCTTTTTCGGGCGCATCAACACGCGGTCCTTTGCGCTCTTCCACGGTGGTGGGAGATGCAGCAAGCAGACCCTCAACCGACAAGGCCAAACGGCGCGGCGTGGCAAAGGCACCAGCAGACGCATAGGTCAAACCCGCCTCGACCAAACCATCGGTGATAAGTTTTTTGAGATCCTCAGACGCACGTTTTTGCATGCGTGCGGGGATTTCCTCGGAGAAGAGTTCGATCAGCAGGTCGGGCATATCTTACTGTCCTTGTGGCGCGGGCGGGCAGCCCTCAGGTGCGGGATCACCGTCAAAAACGGCCTCACCACACGGGTTTATCTGGTGCCATGAAAAGGCGCGGCCATCGGGATAGACGGCGATCACGCTATCGATGCCATAGTCGAAATTTGCCTCACCGAGAAAGGCCATAGCGGTCCCCGCCTCGAGGTCGTCACCAATTTGCTTGGCGTCAAAGCAGCCGAACCATTTGGGCGCGATCAATGGCTCTGCGGCCTCATAGGGCACAAAGGTTTCCGTCATCATCGCGGTGGAGAGCGGCGTGGTGAAACAGGCACGAAACCGGATGGGCGATGTGTTGGCATCAATGCCTTCGTAGTCGGCAGCAAGGATATCCTCGGCCACACCGTCGAATGTGGTGGCACGCACAGTCGCGCGCGGCGCGGAGGCGTCAAATGTCTCGTAATAGGCGTAGACTTGTGAGTAGTAGAGCCCGGCTCCGAATACGATTGCTGTGAGCACGATGCCACCTACGATGAGTTTACCATTCATTGCGCCACACCCTCGGGGACATATCCGCCCGCCGTGGTTTGTACGAACGCATCAGCACAGGCTTTGGCAAGGGTGCGTACGCGGCCAATGTAGGCTTGCCGCTCGGTGACCGAAATCACGCCGCGCGCATCAAGCAAGTTGAACACATGGCTGGCCTTGATGCATTGATCATAGGCGGGGTGCGCCATGATGATACGTTTGCCCGTTTTGGGATCTTCGGCGGGGCGGGCCAAAAGCGCGTGACACTCGGCCTCGGCCTCTTCAAAATTCTTGAGAAGTTTTTCGGTGTTCGCCGCGTCAAAGTTGTGGCGCGAGTACTCTTCTTCGGTCTGTTTGAAAATGTCGCCATAGCTCAGCGCAATGGGGGAGGACGGATCGTTGAACGGCATGTCCATGACATGATCGACGCCAAGCACATACATTGCCAAACGTTCCAGACCATAGGTCAATTCGCCCGACACGGGGCGGCAATCATGGCCGCCGACCTGTTGGAAATAGGTGAACTGCGACACTTCCATGCCGTCACACCACACTTCCCATCCAAGGCCCCACGCGCCAAGCGTTGGGCTTTCCCAATCGTCCTCAACGAACCGGATATCGTGCAGGTCCGTGTCGATACCGATGGCTTTCAATGAGCCGAGATAGAGGTCTTGCAAATCAGGCGGGCTTGGTTTGATCAAAACCTGAAACTGATAGTAATGCTGAAGACGGTTCGGGTTCTCGCCGTAGCGTCCATCAGTTGGACGGCGCGAGGGCTGGACATAGGCGGCCGCCCACGGCGTCGACCCAAGCGAGCGCAGCGTTGTCGCAGGGTGGAATGTTCCCGCTCCCACTTCCATGTCGTAAGGCTGCAAAACCGCACAGCCTTTGGCCGCCCAGTAGGCTTGTAGTCGCAAGATAATGTCCTGAAAGGACCGCGGTTTATCACTGGTTTGGATCATCGTCTCGGACATGGGTAAGCCTTGCTTGTTCAGCACTTCTAATGCGGCCATTCAATAGGCAAGCCAGAGGGGGGCGTCAATGACCCAAGCCGCCCCACATCGCGCGAATGCCTCACTATTTCCGAACTTTTCGCGCGCTTTTGATCACATTGTGTCTGAACGCGCGCTCGAACGGTTGACCTTGGCCCCGAACCTGCTTTGGTGTCGCAAGGGAAACGAAACGGGCGCAAAGCCCGTCATTTGACGCATAGGGTTTTCATGACACGTATTACAGCCGCGCTACCGCTTTCTTTGGTAGCTACTTTTTTTGCAAGCACCGCACTTGCCCAGTCTTGGGTTCAAATCGAGGCACAGCCATCGCTCACACAAGCCACGACAGCCGCACAGGCCTACGCCACACAATTGCCCAATGTGGTTGGCTTTGAGCAGGCAGGGCGTTGGCACGCTATCGCGCTCGGCCCTTACGCCGATGATGACGCTGCCGAAAACGCATTGCGCCAGTTGCGCGCCCAAGGTCTGATCGCACGCGATGCCTATGTCACCGATGGCGCAGATTACCGCACCGCATTTTTCCCCATTGGACAGGCCTTGGCCACAACCGCCACGCCGCTTGTGACCCCTACAGATGATGCGCCTTCGACGGACGCAAATCTGGCCACCCCATCTCAAGAGGCCGTAGAACAGGTGGTTGAGGCCATCGAAGTTCCCCAAGAACCACTTGACGAAACACTCGCACAGGCCCGCGCCTCAGAACGTGATCTCGACCGCCCCGCGCGCAAAGCGTTGCAAATCGCGTTGCGTTTCGCTGGCTTTTACAACTCCACAATCGACGGGGCCTTTGGCAACGGAACACGGCGCGCCATGGGAGCATGGCAAGAGGCCAACGGCGTCGAGGCGACAGGGGTTTTGACCACACGCCAACGCGGCGAAGTCCTTGCGGCCTATCAATCCGTGATCGACAGCTTGGGCATTTCGCGCGTCACAGACGAGACCGCAGGGATCGAGATCGACCTGCCCCTGGGTATGGTCGAATTCGATGCCTACACCCCACCCTTTGCCAAATACATGGCCAAGGACGGATCGGGTGTACAGGTCATGTTGATCTCTCAAACCGGTGATGAGGACACGCTTGGCGGCCTCTACGAAATCTTACAGACATTGGAAATTGTCCCTCTGGACGGGGAGCGTTCACGCCAATCGTCCAGCTTTGTTTTGACAGGACAAAATAGCGAGATCACCACGCATGCCGAGGCGAGCCTCGCGGGCGGCGCGGTTAAGGGATGGATGCTGATTTGGCCGACATCAGGCGATCAAACACAGCGCTGGATGGCACTCAGATCCATGCAATCCAGTTTTGCACCCCTTCGCGATGCCGTTCTTCCCGATGCCTATGGCGAGGGCGCAGAGCAAAACATCGACTTGCTCTCGGGGCTTGATATCCGGCGCGCTGAGCGCAGTGCCACAGGCTTCTTCGTCGACAACACTGGCCGCGTTGCCACGTCTACGGCCACAATTGAAAACTGCGCACGGGTTGTTCTGGATGACGTGTATGACGCCAAAGTCGTCGCCTCACAAAATGGTATGGCACTTTTGGCACCAAATGACACGCTGGCACCGATCGCCTTTGCCGCGTTTGATAGCCGCCTGCCCCGCCTGCAATCGGGCATCACATCTGCGGGCTATGCCTATGGTGGTCGCCTTGGAACGCCGACCTTGAACTATGGCACGATGCAAGAGCACGCGGGTCTAAATGGTGAGGCTGATCTTTTACGCCTTGAGTTGGCGGCCCTGCCATCCGAAGTGGGATCACCCGTCATGGCCCCCACAGGCGGCGTGATCGGCATGCTCACATCCGTTGACACCGGCGCACGCGCGCTCCCCGAAAACGTCAGCTTTGCCTATGACATGGAAAAACTCGCGGGCTTTTTATCAGAGCACGGCGTGACGGTCGCCGCCGCACAAAGTGACATTGATCTGTCCGACGCAGAACTGATCGAAAAAGCCCGCGACATGACTGTTTTGGTAAGCTGCTGGAACTAAAGATCACACGCCCAACGACAAAAGCCCCGCACATGTGCGGGGCTTTTTTTTCCATATGTTCGGTCGCACCACGCGTTAGCTGCGCCAAAACCGGATGGTGAACAGGGCAAACACCGACATCACTTCGAGACGTCCGACGAGCATCGCAATCGCCAAAATCCATTTCGCCGTATCATTGAGCGACGAGAAATTACCCGATGGGCCGATAATATCACCGAGCCCAGGACCGACACAGGCAATCGCCGTAGCCGCACCCGACACCGCCGTCACCAGATCAAGACCGGTCGCGGCAAGCAACACCGCCGTTATGCCCAACGTGACGATAAAGAACGAGAAAAACGCCATCACCGACGACAAGACATCTTCGGACACCGCTTGCCCTTGATAGCGCGGGGTGAAGACGCCGTGAGGGCTATGGATTTTGCGGATTTGCGCGGTCATTGACGCGATCAGCAATTGATAGCGGAACACCTTGACCGAACATGCCGTCGAGCCCGCACAGCCGCCCACCAATCCGATAAAGAAAAAGGCGACAGCGGGGAACGCCCCCCAAAGCTGGTAGTCCGTCGACGCGTAGCCCGTGCCCGAAATGATCGATGTCACGTTGAACAATCCCTCACGGATTGAATGCTCGAACGCATCGTCATCAACAACGAAACGGTACACAGAGAACGCCGCGACAAGCACGCTGATCACACCGAGGTAGGCATGGATTTGCGTATCGCGCCACATCGGCTTGGCCGTTCCTGCCATCAGCTGCACAAAGCGCACAAAAGGCAGCGAGGCGAGGATCATAAACAGCGACGATACATATTCAGCCGGCCCCTGAAACGCACCGAACGAGGCATCACGAGTCGAAAACCCACCCGTGGACAGTGTGGTCAGCGCATGGTTGACCGCATCAAATGGACCCATACCGACCAACACATAGGCACTAAAACAAGCCGCCGTTAGGACCACATAGACCACCGAAATACGCGAGGCAATTTCACCCGCGCGCGGCAGAACTTTACCATCTGTATCAAAGGCTTCGGAGCGAAACACTTGCATTCCGCCCACTTTGAGTTCGGGCAGGAACACCATGGCGACAACGATGATACCGACCCCCCCGAACCATTGCAGCATAGAGCGCCACAGCAATATGCCCTCAGGTAGGTTGTCCAGACCGGAAAAGACCGTAGATCCGGTTGTTGTCATCCCCGACATCGCCTCAAAAAACGCATCTGTCACAGAGGCATCCATCTCGGCCAACATGAAAGGAATACCACCAAAAATAGGCAAAATGAGCCAAATCACAGTCGTCAAAAGAAACATCTGCTGAATCGACAGACCTTGTTTCTGGCCGTTTTGCGTCGATATCGCGAGAGCCGTGCCAAACACAAAAGTGATTAGCCCTGATTTGAGAAAGACCTGCCATTCGCCACGGCCAAACCCGATGTCAACGAACATAGGAACCATCATCGTCAGACCCAAAAGGGCCACGAGCACGCCAATTACGTAGAGAACAGGTCTGATATCAGTCATAGCGCCAAGGCTTGGCCCCACGCGCGCGCCAAGTCAAGCGGCCATGGCATGTCGCACTGCGTATGGGGCCACAAAACTGTGGGCGGGACATCCTGCCCGCCCACATCACTCGTTGCAAAGCCCCACATCGAGGCATCAGGCCCGCGCCATCACAACAGGGCGCGTTTGAGCGCAGGGATGCGGCTCAGGACCAACCACTCAGCCACCAACACCACCAAAAGCGCAAAACCCGCCATCGGAAGCGCGAACGAGAGCGCCAGACCGATGACAACAGCCCCCTTCCAAAGCGGCATATCTTGCGGCATGGCGGGCGGTGCAAGACGCAGCGTTCTAGCCGGACGCCGTTTCCACCACATAATCACGCCTGAAGCACACAGCAACAAAACCGTCAGACAAAACAGAGTGTTAAAGATGATGAATGCGATACCAATGGTCCCCATATGCAGCGCGATCCCCACAGCCATCGCCTTGCCCATCAGGCCGTAATCCTCATAGCGCACATCAGCGAGCAGATTGCCCGTATATCGATCGACATGCACGGTACGGTCGCCCGTTGGCGAAATGTCATCGCGGCTCATGGAGACCTGTGACATCGTCCAGACGCCCGTTTCGCCCATCGGCCAGTTCAACTGATAGCGCCCAGCAAACCCGACCTGACGCGCAAGAGCGTCAATGGTATCAAACGCCACCGGCAGCCCCTCGGCAATGCCGTCAGCACCGGCAAGCGAGCCGGACGCGGGCATGGGGACAAGCTCAAGCGCCCACGGAATGTCCTTTGCACCACTGTTCATTGCACCATGCAACACATCGCCCACAGGCACCTCGGAACTGACGCTTGATGCGGATTGCAACGTGGGGAAACTGGACCACGCCTGAACCATTTTACCGCCCCAAATTCCTGCCCATGACAGGCCGGAAATCAGGAAAAACACTAAAACCACGGACACCCAAATGCCCACAACCTCGTGCAGGGATTTCCAAAAGGCCCGCCCTTTGGCCGCCAATCGCGGCGTCAGGGCCGCCCGCAGGGACCGGTCACGCGGCCAACACATATACACTCCCGTCACCACAAGGATCACGGCGAGAGACGCGGCAATCTCGACCATCCGATCGCCCACCACGCCAAGCATCAGTTCGCCGTGGATATTGTCCATCATGTCGTAATATCCGGCCCCGCGCGGGAAGGTGTCGATCACCTGCGCCGTATAGGGATCAACCACGGCAATCATCGTGCCAGCATCGGTATCCACACGGAACATCGCAGCAGTTTGCGCATCGCGCGGTGCGGTATAGTGCATCACATCACCACCCCCGAACGCGGCCAAGGCACTTTGGGCCTGAACCGACACAGCGGTGGTGGTCTCTTGCGCGATGACGGCGGTGTATTCACAATCGCGCCCGTCGAAAAACGCAATCCACATCATCGCGATCCCTGTAAGGGCGAGCATGATGAAAAACGGGATCACATACAGCCCCGCATAGAAATGCCACCGCCATGCGGCACGGTAATATTTGGCAGCCGTTTGGCCGTCATCGGCCCCCGTGGCAACGGGATTTTGGTCAAGAGCAACCATTGGAGAACCCTCTCACTGTCCACCTGCGCGGGCTTTGCCACAGCGCCATGATGGTAAATTTCGTTTTATATCTGAATCTTAAAAGAAATCAGACGCGCGGCGGAGCGCGGGCAAAACGAACAGAGTGAGGGGTGATAAGACCACGGACCTGTGACGGGCGCGGATAATCGGCAAGCGCGAAGCGCGAGGGGAGCGCCTGTGCGAACAACACGCTAAGTGGCCCGTCAACGGCATGGACAAGGGGACATGGGGCGGTGGTGTCGTCGCTGTGCTCAACCGGATTGCCATCGCCATCAAGGCTGATACGTTCAACCCCGTCGCCCGTACAAATCACGATGAAAGACGCATCAATCAGGCCAAGCTCGGCCATCAAGGCCGACGATTTTGGTCCCAAAATCCCAAGGATCACTCCGACAAGCAGAGCTATGCGCACAAACCGTCCCAACATGCCCCCTCATAAGCCGTGCAACTCACGGGGGAAACATACAAATTTGACAAATCTTTGCATAGCCTGCGTTGTGGGCCGCGTGACGGGCCGCGTGTTATCCGACGTGGATCAAAGACGCAAACAGGCGCGGATCGAGGCTTTGCGCGTCGAACGTGTCGCCTTGGGTCAAAACGGACACGGCATCATGCGAATGCAGGCTCTCTTGGTGCGAGGCGACAACGCGGAAATCGCCCACTCTTGGCTCGCCTTGCAAGGCCTCGCAAAACAGGCGCGCGGCATCTTCGACGAAAATCGGATTGGCGGCGTTCAGCTCTGCAAACGCCTGTTCATCCTCACGTTTTACCATCACCTGCGTCTCGGTCGCGACCGCACTGCGGGCCAGATCAATCAGATCCTCGAACCATAGACAGGCTTGATTTGGCAACACTTCGACGGAAATACGCGCAACCGAGCGTTGCGAATGCGGCGTGGCCAATTGTTGCCGCGTGCGCCGCGCGTGCTCTGACAATTCCAACGAACACGGGCATGTCGACGAGTAAACGTAATCAAGGTGCATAAACTTGCGCCGCACACCGTTTTTCTCGACCAGTTCCAGCGCGATATCGTAGTATTGAAACCCCTCAAGGCCAGAGCGTAATGATGGCATTTTGACAGGAAACGAAAACCGCATCTGGATGCGGGCATCAAAACTATCGAGGTCAGCGATATAGGCATCGAGAGCCGTTTCTATCACGTCAAAGCTAAACGTTTGCTCGGCATGTTTGTAAAACGAGCGCATGATGCGGGACATGTTGATGCCCTTTTTCTCCGCCTCAAGGCTCACGGTCCCCGTCACAGATGTCTCAAGCGTCAAATCGCCGTTGTCGCGGGTGTGAAACCGGATCGGTAGACGGAAATTGGAAATGCCGACGTGTTGGATTTGCTGACGCGCGCCTTTGATCAGGCTCTCGGGACCGTTTTGCAGATCGGGCAGCGTGTCGCGGTAGGCCTCGTCAACTTGGAAATCCTCAGGGTATGCACGGCGCAACGCGGGATAGTTGGCGAAATCGTCCGAATGCGGCAAAAGCCGTGAAATCGCGGGATCAAGCTCCGCCACTTCAGTCGGCGTAGCATCCTCAGCCCATGCACGTAGCGCATGTAGAGCGGCCTTTGCGGCCTCGCGTTTCGCCTGTTTATCCATAGCACCCGTCTGAATGTTCATGGGAAGTCCCCCGCCGTTGCCTCCAACATATAGGAGGTTTGAACCCGATTACCAATTGGATACGGCTACGGCAGGGGTTTGGATCAGATCGCGCCGAGCGCCGTTAGGATATCGTCAATGATATCTTGCGGATCTTCGAGACCCATAGACAGCCGCACAAGACCGTCCGTGAGGCCCACTTCGGGGCGCCGCTCAACAGGCACGTTTTTATGCGTTGTCGTGCACGGATGCGTGGCGATAGATTTGGCATCGGCGAAATTGTTGGAGATGGTAAACACCTTCAACGCATTGAGGAATGTGAACGCCGCGTCTTTGCCGCCTTTGAGATCAATTGTGATCACCGTACCGCCCGACTCCGATTGCGTGATCGCAAGATCGTATTGCGGATGCGCCTTGTGGGTCGGGTAGCGCACAAAATTGAGCGCACGATGCCCCTCAACCGCATCGCAGACCGCCAATGCCGTACGCGCCTGCTGGCGGACCCGCAAATCAAGTGTCTCGAGGGATTTAAGCTGAACCCATGCGTTAAATGGGGAAATCGCGCCGCCCGTGTGTTTGAGATAGGTTTCAATCGGGCCACGGATCAAATCGCGATCGCCGGCAATAATACCGCCAAGACACCGCCCCTGCCCGTCCACATGTTTGGTGGTCGAGTAAATGATAAGGTCGGCACCCGCCTCTTTGGCATAGGTGAAAATTGGCGAACACATCGCATTGTCAACGATCACCAACGCCCCAACGGCATGGGCCAGTTCACACACCGCCTTGAGATCAATCACCTCAAGGGTCGGGTTGGAAATACTCTCCAGGAACACCGCCTTGGTATCGGGGCGAATGGCGGCTTTCCACGCGTCCAGATCGCGCCCGTCAATGAGCGTGGTCTCAACACCGAACTTCGGGAGCACCTCGGTCACGATGTAATTGCACGACCCGAACAAGGCACGCGATGACACCAGATGATCCCCCGATTGCAACACCGCCATCAACGCACCGGAGACGGCGGCCATGCCAGAGGCAGTGGCAAAGGCATCTTCGCAGCCCTCAATGGCCGCCATCCGGTCCTCAAACATACGCGTTGTCGGATTGCCATAGCGCGCATAGATGAACTCATCCTCACCCTGATTTACAAATCTCGCCTCGGCAGCCTCAGCACTGTCGTAGACAAAGCCCTGCGTCAAAAAGAGCGCCTCGGACACTTCGCCGTATTGGCTACGGCGTGTGCCTTGGTGGATCAGTTGTGTTTGCGGTTTCCAGTCGGTCTTGCCCATGTGTCGCGGCCTCATCATCAAATAAAAAGCCCCCGTCGATCAAGAGCGGGGGCGCGGATGGCGCATCGCGTCTCGACCTTTTAGCGGTATGATTTTACGTGGCCCGCAATCCGGTGAACAAATCGCCACGATAGCTTTGGCCTACAAATCCTGCGACATTGTGTCAACACGGGCGATCACCTGTGCACGTGAAATTTTCGAATGATGCGCATCACCATCGCACATATTTGAACAATTGAGCATTGTCACCGTGGGCATGTCCCCCCATCATTGATGGCAACACTGAAAAGGACATCCAATGACACAGCCCCCCATCGACCTCTTTTACTGGCCCACGCCGAACGGTTGGAAAATCTCCATCGCGCTGGAGGAAATGGGGCTGGCGTATCAGACAACGTATATCGACATCGGCGCGGGGGATCAGTTTGCACCCGATTTTCTCAAAATTGCCCCCAACAACCGGATGCCCGCGATTATAGACCCCGATGGGCCTGATGGAGCGCCCGTTTCGATCTTTGAAAGCGGTGCAATCTTGCAATACCTTGCGCGCAAAACGAGGCAGTTTTACGGGACGTCCGCGCGCGACCGCATCGCCGTTGATCAATGGCTCATGTGGCAAATGGGCGGCCTTGGCCCGATGGCTGGACAGGCGCATCACTTCCTCAAATACGCCCCCGCGATGGACCCGCCCAATGACCTGCCCTACGCCAAAGACCGCTACCGCACTGAAACCGCACGTCTTTACGGTGTCCTCGATCGTCAACTGGCCAAACATGAATTTGTGGCGGGCGATTTTTATTCCATTGCGGATATGTCAATTTGGGGCTGGGCGTCCCTATGGGAGGGGCAGCAACAGACCCTTGACGACAAACCGAATTTGGCGCGGTGGCTAGACACAGTGGGTGCACGCGATGCGGTGAAACGCGGACGCGCCCTTGGCGCGCAAAAACGCGGTGATATAAGCACGGACAAAGAGGCGCAGAACACCTTGTTCAAACGCTAGCCCATACGGCCGCTTGGCCGTTTAACGAGTATATTTCAAAGGATCACCCGTGGATCGACGCGCTTTTATTGCCACTTCTGCGGCCGCTTTGGCCACGGGCTGTTCTACACCGCGCCTTTATGGGGAGGTCGCGGGGTCCCTTGCATCCGAGGTTCAAAGACGCGTGTTCGTGGCAACCAATCGCCATGTGTCACGTGACCCGCTCGTGCAATTCGAGGGCGAGCGAACTTCAGGCGTCTCTTATCTGGATTACACAATCTCCATTCCGCCAAACCGGCGCGCCGGGGAGTTCTCATTTCCACGCAAGCCGCTGGATGCCCAAACCCAGTTCTTTGTGACCCGCACCCAAAGTTTTGACACCGCTCAGGCGTTTTCAAAATCGGTCGCGCAAAACGATGACAAGGGTCTCGGCACGGTTTTGTTTGTGCACGGGTTCAATGTCTCTTATCCGGGCGCGGTTTTTCGCGCGGCACAGATCGCGACCGATTTCGGGTTCAAAAACCCCGTCACCGTATTTTCATGGCCTTCGGCGGGCAAACTGGCCCGCTACGCCTATGACCGCGATAGTGTTCTGTTTGCCCGCGCGGCGCTGGCCGACACCATAAAACTCTTGGCCAAAGCCACCGGAAAGGTGACGATTGTCGCCCACTCCATGGGTGGTTTGTTGACGATGGAAGCCCTCAAACGCTTGTCGTTGCAACAAGACACAGCGACGTTAAAGGCGGTGAATGGCGTCATCTTGGTTCAACCTGATATCGATCTTGACGTCTTTGTCGAACAAATGTCCGACCTGCGCGATTATCCGTTGGGCGTGGCGGTTATCGGATCGCGGCGCGACCGTGCGCTAAAATTCTCATCCGTCATCACGGGCGGGCACCCGCGCGCCGGTGACGCATCCGCGGTTGAGGAGATCCGCAACGCCGGCGCTGTTTTGATCGATGTAAGCGGCGCGCCGATGGGCGATGTATTGGGGCATGACACCTTTATGTCGTCGCCCGAATTGCTCGCCATCATCAAATCTGGCGATCTCGCCGAAAAGGTTGTCGCAGGCGCACCGGGACAAGACATTTTGGTAGACGGGCTTGCGTTGACAGGCTCGGCAGCCTTGGCAATTGCCTATCTGCCGTACACCGTAACCGGCATCTGATCAGGCCTCTGGGGCATCCTCGTCAGCGGTTGAGTGACGCGCCAACAGGCCCGATTGGGTCATGAAAAACCCGAACATGATCATGGGCAGACCAAAGGTTTTGAACTTGACCCATGCATCCGTGGACAGGCTGCGCCACACCAGTTCATTGGCGATAGCCAACCCGAAGAACAAAAGCATCATGCGCAGGGTCAGCTTCATCCA
Organism: Celeribacter marinus; assembly: GCF_001308265.1. Taxonomy (GTDB): domain Bacteria; phylum Pseudomonadota; class Alphaproteobacteria; order Rhodobacterales; family Rhodobacteraceae; genus Celeribacter; species Celeribacter marinus. The sequence continues at coordinate 2,425,272 of NZ_CP012023.1, forward strand.
ACCCTCATGATCGAGCGGCATCAATTCACCCATCACAACGCGCAAATAGCTGCGCCCACGCAGGAGACCAAAGGCCAACATACCGCCAAACAGCATGTAGATCATCGTTGGCTTCATCTTGAAAAAGCGCTCGTCATTGAGCCAGATCGTCAAGCCGCCGAACACTGTGACGAGGACAAGTGTCATGATCTGCATCACGGACAGTTTGCCCGTCAGACGCCACAGCGCAAAGGACGACGCGGCAATCAACGGAATGAACAGCGCCGTCATCACGATGAACCCCGAGTAGGTTTGGCCGTTCACAAGGAAATCACGGTCCTTGAGCAGAACATACCCCGCAAAAAACGCAATGATCGGCCCCATCTCCAAAACAGTTTTGACCCACGGCTTTACGGTCATCTCGGTGGTGTTGTCGCTCATCTTGATTGCATCCTTTGTCATCCGCCCATCTCGACTATCACAGCCCCCAGCGCGATCAAAGCCATGAGCGCAAGGCGGCGCGGGCCAACCTTTTCACCCAAGATCAGCCATCCGATAAGGGCGGCGAAAACAGTAGAGGTTTCGCGCAAAACTGCGGCCTCGCCCACATTGTCCAAACGGGTCGCAAGCATCACAAAACCAAAGGAAAAATAGGCAACGATACCGCCGATAAGGCCGCGCGCCATCAGCGGCCCGAGGGTCGGTTTGTCGACCAACGACCGATAGCGCAGCGTGGCAACAACCGGCATCACAAATCCGTCAATGAAGAAAAACCACGCCAAAAACGTGAACGGATCCGCCGTGGCGCGAATACCGTAAGCGTCATAGGTGGTGTAGAGCGCTACAAAACCGCCCGTCAAAACCGCGAGCATCATCGCGGGCACCATCGTGTCGCGACCCACTGTAATGGTGCGCAAATTGTAAATCGCGAGGCCAAAGATGCCCGCGACAAGCGTGAACACCCCGAACCATTGCACCGGCGAAAAATGTTCGCCAAACACGAGTCCCGCGCCGATCACCGCAAACAACGGTCCCGTCCCGCGCACGACCGGATAGACCACCGTATAGGCGCCTTTGGTGTAGGTATATCCTTGGGCGGCTTTATAGGCGGTGTGAATCACAAACATGCCCGCAAAGATCGGCCACATATGCGGCTCGGGCCACGGCACTACAAAAAGCGCAAACGGAGCGGCGATGATACCGTAGGAAAAATCAATCGCCCCACGTGACAGCCACGGATCATGACGCCCCTTTTGAAGCGCGCCGAACAAAGCATGCAAAAAGGCGGCTGTAAGCGCGAGAATGAGCGCAAGCTGATGCCCCGCCTCGGTCCCCTCAAGGGAAATGATCCAGTCGCTCATAGTGCGCCTCGATCACCGCACGCCACGCGGGTCATGCCTCGTGTGAGGGAACACTGCCCGTTAGCATCATTTCGAAATCGACATATGGATTGGGGATCAATCGCCCGTCAGCACCCTCGATAAAGTCCTGATCAATCTCGAATGCGCCATCACGCAACAACGCCTCTTCGAGAGATTGCACAACAAATTCAGTGCGGTAGGACGGCAAGATGCCCATGCCCCAAATTCGTGCCGGACAATCGCCACGGTTTTCGTCAACCACAAGCATCGCCGTTGCCACCAACGTGTCGCCGTCCGTGATCACCATTTCAGAGTGCAATGCACGATCCTCTGGCCAATCCTCACTGGTTTGTTCCGCGCGCTCGGGGTGATCGAAAAACAAATCCTGCATGGCTTCGCGGCGCGCAATAGCGTTCCCACCCGACACCCAATTGTCGGGACCATTCGCTTTGTGCAGTTCTAACATCAGACCTCCAGACCCGTCAGGGCCGCGGCAAATTCTTCGGGATCGAACGGCGCGAGATCGTCGATCTGTTCGCCCACACCGATCGCATGGATCGGCAGACCAAACTTATCGGCGAGGCTCACCAGAACGCCGCCTTTAGCGGTGCCGTCGAGTTTCGTCATAACAAGTCCGGACACATCGGATATTTTTTGGAAGGTTTCAACCTGATTCAGCGCATTTTGACCCGTGGTCGCATCAAGCACCAACAAGGTATTGTGCGGCGCGCTCGAATCTTTCTTGCGGATCACGCGCACGATCTTCGCCAATTCTTCCATCAGGTCAGTGCGGTTTTGCAACCGTCCCGCCGTATCAATCAACAAGAGATCAGCACCGATATCTTGCGCCTTGCTCATCGCATCAAACGCGAGAGACGCGGGATCGGACCCCTCAGGTGCGGTTAAAACCGGCACACCGGCACGCTCGCCCCATACCTGTAATTGTTCAACGGCGGCGGCACGGAACGTATCGCCAGCGGCAATCACCACGGACTTACCCGCAGCTTTAAACTGACTTGCAAGCTTGCCAATCGTTGTGGTTTTGCCAGACCCATTCACGCCCACCACAAGAACAACCTGCGGCGTTTGCGGGTAGAGCGGCATCGGCTTGGCAACTGGCTCCATGATGCGCGCAATCTCTTGGGCCATCAGGCGCTTAATCTCTTCGACAGACAGCTTTTTACCAAAGCGGCCCTCGGCCATCGCGGCCGTAACACGCAAGGACGTGTCCACCCCCATATCGGTGGAAATCAACAACTCTTCGAGCTGCTCCAGCATATCGTCGTCAAGCGCACGGCGCACAACCGCCTTGGTCTCTTTGCGCCCCATAAGGCGGCCCAAAAAGCCCGGCCTCACAGCGGCCTCGACTTGGGGCTGTGCCACGGCAATCTCAACAATCTCTTCGAGCGCCTCGGCAACAGGCGCGATCTCAGCGGGTGCAGTCTCAGCGGGAGCCGCCTCAACAGGGGCGATCTCAAAAGGGGGAACGTCAACAGGGGCCACCTCAACAGGGGGCGTGGGGATTTCAACGACAGGCGTGTCAGGCACCTCAACAGGCGCAGGTGGCGCGACCGCCTCTGGCGCGCGAACCGGCTCTTCGACAGGCGCATCTGTGGGGATTTCAACAGGAGCAGCATCGGGAATATCCGCGACCACATCCTCGACATAGGCCTCGTGCGCACCGCTTTGCGCACCACCATCGGCCACAATAGCTTCTAACCCCTCGTCAATCTTTGACGACGATTTGAGCAGGCGTTTCTTGAGTTTTCCAAATAGCGACATGAGGCCTCCGTTCCCTGCTCACATAATCCGTCTTTGCCCGCGAGAAAAGCCCCGCCTTAGAGAAAGGCCAAAAGGATCAAGCCCTGCCCGCCCACATAGAGCACCCAAAGCGTGTAACTGGCCATGCGGGCCCGCACTGTTCCCTCGCTCAGATGAAACAAACGGACCGCTAAAATCAAATCGGACATCAAAAACAAAACAGCGCCAACGGTCGCACCGCGTAGCCCAAACGGTAAGGACAACGCCGCCGCCGTCATCGCGCAAATGATCACAGCATAGGCACGCGCAGGCCACGTAAGCGGATCACGCTTGGGCACAACGATGGCAATGGCCAAAGCCGCCACAATCACCATACCAAAGATCGGAGCATGTTCAACGCGCGACACATGCGGGACAAACAATGCGAGATAAGCGAGGTGCGCGAGCGCAAAGGCAATAAGACCCGTCAAAAACGCCCGCGACCCATCGCGCGACAATGCGATGTCGCCAACCGCGGACAATGCGAGCGCTATGATCAGGATGACAGGCGCATGCGCAAGGGCGGCAATCGCGGCGAAGGCAAGCAATGGCGTAGCCTTCACCGCCGTGCGCCGCGTACATGTTGGAGTCTCGGTCAGCCAAAGATAGGCAAACGCCGATACCATCGCCAGCGCCCACAGAGCCACAACGATACCTCTCTCAATGATCTCCGGTTCCATCCGTATCTCCACGTTGCACGCCCCACGGCGCGCGCTATACTCACGTCAAATTGTAAGGTGTTACACGTGTTATGACGACCCCGCATACCATCCGCTATTTCGCAATTGCAGCACTCACACCTGTGGGTCTTTTGGCCCTAGCCTCGCTCTATGGCGGACTGTGGTCGCTTTTGGCATTTGCTTATATTACTGCGCTCGCTTTTTCACTCGATCAACTGGTCGCATTTGCGCGCAGTCCTGACAATCCCGAGGCCGAATTTCCTGACGCCAATGCGCTATCGGTTGTGTTGGCCCTAGCACATTTCGCTCTTTTGCCCCTCGCCGTGTGGGCGCTATCGAACGGACAACATGCATGGTGGGACCGTCTTTTCATCTTTTTTGCACATGGATTGTTCTTTGGCCAAGTCTCCAACTCGAATGCCCACGAAATGGTTCACCGTGCCGACACGACCCTGCGCCGCTTGGGTACTTGGGTTTATATCTCCCTTTTGTTCGGCCACCACGCCACCGCGCACGCGAAAATCCACCACAAATACGCGGCGACGGAGGATGATCCAAACTCCGCGCCGCTCGGTATGAGCTACTACCGCTTTTTGCCGCGCGCATGGATCGGCTCATTCAGGGCGGGTCTGAGTGCAGAAAACACCATGCGCAAGACAGCGGGCAAAACCGACGAGCTGCACCCCTACGCCCTATACATTGGAGGCGCATTTGCCTGTTTGGCACTCGCCTATGCAATCGGCGCATGGGAAGGCGTGCTGAAATACATCCTTTTATCGGGCTATGCATCGTCGCAACTGATGTTATCCGACTATGTGCAACACTACGGATTACGCCGCACCCGCGATGCGAACGGCGTGCTGGAACCTGTCGGGCCACACCACTCATGGAATGCGCCGCACTGGTTCACCTCCTTTATGATGCTCAACGCCCCGCGCCATTCGGACCACCATTCAAACCCGATGACGCCCTATCCTGCACTTCGGATCACCGACGATATGGCGCAACTGCCCCGCTCATTGCCCGCAATGGCAACGCTCGCGCTCATCCCCCCGCTTTGGCGGCGCGTCATGGACCCGCGCGTGGCACAAATTATGGATCAACAAGCCGCCCACACCCCGCGCGGCCAATCGTCATAAGCCAATCGTCGTAAGCCCGTCATCATGAAAATGTGAATTCATGTTCAATATGCACTGTGGAAGGATCGCTAAATGATGAGAGTTTTCGCATATGCCGCCGCCGTAGTGCTTGCCCTGCCCGTAGGTGCAGACGAGCCGCTCACCGCACAAGAGTTCGACGCCTACACAAGAGGCAAAACCCTAACCTATGCGGATCAGGGGACGGCTTACGGGCTGGAGGAATACTATCCAAACAATCAGGTCAAATGGGCGTTTGAGGGTGGCGCGTGCCTTGACGGAATTTGGTACGAGGAAAACCAGAACATCTGTTTTCTCTATGAGGACGGGCGCGCCCCGCAATGTTGGCAGTTTTTCCAAGAGGGAAATAAACTGCGCGCCGAATTTGTGAGCGACAGCGGCACGCAGCAATACGAAGCCTATTCATCAGACCGACCGCTACAATGCACAGGACCGCAGATCGGCGTTTAGAACAAGCTGCCTTGATCGGACGGGTCGCGGTCTTTTGCCTTTTTGGGCTTGGGTTTATCGCCTTTAGGAGGCTTGATCTGTATGGCAGTGGGGTCAACGGGAGCGCCCGCGCCGATCGCCACGCGTCCGTCAGCAAATTGCACTTCGGCCATACGCGCCGCGTCAACCGTCGACTTGATCAACGCTCCGCGTGCATCGAACACCAACGCAAACCCACGCGCCATCGTCGCGCGGTGTGACAGTGCCTCAAGCATGGCACCGCGCCGCTCCAACGTGTTGCGCCAGGCGTCAAGGTTGGCTTTTCCTGCGCGCTCGAACCGGCGGGTCAGATCATTGAGGCGGTCACTTTGACGCTCAACGCGACCGCGCAAGGTCGCAGGCTGCAATCGTCCAGACAAGCGTGACAGATCAAGCGTGCGTTTGTGAACGCCGTTTTTGAGCGCTTGACCGAGGCGCGCATCGGCCTGATCCACACGTTGGCGCGGACTGTCCAAAAGATGCGTGATTTTCGGCATCGCGCGCGCTAAATCGCTCAGACGTTGACGGCGGCGTTCAAGCCCACCCAAAAGTGAGCGCTCATTGCGCGCGCCCATTTCCTGTAACGTCACCCACAACTCACGTCGCACAGGCACGGCCATTTCGGCAGCAGCAGTGGGCGTGGGGGCACGCATATCTGACGCGTAGTCGATCAATGTCGTGTCGGTCTCGTGACCCACGGCAGAGATCAACGCAATATCAGAGGCCGCAGCCGCACGGGCCACGATTTCTTCGTTAAAGCCCCATAAGTCCTCGGTCGATCCACCGCCGCGCGCGACAATGATCAAGTCAGGGCGCGGGATGGCGCCGCCCACAGGTAGCGCGTTGAACCCTTTGATCCCTGCGGCGACCTCAGCGGCACAGTTTTGCCCCTGAACAGCGACAGGCCACAACAAAACATGACGCGGGAAACGATCACGCAAACGATGCAAAATATCACGGATCACTGCGCCTGAGGGCGATGTCACCACACCGATCACCTCAGGCAGATAGGGGATGGGACGTTTTCGGGCGGGATCAAACAGACCTTCGGCGGCCAGTGCTTTCTTGCGCTTTTCCAACATGGCCATAAGCGCGCCTTCGCCCGCGACCTCGACCTCGTCGACATTGAGATTGTATTTAGACTGTGGCCCGAATGTAGACAGCCGCCCCGTGACGATGACCTCCATGCCTTCCTCGGGAATGACCGACAGCCGCGCCGCCTGCCCCTTCCACGTATTACAGGCAATCACGTCCTTGTCGTCTTTGAGATCGTAATACAAATGGCCTGAACGCGCATGCATCACACGGCCGATCTCGCCGCGCACGCGCACGCGTCCGAATGCGCCCTCAAGCGTCTTTTTGATCGACCCCGCCAGTTCACCCACGGTAAATTCAGGGGCGTTAGATTGCGGCTCTGGGCCATCGTCTTCGAAAAGCTCGGACATGGGGGATCTTTCAACGCTGCTCTTGCTTGTGTCGTGTCGGATGTGACCTTAGAACGCAGGCAACCAAAGGTGAAGCGGAGAGAGCCATGAACATTCTAATTCTCGGATCAGGCGGACGTGAACACAGCCTTGCATGGGCTGTTTTGCAAAACCCCAAATGCGATAAGTTGATCGTGGCCCCCGGAAACGCAGGGATTGCCGCGATTGCGGAATGCGCCACTTTTGATATCAACGATGGGGCGGCGGTGGTCGAATTCGTCACTGAAAACGCCATTGATTTCGTCATCATCGGACCCGAAGCCCCCTTGGCTGCGGGCGTAGCCGATGCGCTACGCGAGACTGGTGTTTTGACTTTTGGCCCCTCGAAAGCGGCGGCACAGTTGGAAGCGTCGAAAAGCTTCACCAAAGACATTTGTGACGCAAGCGGCGCGCCCACAGCGGGCTACGCGCATTTCACCGATGCCGACAAAGCCAAGGCCTATATCCGCGCCGAGGGCGCCCCGATTGTGGTCAAGGCGGACGGCTTGGCCGCAGGCAAGGGTGTGATCGTGGCGATGGACGTGCAAACCGCGCTCGACGCGATTGACGATATGTTCGGCGGCGAATTTGGCGCGGCGGGCGCAGAGGTCGTGATCGAGGAATTCATGGACGGAGAAGAGGCGTCTTGGTTCATCTTGTGTGACGGGCAAAACGTATTGCCCGTGGGAACCGCCCAAGACCACAAACGCGTAGGCGATGGCGACACGGGGCTCAACACCGGCGGCATGGGGGCCTATTCCCCCGCGCCCGTGATGACCGACAGCGTAATTCAAAAGGCGATGGACGAGATCGTTAAACCTACCGTGGCCGAGATGGCCAAGCGCGGAATGCCGTATCAAGGCGTGCTTTACGCGGGTTTTATGATCAAAGACGGTCAACCGCGTCTGGTCGAATACAATTGTCGGTTTGGCGATCCCGAGTGTCAGGTGTTGATGATGCGTCTGGGGGCGCAAGCCCTTGATCTAATGATTGCCACCGCTGACGGGACGTTGGATCAGGCCCGTGTGAACTGGGCCGACGACCATGCGTTGACGGTTGTTATGGCCGCAAACGGCTACCCCGGTGCGTATGAAAAAGGCAGCGTGATCCGCGGGCTGGACGCGATGCCCGAAGACAGCTCCAACATGGTATTTCACGCCGGCACCGCGGCAAAAGACGGTGCGATTGTCGCCACCGGTGGGCGCGTCCTAAACGTGACCGCGCGCGGGGCAAGCCTGACAGAGGCCCGCGACCGCGCCTATGCGATGATCGACGGCATTGATTGGCCTGAGGGGTTCAACCGCTCGGATATCGGGTGGCGCGCCCTTTGACGCACTGCATAAACTTGTGTGCAGTTTATCATTGTGATTAGCGGTTTATTAACCCTAACAAGCGATATCTTAAGCGCGAAACGCACCACGGCTCGAACGGCCAATGGCGGTTCTTCAATCGAAGTGACCAAGGTGCAAAGCTCCAAAGGCTGTCGCGAGAGAACAAAGGCGTGCTCGAACGGCACGCCTTTTCTCGTTTGAAGGTTGAGCGTCCGATCGGTCAACGACCCTGCCCTCACACATATCGTCGGGCTGCTTACCCCATGCGCTCACTAGCATAGCCCCCCGGCGAGGCGGGGAAAACGACCGTTTTGTTGCCGTTGATAAAAACGCGGTGGTGGATGTGGGCGTGGATGGCACGGGCAAAAACCTGTGCCTCGACATCACGACCGAGCGACACGTAATCCTCAGGGCTTTGGGCATGTGTGACGCGAACTGTGTCTTGTTCGACAATCGGCCCCTCATCGAGATCCGCCGTGACGTAATGCGCCGTGGCACCGATCAGTTTCACACCACGCTCGAACGCTTGTTTATAGGGGTTTGCCCCCTTGAAGGACGGCAAGAACGAGTGATGAATGTTAATAATGCGCCCCGACATCACGCGGCACATATCATCGCTCAAAATCTGCATATACCGCGCCAGAACGATCAGCTCGGCCCCTGCATCCTCGACCACCTGCATAATCTTTGCTTCAGCTTCGGGTTTGTTCTCTTTCGTCACTTTGATGTGGTGGAACGCAATATCGTGGTTCACCACAACCTTTTGATACTCCATGTGATTTGAAATCACGGCGACGATTTCAATCGGCAAGGCGCCAATGCGCACACGGTAGAGCAAATCGTTGAGGCAATGACCAAAGCGCGACACCATCACGACGACCTTCATCTTTTTAGCCTCATCATGGATCGCCCATTGCATGTCAAACGCATCAGCCACGGCCGCAAACCCCTCTGCGATCTGCGCATCCGTGAGACCGGTTTCGGAGACAAAACTCACACGCATAAAAAACTGCGCCGTTGCGGGATCGTCAAACTGGGCGCTATCGGTGATATTACAGCCCAACTCGGCCAATTTTCCCGAGATGGCGGCGACAATGCCGCGCGTGGATTTGCAAGTGACGGTGAGAACATGGCTGCTCATGGAATGCTCCGGAATTGCCGCTAAGGGCCTATTTTGATTTAATGGGAGTTTTGCCACGTTGGCCACGATTTGACAGCCCTAAAACGACACATATGTGCGCCGCATCTGCAAGAGGCGCGGGTTAGTTACAGCGCAAAAACGGCGCAAACCCATCCACGCCACTATATGGTGCGATGGCCTGTGACTGCGGTGTGCCATCCACAAAACGGGTTTCGACAATCATGCTCCAATCAGCAGACGCTGTGACAACAACGGGGGGCTGATCCATGCATGTGCGCACGCCCCCCTCGATCACAGCCGCGCCAAGATGGTGATTTGTCAGGCCCGCCACGCGCGACATTTGGGTCCAACGCGATGTTGCGGCGTCCATATCGACCTCGACAAATACCAACTCTTTGGCCAGATGCGGACGATCAACATAGGCGATGTCGTCCACGCCATTGCCGTCAAAATCGGCGATGCCCGCGATTGCAAGCCACCGAAATCTTTGACCAATAGGAGCGTTTGATCCGGCGGGCACGATCTGGCCCTCTTGCGCCGTCCAAAGCTGGATCCGCGCACCCGTCTCGAAATCGCTCACCACCGTGACAACCTCTGGCGCACCATCACCATCAAAATCGTGTAACCTAGGCGCGGTATCCTCAAACACCGCTCCGTCAAAGCGAAAGGTTTTGCGCGCACCATCTGATAGCGTGATCTCAAGCAGGGCGTATTCACCATCTGCGACCGCGTTGTGCCCGTAGGCACTGCTCGGTTCAAGATACCGCGCGGATGTGATATCTTGGGCGGCAACAGGCGTGGCCGCCAACAGGCATGCGACAGCCGCGCCTTTCATCAGATTTGCTTTTCTGGGAGATTGACCACAAGGCCATCAATCGCATCCGTCACTTTGATCTGACACGTCAGGCGCGACCGCGCCGCGTCAGGTTGATACGCAAAATCGAGCATATCCTCTTCCATTGCGTCCTTGGGCGTCAGTTTTTCGACCCACTCTGGCGACACATAAACGTGACAGGTCGAACATGCACATGCACCGCCGCAATCGGCATCAATGCCCGGTACGCCATTGTCGCGCGCGCCCTCCATGACAGTGCGGCCATTGGGGACATCTACGACGTGTTCGGTGCCATTAAATTCGATATAAGTAATTTTTGCCATGTCTGCGGTCCGTCTTTCAAACTTTCAGTTGGCCAAGATGTACCCCGCCTGCTTGACGATGAAAAGAGGGGCAACCCACGCGAGTGCTTGGAGCGCGTTGAAAATCGCGTTACTGTATGTTTTTGAACCGCCCATTAAAGAGCGGACTGGTGAGACGAGTATAAAATGACAGGCCAAATCCAATTATCCACTCGACCGCGGCACGCATCGCACCGTATGCGCAGGCTCCTATCGGGCTTTGCGGCCTGTCTCGTTTTGAGCGCGTGCCAAGGCTTGCCTGCAACAACGGATACGGAAATCTTGCGCGCGCGCGATACGCAAAACGCGCCCCCCGGTGCCGATCCCGATAGTTGCTATGCCCGCACGATTACGCCGGCGATCATTGAAACGGTCACAGAACAGGTTTTGGTGCAGCCGCCACAAATTGGCACGGACGGTACGATCAGCTACCCCGCTGTATACCGCACCGAGACGCGACAGGAGATTGTGCGCGAACGCCGCGAGCTTTGGTTTGAAACCCTATGCGATGAGGAAATGACATCCGAATTTGTCGCATCTGTACAGCGCGCCTTGGCCGCACGCGGATATTTCGGCGCCGCTATCACCGGACGCTTGGACCGCGCCACACGCGCCGCAATCCGAGCCTATCAAAAATCTCAAGGCGTCGACAGTGACGTATTGTCATTGGCGGCTGCGCGCAAACTCGGCCTCTCGGCTGTTGAGCGGCAAAAATAGCGCCACACCACCGCCACTCCCGAATGGTACGAAAAAGGCGACCCGAAGGCCGCCTTTTGAACTGTTTTGAAAGGGGCAATTGGACTAGTTGACACCAAGCGCCACAAAGCGTGGCTCGCCCGCGCGACGAACAAGCAACAACACCGTGTTGCGCCCTGCATCGCGCGCAGCCTCCACACGCGCCTCGAGATCGGCCACAGACGTGACCTTCTCCTGACCCGCTTCGGTAATAACATCGCCCGCACGCATGCCCTTTTCAAAGGCTTCCGTGCTTTCGTCGACGTCGACCACAGCCAAACCATCAGTGCCTGCAGCCACGCCAAGTTGCTCACGCAAATCGTCACTCAAAGGCTGAAGTGTGAGCCCCATCAGGGCGACAGATTTTGGCTCTTCGGGTACAGTCTCATCGTCGTCATTCGTTGGCATAGACGCGTTTTCGGCATCTTCACGGCGTCCAAGTGTCACCATCAAAGTCTTGGTTTTGCCATCACGGAACACGGTCACACGCACGGCTTTACCAACTTCGGTATCGCCAACGGTACGCACCAACGCGTCAGGGTCGGCAATATCTTTGTTGTCGAACGACACGATCACATCGCCACTTTCAAGACCTGCCTCTTTGGACGGCCCCTCGGGCACATCTGTGATCAACGCACCAGTGGCAGCCTCTAGGCCCATGGCCTCGGCCACGTCCTCGGATACGTTTTGAATGCGCACACCGAGCCAGCCACGGCGCGTTTCGCCGAACTCACGCAGCTGATCGACTACTTTGGACACAACATTGGATGCCATCGAAAAGCCGATACCGATCGAGCCACCATTGGGCGACAAAATCGCTGTGTTCACGCCAATCACTTCGCCGTCCATGTTGAACAACGGCCCCCCCGAGTTGCCACGATTGATCGCCGCATCCGTTTGAATGAAGTCATCGTAAATCCCCGACAACGCGCGTCCACGCTGCGAAATGATGCCCGCAGAGACGGAGAACCCTTGGCCAAGCGGGTTACCCATCGCCATGACCCATTCGCCCACACGCGCCACGTCACTGTCGCCAAACGAGACGAATTTTAGCGGATCGTCACTTTCGACTTTAAGGACCGCGATATCTGTCTTGGGGTCGGTGCCGACCAGTGTAGCAGGCAAGGTAAACCCTTCGAAGAACTCTACCTCGATTTCGTCAGCGCCCTCAATCACATGGTTGTTGGTGACGATAAATCCGTCTTCGGAGATCACAAACCCGGACCCAAGCGCTTGTGATTTACGCGGGCGTTGTTGTTGCTGACCCTGACCTTGGCCCTGACCATTGCGGTCCATAAAATCCTCAAAGAAATCCTGAAACGGGGATCCTTCGGGTACTATGGGGCGACTATCAGTCGAGACTTCCACCACAGTTGTCGTTGTAATATTCACAACAGCGGGGCTAAATTTCTCGGCCAGATCTGCGAAACTCTCGGGTGCGCCGCGCGCATCGAGGGTTGTCGTCTGGATCAAAAGCGCGAGGGTGCCGAGCAAAGTCACGGCAAGCGCGCGCAATGCGCTCGGCGGCGCCGCACGTCTCCCTTGAGTGGGGTGGGAAAGGGCAAGTGACATCGTCATCGGGAATGGTCCTCCATCTGTGCGATCATTTTGAGATGCATAACCGCGAATACCTAACTGCTGACTTAAAGATAGGCATAGACTGCGACAACTCAATCTCAATCGCGCCTGCTCAACTGGTTGTGAGCGAAAAGTGACGCGTCGAAATGCAGAAAAGGGCCAGCATCACGCTGGCCCTCTTCATGTCTGTCCCAGTCCGGATACGGAACGGGACATCTATTTATTGTCTTGGCGGCTTATGTTTAGCGACCGCTGTCAGACTTCAGGAAGTCAAAGAATTCGCTATCGGGCGAGATCACCATCGTGGTGTTTGAGCCTTTCAGGCTCTCACGATAAGCGTTCAAAGAACGATAGAATTCAAAGAACTCTGGGTCCGCACCATAAGCATTCGCAAAGATGTTGTTGCGTTCCGCATCTGCTTCACCGCGTACAATCTCGGCCTGACGCTGCGCATCGGATTGCAGTTCGACCACTGTACGGTCTGCTTGCGCACGCACACGTTGTGCCGCCTCTTCACCACGCGCCCGCTCATCGGCGGCTTCGCGTTCACGCTCTGCACGCATACGCGCGAATGTGGCGTCAAGGTTTTGATCGGGCAGGAACGTCTGTTTGAGACGCACGTCGACAACTTCGACACCCAATGGCAATGCACGAACACGCGCTTGGTCACGGATACGGTTCATCAACTCGGCACGATCCGACGACAAGATGGTGTTGGATGTCACGGTTTCAGAGCCCAGAACCTCACGCACCTGTGCGTTCAAGATCCCTTGGAGACGGTCCTCAGCGAGGCGAATGCCCCCCGTGGACACAGCTTGACGGAATTGCACCAGATCGGCGATGCGGTAGCGCGCAAATGCATCGACCACGAGACGGCGATCATCAGACGGTGTGACCTCAATCTCGGGCGTCTCAAGAGACAAGATGCGGTCATCATAAAAGACCACTTCTTGGATAAGCGGGATTTTAAAGGCAAGACCAGGCTCTTCTTTAACCGCTTTGATTTGACCGAATTGGAGCACCAATGCCTTTTGACGTTCGTCTACAACAAAGACCGAGGACGACACCACAACGACGGCGAGAATAAGAGCGACGAAAAGGATTTGAAGACGTTTCATCAGTTCGACCCCTCACTTGTAGATTTACGCAATTCGTTGAGCGGCAGGTATGGAACAACACCTTGCCCACCTCCGGCACCCTCATCGAGAATGATTTTCTCGACACCGCTGTAGACCTCTTCGATCGTCTCGAGATAGAGACGTTTGCGGGTCACTTCGGGGGCGAGTTTGTATTCGGTCAAAACAGCGGAGAAGCGCGAGGCCTCACCTTGTGCGCCGTTCACGACCTGAGCACGGTAGCCTTCGGCCTCTTCGAGGAACTGCGCGGCAGAACCACGCGCGCCCGCAAGAACCGTGTTGGCATAGGCGTCAGCCTGACGTTCCAGGCGGTCGCGCTCTTGTTCGGCGGCCTGCACGTCACGAAACGCGTCAATCACCTCGGTGGGCGGGTCAGCTTTATCAAGGTTGACACGGATCACGTTGATCCCCGCGTCATAGCTGTCGAGCGTGGACTGTATCAGCGTCATTGCTGTATCCGCGATCAAACCACGATCACGGTTGAGGATCGGGGCCAATTCGGAGGCTGCGATAATCTCGCGCATGGAGCTTTCCGACACGGCCTGAACCGTGCTGCGCGGATCTGCGAGGTTAAAGAGATATTTGGCAGGGTCGTTGATGTTCCACACGACTTGGAAGTCGATGTCGACGATGTTCTCGTCGGTGGTCAGCATCAAGCCGGTTTCACCTACGCCCGCAATACCAATGGCTTCGGTCCGCTCGCCTGTCACCACGACTTTTTCGTAGGACACAAGCGGCCAAGGCGCAAAGTTAAGACCAGGATTGCCGATGGAGGAGAACTCACCAAGGAACAACTCAACAGACTGCTCTTCGGGTTTAACCGTGTAGAACGAGTTAAGCGCCCAAAGGCCAACAACGATCAATGCACCAAAGCCGACCGTGGAGCGGGTGAATTTCGGACCACCGCCACCTGCGCCGCCGCCATTACCGCCGCCAGTGCCGTTCGATCCGCCACCGCGTCCGCCCATGAGAACCTTAAGGTACTCACTGCCTTTGCCTAAAAGTTCGTCGATCTCGGGCAACTGGGGAGGGTCATTTGGACGGCGGCCGCCAGAGTTGCGGTTGCCGTCATTGTCATCTCCGCCAGAGCCGCCACGGTTTCCACCGCCGCCCGAGCCCCAAGGTCCGCCATTATTGCTGGCCATGAAGGTGTATTCCTCTCTCGTATGTGTCTGGTCCAAGTGCGTGATACGCACCCGTAAAAGGCTTCAACGTAATCTGTTCGTTCCGGTCGCCGTTTTCAAGAGGTGCGAGGCGTATATCCGCCACCCTGCCCCGCTTTCGCGCCCGAATTGGGCTTAGTTGTGAACCCGTGTAGGCTCTTTCATCAAAACGATCTCTTCGGCCATCGTCGGATGAACCGCAACGGTGGCATCAAAGTCCTCTTTGGTTGCTCCCATTTTTACGGCCACGCCTGCCAATTGGATCATTTCGCCCGCATGTGGCGCGATGATGTGGCAGCCCAAAACTGTGCGCGACTCTGTGCACACGATTAGCTTAAACAAGACGCGTTCGTTTTTCTCGATGAAAGCGTTTTGCATCGGTCGGAACGCCGCTGTGTAGACTTCGACGGGGCGCTCATTGCGCGCTTGTTCCTCGGTCAGACCCACGGCGCCGTATTCGGGCTGTGTGAAAATCGCGGACGGCACGGCGACGTGGTCAGGCTTGGTCGGGTTGCCTTTGAACACTGTCTCGTGGAACGCCACCGCCTCACGAATGGCCACAGGGGTCAACTGGATACGGTCGGTGACATCGCCCACGGCAAAGATCGACGGAATGTTGGTTTGGCCATAGTCGTCCACCTTGACCTCGCCCGCACGGCCAAGGGCCACACCAACAGCCTCAAGGCCCAAACCCTCGGTCTTGGGTTTGCGGCCCGTGGCATAGAGCACCACATCAAACATCTCCTCGCGCCCGTCGGTGGCTTTCACCCACAGGCCATCCTCGCGTTTCTCAATGCGCTCCACATCGGTGCCCACGTGTAGATTGACGCCCTGCCCCGCGATCAGTTCGGAAATATGACCGCGCGCCTCATCATCAAAGCCGCGCAAAATCTGCGCACCACGGTAATACTGCGTGGTGTCCGACCCCAGACCGTTAAAGATACAGGCGAACTCACAAGCGATATAACCGCCGCCTACGACCAAGATGCGCTTTGGCAATGTCTCGATGTCGAAAATTTCGTTGGACGTGATCGCGTGCTCGATCCCGGGAACCGTGTCAGGCACGAACGGCGTGCCGCCTGCCGCGACCAAGATGTGTTTCGCGGTTTTCTCAGACCCATCAGCAAGCACAACCGTGTGCGGATCTTTAACAGTGGCGCGTTGGGCGATAATCTCGACCCCCGCATTGCCCGCGTTTTTGGTATAAATACCCTCAAGGCGCGTCAATTCTGCTTTGAGACGTTTTTGAAACTGAGGCCATTCGAAATCCCCAAGCGTAACATTCCATCCATAAGCCGCAGCCTCACTGGCCGCAGACGAATACTGAGACGCAAAGACCATCAGCTTTTTGGGAACACAGCCACGGATCACACAAGTGCCGCCCATACGGTACTCTTCGGCCATCGCAACCTTGTGCCCGTCTGCCGCCGTGAGACGCGCCGCGCGCACACCGCCAGAGCCACCACCGATCACGAAGAGATCATAATCAAACGCCATTTGTTCCGCCTGCCTTTTGCCTGTTTGGAAGAAGTCTGAAGTTGCAACTAGACATAGGTTTTTTGTCGGCAAAGGAAAACCCCGCTTACGGCTGCAAGCGGGGCCAATGTCGCGATGTCGATCACTATGTTGTTAAAGATCGGCGAAAATATTGTCGGACTCGGCAAACTCGATCATCCGTTCGCTGTCTTCGCCGGTGATAATGTCTTTGGTCTGCACGCGCCCGTCACCGTGGCCAATGATCACCTTATCGCAAATGTCGATAAACAGACCGTTTTCCACCACACCAGGCACCTGATTGAGCACCAATGCCAATTGCCGCGCATTGCCGATGCGTTGCAGGTGCAAATCAACAATGTGATTGCCCTCATCCGTGATAAACGGCACATCGCCATTCATCCGCAACGTCGACGATTGCCCCAACACATCCATTGATCCGAGCGTTTCCTCAACGAGCGCTTTGGTCGTCTGCCACCCGAACGGGATCACTTCGATCGGCAACGGGAACGCGCCGAGGTGTTCGACCTCTTTGGCCGCGTCCGTGATGACGATCATCTGGTCAGAGGCTGTTGCGACGATCTTTTCTTGTAACAACGCGCCGCCGCCGCCCTTGATCAGGTTCAATTCGGCGTCGAACTCATCCGCACCGTCAATCGTCAGGTCAAGCCATTTGGCCTCGTCCAGAGAGATCACTTTGATCCCGAGCGAGCGGGCCAATTCGGCGGTGCGGGTCGACGTTGGAACCCCAACAATCTTGAGCCCCTCATCGCGCACGCGCTCGGCCAAACAGCGCACCATCCATGCCGCTGTCGATCCCGTGCCAAGGCCAAGCTTCATCCCGTCCTCGACAAATTCGACGGCACGCTTGGCGGCAACAAATTTCGCGGTATCGATCGGTGATAAGGTCTCGGACATAGGCGCATCTCCCCAGAGGCATGTGTGAGTCGGACTGCTTATAGGAGAGCGCCCGCATCGACGATAGACGGTTTTTGACGCGAACAGACAGTGAGAGCGCTAACAGCCACAACAATATCCACATTAAACGGTCAACGCCCCTGAGGCATTCCCTTTAGAGTGCTTTTATGCCCAGCGCCTTCAAAAGCGCATCCAACGCCTCGACCGGCAAAAACAACAGCATTCCATCCCCATCCATCTCGATGTCCACCTGAGTGCCGCACGCCTCATTCGACGTGCCCCCGCGCCCGTCTGGTGCAAACTCAATGCCCTCGATAGGCCAAGTCAGCCCGACCGAGCGCCCCGTGACGCGCGACAGGGGAAAAAGAGAGACGCGTGTGCCAATAGGCAGTCTGATCGACAACGGCGATGTGAGATGCACACAGGTATCATGTGTTCCCAGCAACACAATTTTCCGCTCGGGGTGGCGCACAACGGCATTCAAGACCGCCAACTCGTGATCCACCCGCGCCCCCAAGAACCCGACACCAAGAAGATAAGGTGCCTCGATACGGGTCAGGCACTTCTCGAAATCGGTGCTGTTTTGCTCTGGAACATGGTAAAAACGACTCGCTTCAATTGCGGTGCGCGCCTTACTGTCCAAACTATCGAAGTCTCCGATGACCGCATCGGGCATATGGCCCAGATCAAGCGCGATTTGCGCCCCACCATCTGCCGCAACAAGGGTTTTAGCCTGTGTTAACGCTTGCGAAACCATAGCCGGCGTAGAGTTTCCACCACCAAGCAGGGTAACACCCGTTTCGACCTTTATCACAGGAAACACCATGTCCCACTCGACCTCTCAGGGTTCTTTGCCACAATTTGGACAGGAAATAATCACGCTAATTTCCTTGTTTCGTTCCGATTTGAGAACCAATTCATGGTAAATATGGTGTCGTTACACAAGGGCAGAAAGTGAGTTTCGGCATGGTTACGGATAGTAAAATTTTAACGGTCTCCTACGGGACCTTTTCGTGTACATTGGAAGGGTTCGACGATCCGTTCAACACGATGAGGTCTATTGCGGAGTATTTCCGTGATCTTGCCGCTGACGACCGGTATTTTGGCGCGGAACCACCCACGCCTGATCCCCAGATGCTTCAACCCATTGCCGAGCGCGAAATTCAGCGCCGCGTCGAGACGAAGCTGGATGAGAACGGGATGACCCTGCGACAGGTCGAGGGTGGGCCACATGCCGACATCGCGGCCCCTGTTGCACAACCGACCGCGACGACCGCGCCGATTAAAAAAGGCCCGACCGCAAAAGCAGCGGCTCCGTCACATGTGCCTGCACCTCAACCTCATGTCGCAGCTGCCCCTGCGGCCGAGGATACTGCGCCACGCCATGAGCGTCCTACGTCAAGCGCGCCGACAGCGGCCGCAGTGGCATCGGTTACGCCAGCCGCCGAAGGCTCGATTGCAGAAAAACTGGCCCGCATCCGCGCCGCCGTTGCAAAACGCGACGATGCCCCATTTGCCGAAGATCAGCACGCCGCCGATGCCTTTGGCACGACCATCTCCGGTACGGACGTCGATACAGACATTGTAGATCAACCCCTCGTAGACGCCGCAGATGTTTCGGACCAAACACCCGTCGAAGATGAGGTTGATTTGAGTGCCGTCATGGACGCCAGCAGCCCTGAGCCGGACGCAGAGGTTGAGCCGATTGTCGCCACACCCGACGAGGACGTGGCGCACGACATTATTGACGAGGCACCCCAAGCCGCGACAGCAAATGACGCGGACGACACATCCGACATCGAGATCTCGATTGATGTGACGGAAGATCTTGTCGCGGCCCCCGATATGCCAGACATGGATCCAAATCTCGCCGCCGATATCGCCGAAGCAAGCGACACACCCGACGAGGTTGAGGACGACATCGTGGCGCAAACCGCACCACAAGACCCGCTCACCCGCGTTCGCGCGCGAGTCATTAAAATGCGCCGCGCCGATTACGAGGCGGAAGTTGCCGCACGTGCGGATGTCACCGACCAGCCTGAGAAAACCACCGATGCGCAACCTGAAATCGAGGATGTCATAGCCTTCGACACAGACGCGCTCACCTTTGATGATGCCTCCAATGACGTGGACGACACAGATTTTGACGCCAACGATGTGCTGGTCGATTTTGCGGCTGATGCCGATGACGTGGATAACGCCGAGTATATCGAGGATCTCGACGACGCGGATACAAGTGCCGCCGACATCGCGTCCGTCCTGCGCCGTGAACTTGGCTCGACCACACTCTCTGACGATGACGAAGACGATCTTATGCGCGAACTGGCCGATGTTGCGGCGCAAAGCGTGGACGCCGAAATCATCACCGACCCTATTGTTGCCGATGCGCCCGATGACGCGCGCGACGACTCCCAGACCCTCGACAACGTTGCTGCTCTGCTCGGTGACAACGATGTCGAGGACGCGCCCCTTGTGGATGACGCGTTTGATGACCACGGCGTAGACCACGCCGAAACCGACCGCGAGGCCACACGCAATGTGTTCGCAACCTCCGCCGATGACACCATGTCGCGTATTCTCGACGAAACCGAGCGCGAAATGGAGAAAGACGACACATCACGCCGCCGGTCTGCGATTGCGCACCTCAAAGCGGCAGTGATGTCGAAACGTGCCGACCGTGATGCGGGCGACGAGGCCGCAAACGATGATGACGACCAAAATGTCTACCGCGACGACCTTGCAAGCATCGTGCGCCCGACCCGTCCCGAGCGTGTCAAAACCACCCGCCGTGACCTACCGCCACTGATGTTGGTGTCCGAGCAACGCATTGATACGCCCAAAGATATGATCAAAGGCGCGGATATTTCGCCCGTACGCCCGCGCCGGATTTCCGCCGCTGCGGTTGCTCTTCGCGAAGAGAGCGATGTCCACCATGATATGGCGATTGCAAACGCCACCGGTTTTGCCGATTACGCCGAGACCATGGGTGCGCAAGGATTGTCCGAGTTACTTGAGGCCGCGACCGCCTATGCCAATCATGTTGAGGGAAAAGATACCGTATCGCGTCCGCAAATCATGCGTTTGGCGATGGAGGCCATGCCGGAGGATCAACCGCTTGAGGATCGTCTGCGCTCTTTTGGACAACTCTTGCGTCAAGGCAAAATCAAAAAGATTGCACGTGGCCAGTTCCAAGTGTCCGATGCATCACGGTTCAAGCCCGAAACACGCGCACACGGTTAAACCAGTGCCGTGTCGCAACGCAAAAGGCCGCCCTAAGGGGCGGCCTTTCTCATATCTACGCAAGCGTGCGCCGACCTATGTGTCGTCTTCAAACCGCGCGCTCGGCGCATCAGGATCAGGCTGACCAATACCGCGAAAAACGGATTTAAGCGGAAATGTCCACAATATTCCAAGTCCAACATAGATCCCCAGCTCGACCAAAATGGACGGGCGATCAAACAAGCTGATCACCTTTACCGCCACGATGATGTATGCGGGAATACCGATCACGAGCACCAAAAGGGCGACACGGCGGCGGGTTTTATACGTCATAGCCATATCGGGCAGTTAGTCCGCAAACGGGTCTGTGACAAGGATCGTATCTTCACGCTCGGGTGAGGTCGACACGAGCGCCACAGGACAATCGATCAATTCCTCGATGTGGCGCACGTATTTGATCGCATTCGCAGGCAGATCATTCCATGTGCGCGCGCCCTCGGTGCTTTCGGACCACCCCGGCATTTCCTCATAGATCGGCACGCAACGTTCCTGATCTTCGGCCGCTGTCGGGAGATAGTCCAAACGCTCCCCGTCTAGGTCATAGCCCACGCAAATTTTCAGCGTCTCGAACCCGTCAAGCACGTCCAATTTGGTCAAACAGATGCCGTTCATGCCCGACGTCGCACAGGTCTGACGCAACAAGGCCGCATCGAACCAACCGCAGCGGCGCTTGCGCCCTGTAGTGGTGCCAAACTCGTGGCCGCGTTCGCCAAGGCGTTGACCATCCGCATCATGCAATTCGGTCGGAAAGGGTCCCTCGCCCACACGGGTGGTATAGGCTTTGACGATCCCAAGGACGTAATCGATGGCTCCCGGACCGATGCCGACACCTGTGGCCGCTTGGCCCGCGATCACATTGGATGAGGTCACAAACGGGTATGTCCCAAAATCGATATCGAGCAATGCACCCTGTGCGCCCTCAAACAAGATGCGTTTGCCGGCTTTGCGTTTCTCGTTCATCACCTTCCAGACGGGACCAGAATACGGGAGAATCTTTGGTGCGATTTCTTTGAGCGCCGCGATCAAGGCGTCACGATCAACGGGCTCGAACCCCAAACCCTTGCGCAATGGATCATGGTGTTGCAACGCGCGGTCAACACGCGCAATCAATGTTGCCTCATCAGCCAGATCGGCCACACGAATGGCACGGCGACCCACTTTATCCTCGTAACACGGGCCAATGCCGCGCCCTGTTGTGCCAATTTTTGTGCCTTTGGACGCGGCTTCCTCGCGGGCGCGGTCCAATTCACCGTGGATTGGCAAAATAAGCGGGGTGTTTTCGGCAACCATCAGCGTTTCAGGCGAAATCTCGACGCCTTGCGCGCGGATCGTTTCGATCTCGCTCAACAAATGCCACGGATCCAGAACGACACCGTTGCCAATCACGGACAACTTGCCACCGCGCACCACGCCCGAGGGCAGCGCATGTAGCTTGTAGACCTTGCCGTCGATGACGAGCGTGTGGCCTGCGTTATGGCCACCTTGGAAGCGTGCGATCACATCCGCGCGCTCCGAGAGCCAGTCCACGATCTTGCCTTTACCTTCGTCACCCCATTGGGCGCCGACAACGACGACGTTAGCCATGATGAATCCTTTGATTGGATTGAAACCCGCGCCCGTATAGCGCCGCGCGGGCGGTGAGGGAACCGCAAAACGTGTGAAACCTCTCACAACGCCACATTGTACATAGGAACACCGTGCACAAGCCGCGCGCATTTTGTGTCTGATCCGTTTGCACGGGGTTGCGTATAGGGCAATCTCATCTTAAGTACCCGCAACGAACCAATCGAAAGCAGATCCATGGAAAACGTTGTTCTCGTCGTCCACCTCATCTTGGCGCTTTGCCTTATTGGCATTGTGCTCATTCAGCGGTCTGAAGGCGGCGGTCTTGGTATGGGCGGCGGCGCAGGCGATGCGATGTCGGCACGCGGTGCGGCAACAGCCCTCACGCGACTGACATGGATTTTTGCGGTTGGGTTCATCATCACCTCCATCACTCTTACGGTTCTGGCGCGGCGCGAGGCCAATGTGTCCTCTGTCGTAGACAACATGTCCGCCACTGAAACGGTAGATGATGCCGTATCGACCCCTGTGTTGCCATCCGGCGAAAGCCTGTTGCCACCCTCGGCCACAGACGCGCCTATCGCACCACCCAGCGTCGAATAACCCCAAAACATGGGCGTTGCGGGATTAATTTCCGCAACATGTAGCGGTTTGGTTGCGCGGGACGACCGAATCTGATAGCTCTCAAATCCCGTGATACACGCGAAATATTTTCGCGTGTTTTACTCTTTTTTGGACACTCACGGGAGCCCCTCATCACATGGCACGATACGTTTTCATCACCGGCGGTGTTGTATCCTCTTTGGGCAAAGGTCTTGCCTCTGCGGCTCTTGGCGCCCTTCTTCAGGCGCGCGGATTTTCTGTACGGTTGCGCAAGCTTGACCCCTACCTCAACGTCGATCCAGGCACGATGAGCCCGTTTGAGCACGGCGAAGTGTTCGTGACCGATGATGGTGCGGAAACCGATCTCGACCTTGGCCACTACGAGCGGTTCACGGGCGTGGCCGCGCGCAACACCGACTCGATCTCGTCGGGCCGCGTTTACACCAACGTTCTCGAAAAAGAGCGCCGTGGTGATTATCTTGGAAAAACTATTCAGGTGATCCCGCACGTGACCAACGAAATCAAAGATTTCTTGCATGTCGGCAATGACGAAGTTGATTTCATGCTCTGTGAAATCGGTGGCACGGTTGGCGACATCGAGGGCTTGCCCTTCTTTGAAGCGATCCGACAGTTCGCCCAAGACAAACCGCGCGGCGAGTGTATTTTCATGCACCTCACGCTCTTGCCCTACATCACCGCATCGGGCGAGTTGAAAACCAAACCGACACAGCACTCGGTCAAAGAGTTGCGCACGATCGGCCTTCAGCCAAACGTATTGGTGTGCCGATCCGAGCACCCGATCCCCGAGAAAGAGCGCGAGAAAATTGCACTATTCTGTAACGTGCGCAAAGAAGACGTGATTGCAGCTCCTGATCTCAAATCGATCTATGAGGCGCCGCTGGCCTATCACCGTGAGGGCCTTGATCAAGCTGTGCTTGACGCCTTCGGCATCTCGCCTGCGCCCAAGCCGGACCTCACCGTGTGGCACGACGTGGCCGACCGCGTTTTCAACCCTGAAGGCGAAGTCAAAGTCGCCATTGTGGGCAAATACGTGCAACTTGAAGATGCCTATAAATCCATCGCCGAGGCGTTGACGCACGGCGGCATGGCAAACCGTGTCAAAGTCAAAATTGAATGGGTCGACGCGGAAATCTTTGAAAAAGAAGACCCTGCTCCTCACCTCGAAGGGTTCCACGCGATCCTGGTCCCTGGTGGCTTTGGCGAGCGCGGCACCGAGGGCAAAATCAAGGCCGCGAAATTCGCGCGCGAACGCAAAGTCCCCTACCTCGGTATCTGTTTGGGCATGCAATTGGCCGTCATCGAGGCCGCACGCAACCTCGCGGGCATCGAAACCGCAGGCTCCGAGGAGTTCGACCACGAGGCGGGCGGCAAACGCTTTGAACCCGTGGTCTACCACCTCAAGGAATGGGTCCAAGGCAACGCAACCGTGCGCCGCAACGCAGGCGACGACAAAGGCGGCACCATGCGCCTTGGCGCGTATACCGCCACGCTCAAAGAAGGCTCCAAAGTCGCCGCGGCTTATGGCACCACCGAGATCGAAGAACGCCACCGTCACCGCTATGAGGTAGACACAAAGTACCGTGAAAAACTCGAAAGCTGTGGCATGATTTTCTCCGGCATGTCCCCCGATGGACGCCTGCCCGAGATTGTCGAAGCGGTCGATCACCCGTGGTACATCGGCGTGCAATTCCACCCCGAATTGAAATCCAAACCGTTCGCGCCCGCGCCTTTGTTCAAGGATTTCATCCGCGCCGCAAAAGACAATTCACGCTTGGTCTAAGCCATCACAGTATGCGATTTAAACGGGCTCCTACGGGGGCCCGTTTTCGTGTGCGGAGTCTAGCTTAGCAATTGGGGATGTTTACGGCCAACCCGCCTAGGCTGGTCTCTTTGTATTTGTCGCTCATATCGCGCCCCGTCTGCCACAGGGTTGCAATCGCGCTATCGAGCGGAACAAGATGCGATCCATCGCCGTGCAGCGCCAGTGATGCGGCTGCGACCGCCTTAATCGCGCCTAAACCATTGCGCTCGATACATGGCACTTGGACCAAGCCCGCAACCGGATCGCAGGTCATACCAAGGTGATGTTCCAACGCAATCTCGGCGGCATTTTCCACCTGCGCAGGCGTGCCGCCCAAAACCGCACACATGCCCGCCGCCGCCATTGCTGAGGCGGATCCCACCTCGGCCTGACATCCGCATTCCGCCCCCGAGATTGACGCATTGTGTTTGATCAATCCGCCGATGGCCGCCGCCGTCAAAAGGAAATCGGGTAACTGCGCCGGATCGGCTTGTGGGACATGATCGAGCCAGTAGCGGATGCACGCAGGGATCACACCCGCCGCACCATTGGTGGGCGCGGTGACCACTTGGCCCCCCGCCGCGTTCTCCTCGTTCACCGCCATTGCGTAGGCCGAAATCCAGTCGTTGACGATATGGGGCGGCGCAAGGTTGCTGTGTTGCAGCTCTCGTAAATTAACATAGATACCCCGCGCACGGCGTTTGACCGCAAGGCCCCCGGGTAAAATGCCATCGCCCGCAAGCCCCCGCTCCAGACAGGCATCCATCGTGGACCAAATCTGTGCGATTCCGCGATCAAGATCGGCCGCACTCATCCGCGACACCTCGTTCGCGCGCTTCATCTGGGCGATGCTCAATCCCGCCGATTGTGCCATGTCCAACATCTCAAGGCTCGATTGAAACGGATAGGGCACATCGGACCGCGCGCTCATGTCTTGGCTTTGCGCCTGCTCAAACTCGTCAGCAGTCAACACAAAACCACCGCCAATAGAATAGTAGGTCTCGCACAACAAGCGTGCGCCAGAGGCACCTACCGCCTTGATTTCCATAGCATTCGCATGACCGTTGGACGGCGTATCATAGTCAAAAATCAAATCCACAGACGGGTCAAATGCAATCCCAGTATCGGGCAACACGTGATCCGTACAAATCGCATCAAAGACCGTATTTGCGCGGATCGGATCAAATGTTTGCGGGCTAAATCCAGCGAGCCCCAGAATACAGGCCCGATCGGTCGCATGTCCTTTTCCGGTAAATGCAAGTGAGCCAAGCAATCGGACGTGAAGCCGGACAGGCGTGATATTTTGATCAGCCAATGCGGCCATAAACCGTGCTGCGGCCACCATTGGCCCCATCGTGTGCGACGATGACGGGCCAATGCCCACCTTGAACATTTCAAAGACACTCAAGAACATCGCGACCTCCCATTGCCATGTAGACCAACGCGACGTCCGTCACCCTGTCCGTTATTGATCGTCAGCTTTTGGAAAGAATTCAAGTGCTTCTGCTAAATCCCGCGCCATGTCGCTGCGTTCGCTCATCAAGCCGTGATAGGTGCCCGCACGATCCTGCTCAGATTTGGCTTGGTTCACTTTCCACTTTCCTTCCATGTGCGACACTTCAAATCGTATGCCGACAATGCCGCGCTTGAGGGCGGCAATGTAGGCCACAGGTGCATCGGACATCGCCCACGGATTGGCGCGCCCCGCCTCATGGCGATCCGACAAGGCGCTCAGATGCGCGTTCAACCAGTCGCCATCCTGAATGGCCTCGAATGTGCCATGAGCATGCGCCACGATGTAGCCCCACGTTGGGACAACCTTTGCGTGAACCTGTTTTGAGGGGTAGTAGCTTGGCGATATATACGCGTGCGGCCCTTGAAACATCACCACCGATTGACCTGCACCCGCGAGAGTCCAATGGGAATTCGGGCGTGCGACATGGCTTTCGAGATAAGTTTTTGTGCCCTCTTCGCGCACCATCCACGGCACATGCGAAATCTCGATGCCGCCCTCATGCGGCGTCACAAGCGCGCCGAACGAAATTTCGTGCATCGCCGCACGCAGGACATTTGGATCGTCTATGCCAGTTTGGTCAGGTCGGTACATGGTCTGCCTCGCGCGGTTTTCTTTCGCCTAACACGCTCGTGCCACCGCGCAAACCATCATTCGCGCCATGTACTACGTTTGGGCGGCTCGACGCCACATGAAGGCCTTTCATCGCGCACCGTTATCGCACCCATCATCAAAAAGCGCACCACATTCGCGCGCGACCCGCTATAGCTTCGAGTTATGGATATGACCCTTTTCTTTGCCCTTTTGACATTTGCATTTGTGGCCTCTGGCACGCCCGGACCAAACAACCTGATGCTCTTGGCCTCAGGCGCTAATTTCGGGTTTCGGCGGACTTTGCCGCATATGCTAGGCATCTCTCTTGGCCACTCATTCATGGTGTTTGTAATCGGTCTGGGTCTGGCACAGTTGTTTGAGACTGTGCCTGTCTTGCGCCAGATACTGGTTGTCGTCTCACTCGCCTACATGCTGTGGCTCGCGTGGAAAATCGCGCATGCCGCCCCACCCAAAGAGGGCGCAGCCGGCGGCAAACCGTTCACATTTTGGCAAGCGGTCGCATTCCAATGGGTCAATCCAAAAGCTTGGATTATGGCGATTGGTGCGCAAACCAACTATGCGCAAGGTGAGGGATGGACGGCGGCGGCCATTGTGGGGCTCGGGTTTCTCATGGTGAACTTTCCCGCCATTACGGTCTGGGCATGGATGGGCACCGAGGTGCGGCGCTTGCTCACCAACACGCGGCGCTTGCGCATCTTTAACTGGACCATGGCCACTCTTCTTGTGGCCTCGCTCTTGCCCATTTTGGTTCATTGATGGCGCACCATCACAGTTGCGTGCACCCGTTTCCTTTTCCCCAATCGCGGTTTATATAAAATTCCATGTTTGCAGAATTCCTAAAAAACCTCATCCAACCGAACCCGCAACGTCTCTCAAGTGTCGATGCGCGTCTCGCACTTGGCGCACTTTTGGTGCGCGTGGCGCGCGCGGATGGGCACTATGAACCTGCCGAGGTCACAAAAATCGAGACGGTGCTGTCGGACCGCTACACCTTAAGCCAGTCCGATGCGACCGAGCTGCGCATACGCGCCGAACACCTCGAAGAGGAAGCCCCTGACACAGTGCGCTTTACCCGCGCGATCAAGGACGCCGTGCCCTACGAGGATCGCGAAAGCGTCATCGAAAGCCTTTGGTCCGTGGTGTTGGCCGATGGAGCGCGCGATCACGACGAAGATACGCTTTTGCGTTTGGTTGCCAATCTACTCGGCGTCAATGATCGCGATAGTGCCTTGGCCCGCCAACGTGTTGAAGCAAAGGCGAAATAGCCGTCACATCCACGGCGGCTTGCGAATCTGTGGCTGTGCGCCTTTCGACGTTGGTGTTCCAAAGTCGCCCCAACACTGCATTTGGATGAACGCTCGTGTGCATTGGCGCATAAATCCTCGCCATTTCGGGTAGGTTAACGCCGCGACGCAGGGTCAATTCGATGATGTTTGTTGCATCTGCTTAAGAATTCGCCCTAACTCGGTCGAATGTTGACCACTGACTCAAAAACAAATCCGCCCATGGACACGCCCGTGATCGAAATACGGGATCTGCATAAGGCGTATGGCGCTCTTGAAGTGCTCAAAGGCGTCTCGATGACTGCGCCGCGCGGTCATGTGCTTTCTCTTATTGGCTCCTCGGGGTCCGGAAAATCGACGCTTTTGCGCTGTGCCAACTTGTTGGAAGATAGCCAACAGGGCGAAATTTTGTTCGAGGGCGAGCCGATTACGTGGAAGGGAACGGGCCTGCACCGCCGGCCCGCCGACCGCAAACAGGTGATGCGGATTCGCACGAACCTGTCGATGGTGTTTCAACAATTCAATTTATGGGCGCATATGACGATCCTTGAGAACGTCATGGAAGCGCCTGTAACGGTTTTGGGACGGCCCAAAAAAGACGTCGAAGAGGCCGCACGCGCCTATCTGGACAAGGTGGGCATTGGTGACAAATGCGATGTCTACCCTGCGCAAATGTCGGGTGGCCAACAACAACGCGCCGCCATTGCACGCGCGCTGTGCATGGAACCCAAGGCCTTGTTGTTCGACGAGCCGACATCCGCGCTCGACCCCGAATTGGAACAAGAGGTGGTAAAAGTGATCAAGGCGTTGGCCGAAGAAGGCCGAACCATGATCATCGTCACCCACGATATGCGAATGGCAAACGACGTGTCAGATCACGTGGTTTTCCTCCATCAAGGCCGTGTTGAAGAAGAAGGCGCACCCGCCGACCTCTTTGGCGCGCCTAAAACTGAACGGCTACAACAGTTTCTAAGTGCAACTGTTCCGGCCTAAAAAGACCAACCTGGGAGTACTACAATGAACAAACTTATCCTTTCCGCTGCGGCTTTGGCTCTCATGGCCGGTGCTGCGACTGCCGATACCGTGCGCATGGGCACCGAGGGCGCCTACCCTCCCTACAACTTCATCGACGATGACGGCGAAGTTGCAGGCTTTGAGCGCGAAGTGGGCGACGAGCTATGTGCACGCGCCGAACTCACCTGTGAGTGGGTCACAAACGAGTGGGATACAATCATTCCAAACCTCGTATCGGGCAACTACGACACTATCATTGCGGGCATGTCGATCACCGACGAGCGCGACGAAGTGATTGATTTCACACAAAACTACTACCCACCAACCGCATCTGCCTACGCCACATTGACCGAAGGCGCAGACATGATGGGCGGCGTGATCGCGGCACAGACATCCACAATCCAAGCGGGTTACGTGGCTGAAACCGGCGCAACGCTTGTTGAGTTCGCAACTCTCGACGACACCATTGCTGCTGTGAAAAACGGCGAAGTGGACGGCGTGTTCGCAGACAAAGACGCCTTGGTGCCTTTCGTTGAAGAGCAAGGTTTCATGTTCGCAGGCGATGACGTGCCACTGGGCGGCGGTATCGGCCTTGGCGTGCGCGAAAGCGACACTGAGCTGAAAGACAAATTCAACGCAGCTATCGATTCCATGAAAGCGGACGGTTCGTTGAACGCCCTTCTCGTCAAGTACTTTGGCGACGAAACAGCGCAGTACTAAGATCCAAGGGGGTGGGGCCAGTTTTGCGCTGGCCCCCTCTCGTTCTTTGATATGTTTGAATATTGCACAGATCCTTCCGCCATTGACGGCCTGAACTGGCTCGCCTGTTATCTGACAACGGGCAAGCATATGCTGTTCTATAAGTCGTTCTTTGTCGTGCTATCGCTGCTTGCGGTTACGGCGCCTGCGGCGTTGGCATTGGGATTTGCGGGTGCAATGGCATCGCGCGCGCGCCTTGCCCCGATCCGTTGGATTGGTGCGCTTTACACCTCGATGGTGCGTGGTGTTCCCGATATTATTTTCTTTTTGTTTGTCCCCTTTGCAATGGACCAAGGGTTCGAGTGGCTGCGCCATAAGGTGAAGTGCCCCGACTGGTCCGAACCGATCCGCCAAGGCAATGACTTTATCGTCTGTTCGGCGGCCAAACTCCCGCTCAATTCAGCGCCGCAATCGGTGCATGAGCTATATGGTTTCACCCTCGCGGTGCTGGCATTTGCCATTGTGTTTGGCGCATTCGCGGCCAACGTCATGGCCGGCGCGATGAAGGCCGTCCCGCACGCACAGATCGAGACCGCAGAGAGCTACGGCATGTCGCACCGCCAATCGTTTTGGCGCATTCTGGTGCCACAAATGTGGATTTTCGCCCTGCCAGGCCTGAGCAATCTCTGGATGATTTTGATCAAAGCCACACCGCTTCTATTCCTACTCGGCGTCGAAGATATCGTATATTGGGCGCGCGAATTGGGCGGAACGAAAACATCTCAATACACCTACCCACACCCTGATTGGCGGCTCTGGTATTTCCTCGCGTTGTTGGTGTTCTATCTGTGCTTTACGCGGGTCTCTGAGATCGTGCTCGGCCGCATCACCCGCAAACTCTCACATGGCCAAGCCACCGTGGCCGGAGAAGAGATGAGGAAAGCGGCATGAGCATGACCTGCGCCGAAACCATATCCGCCTACGCGCTACGCTCCATCGGGATTGGCGAGCGGCTTTTGCCGAAATCCGATATCACCTTGTGCGACCAGATCACGCTGATCGGGTCGGGTATGATTTGGAACATCTATTTTGGTCTCGTGGCCTTGATGCTCGGGTTTGTGTTCGCAACGGCATTGGCCATGGCGAAAGCAAGTTCAAACAAATGGCTGCGCAAACCCGCCGAATGGTTCATCTTTTTGTTTCGCGGCTCACCGTTGTTCATTCAATTCTTTTTGGCCTACGAGTTATTTGTTGCCCTGCCCAAAGCAGGGATCGACATCTTTGGCATAACGATTGCGACAGGGAACCTGACCCGTGCGTGGGCGGGTGCATTGGTCGTCTTGTTCTTGAACACATCCGCGTATTCCGCAGAAATCTTTTATGGCGCGCTGCGCTCGGTCCCCAAGGGCGATATCGAGGCCGCGGACGCCTACGGCATGGTGGGGTGGACGCGCTTTCGCCGCATAACATGGCCTACGATGCTGCGCCTTGCGTGGCCAGCCTATACCAATGAGGCCATATTTTTGTTCCACGCCACCGCGCTTGTCTTTTTCTCGGGCTTTCCCGCGTGGCAGCAAAAGGGCGATGCGCTTTACTATGCGTCCTACTTTGCTGAAAAGACGTTCAACCCCTTTGTGCCTTATCCTATTGTGGCAGGGTTCTTTGTGGTTCTGACGCTCATCGTGATCATGGTCTTTGGTCTGATCGGGCGGCATCTCAATCGCCATCTCCCCTCCTCTGCGCCGCGTCCAAAACGTGCGCGGATGATGTTGATCCGCTAAAGGCACATCCATGAAGCTAGGCATTCTGCTATGTGGTGATCCGCCCCTGTCCGTCATGGAGCAACACGGCGATTTCTCAGATCTGTTTTCGTCGCTTTTCACTCCCTACGGGTTTGAAATTCAGACGTGGCGCGTGGTGGACATGGTGTTTCCGGACAATATCACGGACGCAGATGTGTGGCTTGTCACAGGCTCCAAACATGGCGCCTACGAAGATCACCCCTTTATCGCGCCGCTGGAGACATTCATTCGCGATTGTTTTGCCGCACAACGCCGCATGACGGGAATTTGTTTTGGCCATCAGATTATCGCCCAAGCGATGGGTGGGCGCGTTGAAAAATATGACGGCGGTTGGGGCATTGGCCGCACGGCCTATGCGCTCGACGGTTTGGGTGACGTACATTTAAACGCGTGGCACCAAGATCAGGTAACGACACTGCCACCATCCGCTGAAGTGGTCGGAGCATCGCCTACCTGCGCCAATGCCGCCCTCTTGTACGGCGATACAATTTATACCGTGCAACCTCACCCCGAGCTGTCACACGCCACAATCCAAAGCTACCTCAATGCTGATTGGCCAAACGGTGTGTATCCGGACGGTGTATTTGCCGCCGCCCACCAATCGCTGACCTTGCCCAATGACGAAGCCGCGCTCACAGCACAGATTGCGGCCTTTTTGACATCAGGCCGATCAGCAGTAAAACGCGACACCTAGAATACCCGCCCCCTCACACACCCGATCATGTAACGGATTTGCGATATTTCGCTTGCCCGTTCAAGAATGCGTGGATTTTCGCGCCGCAGGTGTTTACAGGTATTCCGAAAGCAGAATTTAAAAATGGTGAAAGTTATGGCCAGCGCTCCAAACGTTTACGATGCAGAACCAATCCCCGAAGAGGCCCGCGCCGAAGTCGAGCGTTTGCTAACCAGCGGTGATTTGTTTCGCTATACCGCCGCCAAAGACGCCCCCGTCACCCTATTGGAACAAGAGTTCGCACAGATGTTGGGTGCCAAATACGCGCTCGCCGTGGCCTCATGTTCCGCTGCCTTGTTTCTCTCGCTTAAGGCGTTGGATTTACCACGCGGTGCGAAGGTTTTAACCCCCGCGTTTACCTTTGCCGCGGTGCCCTCCTCCATCGTTCATGCCGATTGCACGCCTGTGCTTGTCGAATGTGGGGATAACTACCGCATCGATCTGGATGATTTTCATGCGAAAATGGTCGATGCAGACGCTGTTCTTATTTCGCACATGCGCGGCCACACCTCGGACATGGATGCAATCAAAGCGGCCTGTGACGCCAAAGGCATTCCATTGATTGAGGACGCCGCACATTCGCTTGGCACCGTTTGGGATGGTAAAAACGTTGGCACTATTGGCCAGATCGGATGTTTCTCGTTTCAATCCTACAAACTGCTAAACGCGGGCGAAGGCGGCATTATGATCACCGATGACGAGGGCATTTATGCCCGCGCTGTGATCATGTCAGGGGCCTATGAGCACAACTGGCAAAAGCACAACACAGAGCGAAACAACGCCCTGCAAGAGGCGTTTGACCGCTGGCAAAACAAACTGCCCCTCTACAATACGCGCCTGTCCAATATGTCCGCGACCATCGTGCGCGCCCAACTCAAAGAGGTGCCGCGCCGTGTCGCTGATGGCCGCGCTAACCACGACTATGTCGCCGCACGCCTTGAGGCGTGCCCCTATCTCACCGTGCCGGCGAAACTGGACAAAGAGGTCCGTGCACCCGACAGCCTGCAATTCAATCTCGTTGATTTTGACCGCGACATGGCGATTGCGTTTCAAGCAGCTGCCAAGGAAAATGGCGTATCGGTTCAGGTCTTTGGCTTGTCCACAGACAACGCCCGCGCGTTTTGGAACTGGCAGTTTTTGGGAGAGGCCCCAGCCCTCCCCATGACCCGTGAAATGTTGTCAAAGGCCTGTGATACGCGCCTACCTGCGCGCCTCGAAACGGCCGATCTCGACTATATCGCCGATGCCCTGATCGAGGCGGCAACACGTGCGAAATCGGCAAAGATCGCGGCTGAATAAGCGGCTCGAACACGACACCGATCTACAAACGCCGCTTCGCATGGAGCGGCGTTTTACGTTTTGACCAATTCGATTTGGCCCGCCAACCACGGCCATGCGTCAACCGCAGGGGCCACAACTCGGTCACGGATTAACGGGCGCAAACGCGTTGCAATGTCATCCGCCATATCCGGCATTCCATCTGTATGAGCAAAGAGTGACAACGTGCGGGCCAATGGTGCCATCGGCAGTGGATGCACGTCAATTTCGGCCGCATACCGCCCCGCGTGCTGCGCGCCCAAGACACTTAGGATCGTCCACCCCGTCCCGCTGGCCACCATCGCCAGCATCGCGCGGTAGCTGTCCAATTCAAACCGGCGCGGGGTACGCACACCTTGCTCGGCGAGATGCGCCGATAATGTACGCCCCATCGCATGACGGCTTGTGTATGCAATATATGGCAGGTTGGCGAGCGTGTCGGGGTCTGGTGTGCGCCCTTTGGGCACGACGATGACAAACGGATCGCGCAACAGCGCACGCACATCCATCCATGCAGCCGGCGCGCCAAGCTCGGCCGCAACAACGATATCAAGAGCACGGTGTTCCAATTTATCAAGCAGACGGTGCGATGGCCCCGTTTCCAACTCAAACCGCGTTTGCGACAAGCGATCCGCCATATCCGCAATCAGGGTCGGCGTCACCGATGCCTCGAAATCCTCAACCATTCCAAGGCGCAATTGACCCAATTGGGTCAGGTCCAAACTGGCTATCTCAGATCGCGCGCGCGCCGCTTCCGAACGGATCACCAACGCCCGTTGTCGCAAAATGCGCCCCGCAGGCGTGAGCGTCATCGGGCGGCTCGACCGGTTCAACAATTCCGCGCCAAGTGCGGTTTCAAGATTGGTAATCTGCTGGGAAATGGCGGAGGGCGATGCCCCGAGACGACGTGCAGCGGCAGACACCGACCCCTCTTCGGCGGCGGCGAGAAAAACCTCCACCCCCCAAAGGGTCAAACGCGTGACCGTATCGCTCATGGTTCGCCCTCTTGTTGTGCCGCGCAAATCGCCAGTGATCCGCGCGGCCACGCTTTACTTCAGTTTCGACAGCTTATCTTGAAGCTCTGCAAGCTGCTTTTTGATGGTGTCGAGATCATCGCCATCGCTACGGCTGCGTTCCGGCTCCGGCTCTTTGGCGGGTGTTGCCCAACTTGTCCCAAGACTGCCAAGCCCGCCCGTCATCGCCTTCATAAAGGCTTCTTGCTGCGCCTGCACGGCACCCAAACCCGGAATAGATCCACCAAGTCCCTGCATCATCTTCTCTTGCCCATCGCGGAACATCTCGAAGCTTTGGGCCAAGAACTGTGGCACGGCAGATGTCACATCGGTGGTGTAGCTGCGCACCAAATCGTTGAGCACATTGAGCGGCAGGACATTTTCCCCACGGCTTTCATGTTCTGCAATGATTTGAAGTAGATATTGACGTGTCAAGTCATCGCCGGATTTCAAATCAACGATTTGAACCTCGCGGCCACCGCGGATGAACCCCGAAATATCGCCAAGCGTGACATAGTCAGAGGTCTCGGTGTTATAGAGGCGGCGCGATGCGTACCGCTTGATTAGCAAAGGCTCTTTTATATCGGCCATTGGGCTCCCCTCCCTTATTGCGTTGCAGAAAACGCTAAGGGATGGGTTTCGCAAATGCAAAAGAAAACGGGCCCCGCCAAAAAGGAGGAGCCCGTCTCGCGATCCGCATTTCTCAGGGAGGAGGGAGAAAGCAGATGAAGTCTATGCGATTATTTCGCTGTCGCTTTTTTCGTCGCAGCAGTCACTTCGTCCGTGGCTTTTTTAGCGGCGGATGT
The DNA here is from genome assembly GCF_001308265.1 of Celeribacter marinus. Classification (GTDB taxonomy): domain Bacteria; phylum Pseudomonadota; class Alphaproteobacteria; order Rhodobacterales; family Rhodobacteraceae; genus Celeribacter; species Celeribacter marinus. The sequence goes on from NZ_CP012023.1 coordinate 2,460,914, forward strand.
CAGTTCGTCCGTTGCTTTTTTAGCAGCGGCGGTCATGTCTTCGCCCATGTCTTTGCCAGCGGCAAGCATCAGGTCAACAGTTTCCATCTGAACTTTTTTGGCGATCTCAGCGAAAGCAGCCATGTTTTCAGTGGCAAGCTCGGCCTGAGCAGATGCAAACGCGGTCATTGCGCTTGTGTAATCTGTTGGCTCGTCTTTTGCGGATGCAAAAGCTGCAACTTTCGCAAGTGTCTCTTTTGTCCACTTGGACGAAATCTCTGTGGATTTCTCAGCAGCTTCAACAGCTACTTTGGACATTTTCTCACCAAGCGATGCTTGGGTTTTGAATGTCTCTTGCATGGCGGACATATCTACCGGAAATGCGCCCATCATGTCTTTCATCATCTTTGTCATGTCATCAGTCTTGGCCATTGGTATAACTCCTTACTGGCTATCTTGAGCATGCGTCCTGAGAAGTCTGGGCGCTGCCAATTTCTGCATCTGCAAACAATATGCATGCTGCAATGCAGAAAATCAAGCCCCAATGCTGCGGTGCAGCAAAAGTGAAGCAAAGCAATGCCTTACCGCATCCTTAAGATGACTTAACGTAAGTTCCGGGTGCAGGTGCGAGGATGTCATGACCCGAATCACCCTCATTGCGCGCGGGGATTTGCTCGCCGGAGCGACCAGACAACCATGCCTCCCAACGCGGCCACCAACTTCCGCTCGTAAAGGTCGCCGTGCCCTTCCACTCTTGGGGGGCTAACGACAGATCGTCATTCGTATAGTGCCCGTACTTCTTTTTCGACGGCGGATTGACGATGCCTGCGATGTGGCCCGACTCCGACAAGATAAAGGTCTTGTCCGTCGACCCCATCTTGCGAATGCCATTGTACGATGAATCCCACGCCGCAATATGATCGGTTTCACAGCCGATCGCGCACAAAGGCACGCAGACGTCGGACAATTTGACTGTCTCACCACAAATCTCAAAACCTTTGGTGGCCAACTCATCGCGTTGACACAGCCCGCGCAAATACTGCACCGCCATACGCCCGGGCAAATTGGTACTATCACTATTCCAATAGAGCAGATCAAAGGCGGGCGGTGCCTCGCCCAACATGTAGGACCGGATCGCAGGTTGGTATATGAGATCGTTCGAGCGCAGGTACGAGAATGTCCGCGACATATAAAGCGACTTCATCATGCCTGACGTTTTGATCTCTTCCTCGATCCCGTCAATGAAATCATCGTCCAGGAACACGCCAACCTCGCCCTGATCCGAGAAATCCGTGAGCGTGGTGAAAAACGTGGCGCAATTCACCGATGTATCGCCGCGCTTTTGCATCAACCCAAGCGCGATGGAGAGTGTCGTTCCCGCGATACAATAACCAACAACATTGATCTTATCTTGCGCAGTGATGTCTTTGACCTGTTCAATCGCGGTGAAATAGCCCTGTTCAATATAGTCTTCGAGGCCCACATCGGCGTAGCTTTCATCGGGATTTACCCATGAGACGACAAACACGGTATATCCCTGATCCACGACCCATTTGATCAAAGAGTTTTGTTCTTTGAGATCAAGGATATAAAATTTGTTGATCCAAGGTGGAAAGATTAATAGCGGCGTAGTGTGAACTGTTTCGGTCGACGGCGCGTATTGGATCAGCTCGAACATCCGATTGCGAAACACCACCGAGCCTTTACTCGTTCCGATGTTCCTGCCCACCTCGAACGCGGTTTTGTCCGCGAGATTTACAACCATCTCACCGTCATGGTCCTCAAGGTCGCGCACAAGGTTCTCTAACCCCATCACGAGGCTCTCGCCATCGGTCGCCACGGCGCGTTCCAATGCTTCGGGGTTTGTTGCCAAAAAGTTGGTCGGCGCCATCATATCAACGATCTGGCGGGTAAAATACTCCATCCGCTTGCGTTCGCGATCGTCCAGCGCGCCCATATCGTCAACAGCCGCCTCAACGGCCTGAGCATTTGTCATGTATTGCTGTTTGAGAAAGTTGAAATAGGGATTTGTATCCCAGAGCGGATTCGAAAACCGGCGATCTTTAGGGCTATCATCTGGCGGCGGGGTCATATCCCCCTTCGTCAATCGCTGTTGGGCCTCGACATAATGTTTGAGCGTTTTGCCCCAATAGCCGATTTGATGTTCGACGATCTTGGCCGGATTATTGACCATTTCGGACATATAGGCGCTCGCCGCCTTTAAATAGAGCTCTTGGCTTGGTCCTTGCAACGCTGCGGGGATCGGCTTTTTACGGGCAAGCGCCGCTGACAATCTCTGCGACAGCCCCTCAATTCGTTCGATATTTTCATTGAGCTTATCGAGTTCGGGACGTTCGTCACCACCTGTTACGGTGCCATCATCAGCCATATTGCCTCCTCCCCGATCATTTTGCACTTGCAGCATTACCAATTACTGTAAGAGTATGGTAACATGATAGCGACACAGTTTAACTCTGGAAAGCTATTGCACGCACAAATATTACGCGCGCACCGACCTCAGTAGGAGACCATCATGCGATTTATGGCAAGTTACGATTGGATGGAAACGGTTCGCAATACGAACCAATGGCTTGGCGCGTCCGCGCAGGCTCTTGGGTCCTACCCTGCTTTCGCGCTCGTTCCGAACCCGGGATTGCAATGGTTGGCCGCATGGGGCGAAGTCACTGAACGCTCGTTTGCACGCATGGTCACAAAACCGGACTGGAACATCCAGTCCGTTGTCGGCGAAGACGGCCGTGACCACCTTGTTGAAGTGGTCACAGAAGTCTCCAAGCCGTTCGGTGACCTGATCCGGTTCAAAATTCAAAGCCGCAAAGAAATGCCGCGCAAGGTCTTGATCGTCGCTCCGATGTCGGGCCACTACGCCACTTTGCTGCGTTCCACCGTTGTCTCGCTATTGCCCGACTGCGAGGTCTATATCACCGACTGGCACAATGCCCGCGACATTCCTGTCTCCGAGGGCAAATTCGACGTCGAGGACTACACTCTCTACCTTGTTGACTTCATGAAACATATGGGTCCGCAAACACATGTGATCGCTGTTTGCCAACCTGCGCCGCTCACACTGGCCGCTACGGCCTATCTGGCCGAAGATGATCCCGCCGCACAGCCGCGCTCGCTCACCCTCATCGGCGGTCCGATTGACCCCGATGCAACCCCGACCGAAGTCACGGATTTTGGCAACCGCGTCACCATGGGGCAGCTTGAACAAAGTATGATCCAGCGCGTTGGCTTTAAATACAAAGGGGCCGGACGCAAGGTCTACCCGGGATTGTTGCAGCTCTCGTCCTTTATTGGCATGAACAGCGAAAAGCATAGCCAAGCATTTACAGACCAAATCAGCCGCGTGGCCAAAGGCGAAGCCTCGGAACACGACAAGCATAACAAATTCTACGATGAATACCTTGCCGTGATGGACATGACCGCAGAATTCTATCTGTCAACGGTCGAGCGTATTTTCAAAGGCTTGGAAATCGCCAAAAACGAGTTCGTTGTGGCAGGCCGCAAAGTAGATATCGGCGCGATCACCGATGTTGCTGTGAAAACCGTCGAAGGATCCGAGGACGATATTTCCGCACCTGGTCAATGTGTTGCGGCACTAGCGCTTTGTACGGGCCTCCCCGACACCATGAAGGCATCGCACCTTGAGCAAGGCGCAGGCCACTACGGTATTTTTGCGGGCCGCAGCTGGCGCACAAATATCCGACCCTTGGTTCTGGATTTCATCGATCAGAACTCTGGCCCGCGCGTGGTTGCGAGCAAGGACACGAAACAGAAAGCGGGTTAGGCCAAAGGCCTTTCAATCCACAACACGCGGCGTCCTTGAAAAAGGGCGCCGTTTTGGTTTGCCACCATCACGTCAAAACCAAAGGCGCATCGATTTGCATCCAGCTGCGCAAGATTCGGGTAACGGTTTGCGGTGCCTCCAGCATCGGCAAATGCCCTGCCGCATCAATAATCTCCAACTGTGCACGCGGCATAAGTTGGGCGATAAAATCCTGTCTACGCGGCGGACAAATGGTATCGTGCTGACCGCCAATAACCAACGCGGGCAAGCGTGCGCGGCGTAGAATGTTTTGTTGATCAGGGCGGCGCTGCATGATGCGTGATTGATGGAGATAGCCCTCAACACCCGCCTCAAGCGCCATATCGATCCAATAGTCACGGATGGCATTGCGGTGCGGACCACTGGCTAAGGCACCGATTGGCAACTCGTCAAACAACACCTCGCCCAACCGCCCGGAGCGCGCGCGCACCATGCGTGGCTCGCGCGCAGCCGCTGCATTCGGTGGCTCGGATTGAGCATTGGCACAGATGAGCGCAATACGCTCCACACGGTCAGGCGCGCGGCGCAACACTTCGGCGGCCACAGACGCGCCCAAATCATGCCCCGCAATGGCAAAGCGTGGCGGCGCATGGGCCAAAACATGATCGGCCATCTCGGTTACACTCGCACCAACCAATGGGGCAACCATGACCGCATACTCCCGACTGAGATCCGACACCTGATCCGCAAAAACACGCCCATCTGCTAAAAACCCCGGAAGAAACACCACCGCGTTGGACATTTACCCTACCACTCTCTCATAACTGTCTGCGTCCATGATCATGCTCACGCCCTATACATCGTCTCCGTGGGACATGTGCCCAAGGACATCAAAAATCGCGGCTTCGATCATCTTAAGGCACTCGATTGTCGAAAACGAATGATCGGCCCCTTTGGCAAAGGTAAGCCGCACATCCGCGCCGTCGATGTGATCCATGAGACGAAGGGCTGTCTCGCGTGTTACCGACCCGTCATTGGTCCCTTGTAAAAGGCGCACAGGGAACGGAAGGGATAGGCGGTCGCGCAAAACAAGATTGCTACGCCCGTCCTCAATCAGACGTTTGGATATGGGATAATCGCTATCATAACCGGACGGCAGATATACTACGCCGTCTCGCTCCAAAGCGGCACGTTGATCCGCGTCGAACCCCGCCCAAAACCCGTCTTGGGTAAAATCGGGCGCGGCGGCAATCCCCACAAAGCCCGCGATCTGTTCCGCTATACGCTTTGCCAAAATGAGCGAAATCCATCCCCCCATTGATGAGCCGACAAGCACCTGAGGCCCGAGTGTGAGCGCCTCAATGGCGGCCAATGCATCCTCGGCCCAATCGCCAATGCTGCCGTCCTCAAACCGGCCATCGCTTTCGCCGTGCCCTGAATAATCGAACCGCAAAAACGGCCGCCCTTGCGCGCGTGCCCACTGCTCAAGAGCCACCGCCTTGGTGCCTGCCATATCCGACATAAAGCCACCCAGAAACACGACCCCTACACCCTCACCTTCGACGCGGTTGTAGGCAAGTCTACGCCCTGTCGGGGCATCGAGGAAATCGGTCATAGTCGGGCTCCATTTTGATCTCCCTTGACAGGTAGCGCGCCACAGCCCCCTTTGCAAACACGCCGCACGCAACATCGCCAATAATACCGGATGTGTCGGCGGCGATACGTAAGAGAGGGCAGAATTCGCATGAAATGCTGGAAATACGGGCGCAACACGCCCTCTTTCGCATTGACTTTGCGCCCCCGCCTAAAGCACATAGGGCGCGAAAATATAACCCGCAACCGGGCGTTCAGTGGGCGCCAAACTGACGAGGAGTGCCACATATGGCCCAAGTCTCTCTAACCTTTCCTGATGGCAATTCACGCGCGTTTGACGCGGGCGTCACCGCCGCACAAGTTGCCGATAGCATCTCAACCTCGCTTGGCAAAAAGGCAATCTCTGCGACTGTGAACGGTGCGCATTGGGATTTGGCATGGCCGATTGAAGCCGATGCACAGATCGCAATCCACACCATGCAAGATGACGACCAAGCCAATGAGTTGATCCGTCATGATCTCGCCCACATCATGGCCCGCGCCGTCCAAGAGTTGTGGCCGGATGTCAAAGTGACCATCGGCCCTGTGATCAAAGACGGTTGGTACTATGATTTCGACCGCAAAGAGCCGTTCACCCCCGAGGATCTCGGCGCGATCGAGGCGAAGATGAAAGAGATCATCAACGCCCGCGATGCGGTCCGCACCGAGGTGTGGAGCCGCGCCGATGCGATTGCGCATTACGAAAAACGTGGCGAGCACTACAAGGTCGAACTGGTTGGGATGATCCCCGATGATGGACAGCCGATCCGCATGTATTGGCACGGCGAGTGGCAGGATTTGTGTCGCGGTCCCCACCTGCAGCATACCGGCCAAGTGCCCGCAAACGGGTTCAAATTGATGTCTGTTGCCGGCGCATACTGGCGCGGGAATTCCGACAATGCGATGCTACAACGCATTTACGGTGTCGGGTTCAAAGACCCCAAGGCGCTCAAAGCGCACCTGACAATGTTGGAGGAAGCCGCAAAGCGCGATCACCGTAAATTGGGCCGCGAGATGAACCTCTTTCACATGCAAGAAGAGGCCCCCGGACAGATTTTCTGGCACCCGAACGGCTGGCGTATCTACACATTGTTGCAAGACTACATGCGCCGCCAACAAGAGCGCGATGGCTATGTCGAGGTGAACACACCCCAAGTTGTGAACCGTAAACTGTGGGAAGCCTCGGGACACTGGGAAAACTACCAAGACAACATGTTCATCGTCGAAGTCGACGAAGACCACGCACGCGAAAAGACTGTGAACGCGCTCAAGCCGATGAACTGTCCATGTCACGTTCAGGTGTTCAATCAGGGGCTAAAATCCTATCGCGATTTGCCGCTGCGCATGGCCGAGTTTGGATCATGCAACCGCTACGAGCCATCTGGCGCACTACACGGCATCATGCGTGTACGCGGGTTCACCCAAGATGACGCCCATATTTTCTGTACCGATGATCAGGTCGAGGAAGAGACCAAGAAATTCGTCACCTTCTTGGCGAAAATCTATGCCGATCTGGGATTTGACCAGTGGAAGGTAAAACTGTCCACCCGTCCTGAAAAACGCGTTGGCACCGAAGAGAGCTGGGACAAGGCGGAAACCGATTTGGCCAACGGGATCAAAGCGGCTGGATACGAGTTTGAAGTGCAAGAGGGCGAAGGCGCGTTCTATGGCCCCAAACTCGAATTCGTGCTCACCGATGCGATCGGGCGCGATTGGCAATGTGGGACACTTCAGATCGACCCCAACTTGCCCGAACGCCTTGACGCAAGCTACGTGGGCGGGGACGGCGACAAACATCGCCCCGTAATGCTGCACCGTGCCGTGCTTGGCTCGTTCGAGCGCTTCATCGGTATCTTGATCGAAAGCCATGCGGGCAAGTTGCCGTTCTGGCTGGCCCCGCGTCAGGTGGTGGTCGCCTCGATCATTTCGGATGGGGACGATTATGTCCACGAAGTCGTCGCCGCATTGAAGGCGCAAGGCGTGCGCGCCGAGGCCGATACACGCAACGAAAAGATCAACTACAAGGTGCGCGAACACTCCCTTGGTAAAGTTCCGGTCATTTTAGCCGTGGGCGCCCGCGAAGTTGAGGAAAGAACTGTTTCAGTTCGCCGCCTCGGAGAGAAGCAAACCTCGGTTGTCACCCTCGACGAAATCGTGAGCACATTGAAACAAGAGGCACTCGCGCCCGACTTGAAATAAAGCCACAAATTACTGATAATAAAAACATAAAGCGCCCTCAATCGAGAGGGCGCTTTGCATTTCAGCCCCCTAAACTCACGTTTGCGTTTGTTACACTCCCTAACAGACGCGTAAGGACACGCCCTCGTGAGTGGTCTGTTATCGCTCTCATCTGACACGTTTGGGATACCGCCACGATGGCGCTAACAAACGTATGAGTTTTGGGAGACACACAATGAAACACACAAAAACACTCGCTCTGGCCGTTGCCGCAGCTGCCGCATTGTCCGCACACGCCACCACCGCATCCGCTCAAGCACAAGAAAAATGCTTTGGTGTCGCGATGGCCGGTCAGAATGGCTGTGCGGCGGGTCCGGGCACAACCTGCGCCGGAACATCCAAAGTAGACTACCAAGGCAACGCATGGTCACTCGTCCCCGAAGGCACCTGTGAGAGCATTACAATTGCGGCGATGGGCGATCAGCCAGAGCGCATGGGCTCCCTCGAAGCCCTTGAGCGCGACTTGCCAATGTAATCGCACATCGGGGCGGCGCGCACATCGGGCCGCCCCATCCACAACATAGGAGAACCCCATGTTGGACGCCGCACAAACCACCACAACATCTCTGCCCGCAGCAACCGGTGTTGGCTACAAACCCCAGCATTTTTCAAATATTTTGGCGGGGGCAGATCCTGTCAAATGGCTCGAAATTCACGCCGAAAACTACATGGGCGCAGGTGGGCGACCCATTGCGCAACTGCGCGCGTTATCCGAACGATTTCCCCTGTCCGTCCACGGTGTTGGCCTGTCGATTGGCGGCGAAGGCCGCCTTGACCCCGATCACCTCGCCCGCCTCAAACACCTCATCGACTGGTTGAACCCCGCGTCCTTTTCCGAACATCTGGCGTGGTCGACGCATGATATCGACGGTGCGGGCGGATATTTCAACGACCTACTGCCACTGCCCTACACCGATGCCACGTTGACGCGCATTTGCGCGCATGTCAGCGAAGTCCAAGAGACACTCGGACGCACGATGTTGCTCGAAAACCCGTCCTCCTATCTGGTCTTTAACGAAAGCACATGGGACGAAGTGGCGTTTTTGCGCGAAGTGTCACGGCGCACGGGATGCGGGCTTTTGCTCGATGTGAACAACGTCTTTGTATCTGCGACCAACCTAAATCTCGACCCCCGCGCCTATATCGATGCGTTCGATCACGCAGCCGTGGGAGAAATCCATCTGGGCGGGTATGACGAGGATGAGGACGACCACGGTGCGCCGCTGTTGATTGACAGTCACGGCCGTGAGATCGCCGATCCGGTTTGGGCGCTTTACGCGCACACCATCGCGGTGGGCGGGCCGAAACCAACTTTGATCGAATGGGACAACGATGTGCCCGCGTGGGACGTCCTTACAAGTGAGGCCGTGCGCGCCGCTACGCTACTCGAAGGGGTACACGCATGAGCCAAGCCGCCTTTATCACCGCAACACTCGACCCTGCGGCCCCCGTGCCCCGAGGCATCTCGGACGGGCAAGGGCGCGCGACCACAAAGCGGTTCAACGTCTATCGCAACAACGTTGTGGTTGGCTTGAAAGACGCACTCGGCGCCGGATTTCCGGCCGTCAAATCACTGGTTGGTAACGCGTTTTTTGACGCAATGGCGGGCGCATTTGTGCGCGCTCACCCGCCAAAATCACCCGTCATGCCGCTCTACGGCGCTGGATTTTCGGCGTTTATCGCGGCCTTCCCCCCCGCCGCGTCCCTCCCCTATCTGGCGGATGTTGCCCGCCTTGAATGGGCGATGCGGTGCGCGTACCACGCGGCCGATGCCCCCGCGATTGCCCCAAATCGCCTCACCGATCCTGCGGCCTTTGCCGCGCGCATCACCCTCGCGCCCGCGGTCCACATCGTGTGTTCGCCCTACCCTATTTTGGAGATCCATAGCGCCGCGTTTGGTGGGACAAGCCCCACAGGAGCGGCCCAAGACGTCATGATCACACGGCCACAGTTCGACCCTGTGCTACAGGCATTTCCAAAAGGCACATCTGCAATCCTAACCGCATTAAACACGGGGACGCCCCTTGGCGAAGCCTTGGAGCGTGCGCCACACACTCTCGATCTTACTGCCTTTATCGGCGCGCTCATGTCGGGCGGGGCCATTACTCATTTGGAGGACATCGCGTGACTGATTTTTTTGACCGCATAACTCGGACCTCAACCTACGCGTTGCCCGTTTTCGCCCGCATCATATTTGCCGCCGTTCTCCTGCGCTATTTTTGGGGCTCAGCCCTCACCAAACTCGACGGTATATTTACACCATCTCTTGGGGCCTACGCGCAGATTTTTCCACGCCAGATGGAAGCGGCGGGATATGATGCCAGCCAACTGGGTGCATTCCATTGGCTCGTTGTTATGGGCGGCACCTACGCCGAGTTTATTCTGCCGGCTTTGATCGTCGTCGGCCTGTTCACACGGATCGCCGCCCTCGGCATGATCGGCTTTACCGTTGTTCAATCGCTGACCGACATCATTGGTCACAAGGCGGACCCCACAACTATCGGCGCATGGTTCGACCGCGCCTCGGATGCACTCATCCTTGATCAGCGCGCTTTCTGGGTCTTTTTGTTCGCAACATTGGTCGGCATGGGCGCGGGATCGCTCTCCCTCGACGCCCTCCTAAACTCACGCCTCAAACAGTCGGACTACACATCCGACAAAGCCGCCTGAACATCCTTACCCCACCCCAGATAAAGCGTGCCATTACGATCAATCACGGGTCGTTTCATCACGGTTGGATGGGCTGCCAACAGGTCAAGCGGTGCCAGCGCGCGCTCGTCGTCGGACAACCCGCGCCATGTCGTCGAGCGCGTATTTAGCAACGCATCTCCAAACGCCTCATGAAACTGTGCCAGCTGCGCCATCGACAACGGCGCGGTGCGAATATCATGCAGCTCAACATCGAGCGCCTTTACCGCTTTGCGGCAGGTGTCACAGGTCTTAATTCCGTAAACGGTTGTCATATTCATGTCGCCTTTCGTCGTAAGTTCATTCATTTTGCTCATTTTTCGGGTAAATTACACCCTGAAAACACCGCCAAATACAGTTGTAATCAGGGGCCACTCGGCCCAAGTTGCACCCTGATTGATTTACCAACACGCCCAAAAGGACATCCCATGCCCCGACTCCTATGCTTTGGCGATAGCAACACCTATGGGACGCAACCTATGCCCGCGTTTGACGCCAATTTACCGCGTATCGAACGCCGGTGGCCTGTTGTGTGCGCCCAAACGTTGGATTGGGATTTGACCGAAGAGGGCTTGCCGGGGCGGACCACCGCGCGGCCTTGTCCCATCATGGGGCCGCATATGGATGGGCGCATCGGCCTGTTCATCGCGCTTGAAAGCCATGGACCGATTGATGCACTTGCAATCATGCTAGGGACCAATGACTTTAAGGCGCACTTCGACGCGAGCGCCGATGACATCGCGTCTGATATCGGCTTTTTACTTGATGTTGCATTGTCGGAAGATGTGCAGGAGCGTCATGGCGGGTTCGAGCCGTTTTTGATTGCCCCCCCTGCGCCGTTCGAGGCAGGGATCATGGCTGATGAGTTTGCCGGGGCGACACAAAAAGCCCGCGATATTGCCGCGCTCTATGCCGCCGAGGCCGAAAAGCGCGATGTGGGTTTTTTCGATGCAGGATCGGTTATTCGCTGTTCTGATGTGGACGGCATCCATTTTGACGCCGCCGCACATGATGTTTTAGGGCGCGCTGTTGCTGACTTCATCCAATCTGAAATGCAGCGTGCAACCCCCTAGCCGTGCACGGTGCGCGCGATGACAACACCTGCGACAGCCGCCAGACCTGTCAAGAATGCGCCCCAAGCCACGTCCATCACAACCAATTGCGCTGACCACCGCTCCAACACAGCATAAGATGTGAATTCAAATGTCCCGTATGCCAGCGCGCCAAGCAAGGCACCCTTGGCCGCGACTGCAACCAACGATCCCCCTGCCAATGCGGGCAACGAGACGAAAATCAAAACACCTGCAATGTAGAAGAGGTAAAACAGTGCTGCGGGCACAATGCGGAAGTCATCGAGCAACCAATCTCCGATGGTCCGCTCGAACACAGGGCGCATGACATTTTTCAAAAACACGGCATCTACGCCAAGAAAAACCACAGCCGTCGATAGATATAGCGTCAGAATTTGTAACACGCGAATCTCCTTTTATTAGAGTACGCGTGCCAAACCCGTTTGGATCAACGCTGCCGAGAATAAGCGCGTGACGCTAAAATGTATTAGCTGCCATCCATGGAGTTGGGGGATTTTCCCATCGGGATACGTTCGGGCGTGTATGCGGGTGATTTGGGATCTGTGGATTGCGCGTAGGTGCGCACGGGTGCGTGCCGACGGACCACTGGAGCCTCTGAATATCCCGTTGCGTTAGGCTCGCCACAACACACAATCCCGTTGTAACGGATCGGCTGAAGGCCCGCAGGGCAATAGTTCCCTACGTGCTGCTCATACGCGAACTGCGTCACACCATGCTGTGCAGGTTGATAATCAGCGGCGAAAACCGGGGTGGCGATAATCGCCAACGCCGCGAGGGCATATGCAGATTTAACCATGATGAAAAACTCCTGAACAGATCGCAAACTATAGTTGTCCAAACGATAGCCCAATGGTGTGTGCATGGTCAAACCCCATTGCATCGCTGAGCAGGTTGATATCTCGGATTGATGTCAAAATAGAAACAATCGCCCGTGCGGCGCTCATTATATACACTCAAGAAACGCGTAGCCGCTCCACGACCTCACAGCGCGGCCCCGCGCCACCAAGCGTGATCCGTGCGACCTCGCGCCATTCGGCCTCGTCAATCTGCGCAAACCATGTATCGGCGTCGTCGACCTCCAAATCCACCTCTGTGATCAGCAAACGGTCGGCCATCGGCATCATCGCCGCGTAAATACCCGCCCCGCCCATGCCGTAAATGCGTGCCCGGCCTTGGGATTTGGCAAAGGCAATCGCGGCGTCAAGCGTGGCAAAGACATGCTCGTGATCAACACCCTTGGACGACACCACAATATTGAGACGGTTTTTCAATGGCCTGACGGCGGCGGGCAAGCTGTCCCATGTATTGCGCCCCATGATGACGGCCCCGCCCATGGTTTCGCGCATGAAAAACTTGAGATCTTCGGGCGCATGCCACGGGATATCGTTGCCCTTGCCAATAGCGCCGTTGCGGTCGCGCGCGACGATGAGCGAAATCATGACCGCCCCCTCACACAGCGACCGGCGCTTTGATTGCACCGTCAGGGTCGTAATCCAGAATTTCGATATCGTCGAACGTGAAATCGAACAGGCTTTTAACATCTGGGTTCAGACGCACCTGTGGCAGTGCTTTGGGCGTGCGCGACAGTTGCAAATTCACCTGATCAAGATGGTTGGAATAGATATGCGCATCGCCAATCGAATGCACGAAATCACCCGCCTCATAGCCCGTCACCTGTGCGAGCATTTGGAGCAATAGCGCGTAGGACGCGATGTTGAACGGCACGCCCAAAAACATATCTGCCGAGCGTTGATACAGTTGCAAGTGCATCTTATTGCCCAATATTTTGACCTGCCAAAGCGTATGACACGGCGGGAGCGCCATGTGCGGCACATCGGCGGGGTTCCATGCGGAAACGATCAGGCGGCGGCTATCTGGCGTGGCTTTGATCGCCTCAATCAGCCCTTCGATTTGGTCAATAGTGCCGCGCTCGCCGCCCGGCCATTTGCGCCACTGCTGACCATATACGGGGCCAAGATCACCGTTATCGTCGGCCCATTCGTCCCAAATCCGCACCCCGTTTTCCTTGAGGTACGCAATATTTGTATCGCCCGAGATGAACCACAACAGCTCATGAATAATCGAGCGCAGGTGCAGTTTTTTGGTGGTGACAAGCGGGAAACCGTCCGACAGTGGATAGCGCGCCTGCATCCCGAAATGCGAAATCGTCCCCGTTCCCGTGCGGTCCGTGGTTTCGACGCCGTGGTCGAGAATGGTGCGAAGTTGATCGTGATACTGCTTCATGGCGCTGTGGCTTCCCTCATGCTCGGGTCGAATCATGTCCCACTATATCTGGACGCGACTTCGCGAACACCCGCAACATAGGGACGATTGCGTCACATTCCCAAAATGAATCCCCCCAAGCACAGGCATTATCGTCGCGACATCAATGCATGAGTTGACAATAGCGCGACACTTTGGAAGTTCTGACATACTAAAGTGATGAAAGTCGCGCGTTTAGATATCCTTTCGGTGAGGCCAAAATGAGCACGTCAAAAATAGCCCTGATCTCCGTTCTTTTGGCTGGCCTCTCGGCCTGTGGCAGCAACAATAAATCCGTAGGACCGAACGCGGTTCCCGAGACGCCCGAGCCGCCAGAAGTCATCTCCGCAATCTCCGACCTACGCGGAACAGCGGACGAAGATCTAAGCGCAGATAGATCCATCGTGCGATTACATGAGGCGCAAACCGATCCGACAAAAGATGATTTGGATTTTTACCTGAGCGCCAATTCCGTGACCGTCATCGATGATGGTGATGAGTTGATTATCACAGGGATGCCCTTTGATGGCGAAGATGACAGCTACGTACGTTTAGCAACAACGCAAAATCCAACGGGAACCACAGGCCCAACTGGCGATTTTTATGTTTACCGCAACCGCGACAACACCGCACCCGACGAATTTGGCGGCGGACCGATTGTTCAGTTCAAAAATCTCGCGGTTCACCAAACCAGTGCGAACGGCAAGGCATACGTCACTGTTGTTGCGTCCACGGCACACGACGAAGCGAAGTACGATCTGAGTGCGTTCATTTACGGGCGCAATGGCGGCGTCACGATGCCGACAACGAACCAAGCAGATTTCCGCGGCGATTACGCCGCTATTCGCACCTTCGACAATGCTCCAAAGACGGAATATGTTTCTGGCGCCATGCTCCTTGAAATCGACTTTGAAAAACTCAACAGCGCAGGTGCCATTCGTTTCAACATTTCCGAGCGCAAAGCCTACAGTGATCAGGGGGAATTTCTGGGTGACCTATACGACGTTGGCGGCATTGCAGCCAACGGGGTGCTCGACACCCAAGGTGAATTCCAAGCCGAGGGCACGATTGGAGCGCGGCGTGCCGTACAATGGGTCGTTGGCGCAGATGGCAATCCAAGTGAGTTTGTCGACATTGGCAATGGTGATGGCGGCTCTGGCACCATTCAGGGGATGCTGGTCGGCTCGGATGCGGACATGTTAGCTGTTGGCACATTAGAGTTTACCGGCGGCGACGACATTTACATTAAGCCCGTTTGGGTTGACATCAATGAAGACGGAATTATGCAGGTCACCCTACCGGACGAATTAGACAGAACCGTCGTCGTAGACCGCTTCGATTCGCCCGTAGACGCTTCTGTACTCATTGAGAGTGAGAATATCGCTTCAAACCAAAACGAAATCTTTTTTCGAACGGATGAAGGCTACTTTATTTACGAAAACAGCGTGAACGAAACGGGTGCCTTCCTCCTTCATCGAGATCGGTAATGCAATTGCGTATGCCTCTTGCCCTGTCTGCGTGTTTGGCTGGATTCATGATCCTCGCATCTCCCACGTGTGCGCAGACTGTCGCGCCAGTGTTGCAATTGAGTCAAAATGAGGTTCTCGCCCTCGTTGAAACGCAATTGATTTCGGGGCGCGCGGATCTCGCGCTAAAACTCGTCGATGGTCTTTTGGCCACGCGTCCCGATGTTTACCCCGCCCATTTGATCCGTATTGATGCATTGCGCCGACTTGGCCGCACGGACGCTGCATTGAGGGCTGCGCGTGCGGCGTGGCGTGCAGCTCCAAACGCCAGTGAGCGCACCCGCGTGGCCCGCCTCGCCTCGGTCGAGGCCTACAAAGACGGCAAGACATTCCAATCAAAACTGTGGCTGCGCCGCGCCTCAAACACCGCAGACACGCCCGCACAAAAGCGTGGCATCGCTCGTAACTTCAACGAGATACGGCGCTACGACCCGTGGACCACCAATTTCAGTTTCTCCATATCGCCCTCATCGAACGTCAACAATGGGGCGCAGGGGGACGTGTATTCTGTCGATGGTTCACCGTGGATCGGCACCGTCGACGCGCAAAGTCAGGCCCTGTCCGGCTACCGGATCAGCGCCAGTGCAGCGGCGCGACACCGCTGGGAAAAAGCGCGCGGTCTGTCCCTTTATACGGGCGTGAGTATCAGCAACACGCTCGTAAAACTCTCCTCCACGGCCAAAACAGACGCCCCAGACGCGGTGGAGACCGATTATGATTTTGGGCGGATATCACTTGAATTTGGCGGCACCAAAGCGATTGGCAAACGGCACGCGGTCGCATGGGACATCGCGGCGGGGCGCGTCTTTTCCGGTCGCGCCCCCTATAGCGACACCCTATCTGCGACGATCACCGACATCCGTGCGCTCACAAACGGTAGCGTGATCCGCAACAGTCTTGAGGCGCGTGGCACCTTTGCCGTGTCACCGGATCGCGCCGATGCCCATTCTCTTCGCTACAGCGTTGGCCTCACACCCGCAAAAACCGCGCGCGGATCATTCAACCACGCGGCCTATGTTGAGCGCGTGTTTTCAGACGCATCGACACTCGCCCGCGACAGCTACGGCGTGTCCACAAAGTTCACAGCGGCCAATCCGGTCTTTGGCACGCAAGCGTATTTCGCCATCGGTGCAGAGTTCTCGCGCTATGAGACGTATCCGTTCGTGAACACCCCCGTCACACGGAGCGACAAAACCCTATTCGGCGTGGCCAGCTTCACGTTTACCGATCAGGCCATTTACGGCTTTGCACCCGAATTAAAAATCAACTTTGGCCAAACATGGTCCAACATGTCGCGGTTTGACACGCGCACCACGGCCATTGGCCTTGGGATCAAGTCCGCGTTCTAGCACGCTTTGGCGCGCGCATTTACGCAAACGGGCAACGCAAGGACAGGCATGGTCATTGCCGTGATCTCCGCTAAGATCGCATCAACCACATTCAACGGGAGGATGCCCATGCGCTATTTACACACAATGGTTCGCGTCAAGGACTTGGAAAAATCGATGGCTTTCTACGCGCTTTTGGGTCTGAAAGAGACCAAGCGTCATGATAGCGAGCAAGGGCGGTTTTCCCTTATTTTCATGGCCCCAGACGGCCAAGAGGATTGTCCGGTCGAGTTGACATACAATTGGGATGGCGATGACGGATTGCCCTCTGACGGCCGCCACTTTGGTCACCTCGCCTACGAAGTCGATGACATTTACGCGCTGTGTCAAACCCTTATGGACAATGGCGTGACGGTTAATCGCCCGCCACGTTGTGGTCACATGGCCTTTGTGCGCTCACCTGACAATATCTCCATTGAGCTGTTGCAAAAGGGCGAAAACCTCCCCCCACAGGAGCCTTGGTTGTCGATGGAAAACACAGGCCACTGGTAAATGCCCCCACGGCGCGCCACACGACAAAACCGCGTCCACAGTAAACTGAAATGATAAAGGCAGGCGCAACGCCTGCCTTTTATCTAACGGTCTACCCGCATGTAGATAAGATCTTGATCAGTAGATATAGCGGATTTGATCCGTCCAATACCGCTCCATACGGCGTAGCGCGGTGTTGATATCTTCGACCCCCTCAGAGGTGATGACACCGCGCCCCTGAAGTCCCTCAGCATGACGTGCAAACAGTTCGGCCACCGTATTGCGCACGTAACGCCCTTTTTCCGTGAGCTTGACCCGCACGGAGCGGCGATCAATCTCGCAACGCTGATGGTGCATGTATCCCATGTCCACAAGCTTTTTGAGATTATAGGACACGTTAGAGCCCTGATAATAGCCGCGTGATTTCAATTCGCCTGCGGTCACTTCGTTCTCGCCAACGTTGAACAAAAGCAGGGCTTGCACCGCATTTATTTCCAACACCCCAACACGTTCAAACTCGTCTTTGATCACATCAAGAAGCAGTCGATGCAATCGTTCAACAAGAGACAGCGCCTCAAGGTATTGGGACATAAATGTCGTATTCGTAGGATTTTCTATCATAGGATGGACGCTCATTTAGCACTCCGACAAAGCAGTTCGGGACTCAATGTGCGTCCAATTCCCCAAGATAAGGTTAAACGGTGAAAAGTTTTTTATATCTGGCCGTTACAGGCCTTACTTTAACCACAATTTAGGGTCTGCAAACGCTACCACTTTATCCAACATTACCTTAAAATGGGCCGGCGTTGGTTCCTGATGCGTCACCCACGACAGTAAATCTTGGTCGTTCTCATCCATCATGTGCTCGAATGCGTCCAACTCTTCGACGGTCATTGCGGCCAAATGCGCATCGGCATAGCCGCCAATCAACAAATCCATCTCTTTGATGCCACGGCGCCATGCGCGGATTTTGATCCGTTTGAGGCGGTGCTCGTGTGTTTCGGTCATGATGGTCTCCTTGTTGATACCCACTTTTTGCACCCCTGCCCGCGTGATCGCAAGCGGCGTCTTGGCGTTCGCGTCACATTGTGTCACTGAAAGCGTAAGATTTTTCCACGGAGATGCCTCATGCCCTTTCTGTCTGATACCCTTGCCCGCGTAAAGCCCTCGCCCACCATTGCTGTGACGACAAAGGCCCAAGAGCTAAAAGCCGCAGGGCGTGACATCATTGCGCTCGGCGCAGGAGAGCCAGACTTCGACACGCCCGACCACATCAAAGCGGCGGGTATTCGCGCCATTGAAGAGGGCAAAACCCGATACACCGCCGTGGATGGTATTCCCGAGTTGAAACAAGCCATCTGTGCCAAGTTCAAACGCGACAACGGGTTAGACTATGCACCTGATCAGGTCAGCGTCTCGTCGGGTGGCAAACAAGTGCTGTTCAACGCCTTGATGGCCACTCTCAACGAGGGCGACGAGGTGGTGATCCCTGCGCCATATTGGGTGTCCTATCCCGATATGGTGTTGCTGGCGGGGGGCGTCCCTGTCTGTGTCGAGGCCAAGTTGGACACCAATTTCAAACTAACGCCGGCGCAATTGGAGGCGGCCATTACGCCCAAAACCAAATGGCTGATCTTTAACTCACCGTCCAACCCCACGGGGGCCGGCTATTCGCGCGCCGAACTCACGGCACTCACCGACGTCTTGATGCGTCACCCCCATGTCTGGGTGATGACCGATGATATGTATGAACACCTCGCCTTTGACGGGTTTGAGTTTTGCACCCCTGCCGAGGTTGAGCCACGCCTGTATGCGCGCACTCTGACGGTAAACGGCGTCTCAAAGGCCTACGCCATGACCGGATGGCGGATCGGCTATGCCGCAGGGCCAAAAGAGTTGATTACGGCGATGCGCAAAATTCAATCGCAATCCACCTCGAACCCCTGTTCGATTTCACAATACGCCGCGGTTGAGGCGCTCAACGGGTCACATGACTTCATCGCGCGCAACAATGAGGTGTTCGTGCGGCGGCGCAATTTGGTGGTGGAGATGCTCAACGCAATCGACGGGGTCACCTGTCCCGTGCCCGAGGGCGCATTCTATGTCTATCCCGATATCTCGGGGTGCATCGGCAAGACCGCCAAGGGCGGGACAAAAATCGAAACGGACGAGGACTTTTGCACTGCGCTGCTCGAAGAGCACGGCGTGGCAGTTGTCTTTGGCGCGGCCTTTGGCCTATCGCCCAACTTTCGCATTTCCTATGCCACCTCGGATGCGGCCCTCAAAGAGGCCTGTACCCGCATTCAGGCGTTCTGCGCCGCACTGACTTAAACATGGCGGCGGGCGCTTGCATTGCCGCCCCCGCTCTCTATTCTGCGCTGTATTAATCATCTGAAAGCCATTTTTGCTATGAGCGCTGATCTTCCTGACTATTACTTTCGCGTGCGTGAAAACGGTGCCTTTGTGTTCCGTGTGGACACCGAGAACCGCCAACGGCGCATCGAGATGGATCAAATCGCGGTCATCAACATGAAAAACGGCGAGATCAAACCGCATGGCCAGCGCGTATTGTCGGACGCGGATCTCGTCGCGATCCAAAACTGGATGGCAGAGCGGGCCGTGGTTCTGGCGGAACGCGACATTGACGACATTCACCGCGCGGTGGATCACCTCAATCACACGGCCCATTGGGCACAAACACGCGCAACCGATGAACAGTTAGAACTGGTCACGGATGACTTGTTGTTGACCATGCATGATTTGCGGACAGTTCTCGTGCGCAAAAAGGCCGACCGGCTGATGGCGAAAGACTAGGCCGCGCTTAGGCAGATACCCCACCAATGCGCGACTTGTTCATCCAAAAGCGCCACGCCATTAGCACCCATGCACAGCTCAATCCGGTGAGTAGGCCAACCCAAATGCCGTTGCCGCCCATATCAAGCACAAAGCCGCAGACATAGGCCACGGGCAACCCCACCCCCCAATACGAGAAGGACGCAAGCCACATGGGCACGGTCGTGTCCTGCACACCGCGCAAAAGCGACAGGGCCGTAACCTGCCCGCCATCCGAAAACTGGAACAGCGCCGCAAACACCATAAAGCCCGCACCAGCCGCCAAGACCAGATCACGCTGAGGCTCGGTCGGTGCAATGAACAGGCCGATCAGGATGTGCGAGGCCGAGAGGAACACCGTGAGCGTCAACGCAGCTGTGACGAGCGAGAGCACCGTGACGACAAGCGCGCCGCGCCGCAATCCCGCCTCATCACGCCGCCCGTAGGCATTGCCCGCACGGATCGTTCCAGCCTGAGACAGACCGATTTGGATCATAAAGGCGAGAGCCGAGAGTTGCAGCGCCACACCGTGCGCCGCAAGGGCCACCGTACTAATCCAACCCATCATGAGGGCGGCCGCGTTAAACAATCCCACCTCGGCCAATGACGTCAGGCCAATCGGTACACCCATCTTGGCCACAGTGCGAAACATGTCCCAATCGGGTTTGGTCAGGTTGCGAAACAACTCGTTCTCGGGGGTCGCTTTGATCGCGTAGATCACAAGCGCCACAACCGTCAGGGTGGACAAAATAAGCGAAGCTACGGCAGAGCCGATCACGCCCATGGCCGGAAATCCGAGATTGCCAAAGATCAACACCCAGTTGAGGCCCGCGTTTGCCACCACCGCGATGACCGTGAACAGCAACACAACACGCGTGCGCTCAAGCGCCGAGAAATAGGACCGCAACACCATCGCAATGAGCGCAGGAAGCATCTCGATGCCCGCAACAATCAAATAGGGTTGCGCGAGGGCTGCAATTTCAGGTTCTTGTCCCAGCGCGATCAAAACCCGCTCAGAAAACCCGAACAAAGGATAGATCGCCACGGCTGCCAAAACAGAGAGCCACATCGCCATGCGTGTCGAGCGGCGCACAACCGTGGTGTCCCCTGCCCCCGCCGCGTTTGCTACAAGCGGCATGACGGCAAAGGCAAAGCCCGCAAGCAAAATAAAGGTGATGAACCAGTAGCCTGACGCGAGGACCAATGCGGCCAATTCATTGAGGCCAAACCACCCCATCATGATGACATCTGTCATATGAAGGGCGAATTGCGCCAACTGACTACCCGCCAAGGGCAATGCCAGCGCAATCACCGCACGGGCGTGGGTGGAATATGTTTTTTGATCTTGCATACGGGCGCTATACGCCCAAACGCCCTTGACCGACTAGTCAAAAAGTTTGGCGACCCCGATCACCAAACGTGATCGGGGTCTCTTGCGCCTATCCCTCAAGCACATCGCGCCAGTTGTGTACCGGCGCAAAGCCCAACAATTTCTTAGCTTTAGCGTTGGAATAAACCGTTTCCTCGTGCCCCATGTCGCCCTTGACCTCGACGCCCTGATAATATCGCGCGATGATCTCTTTGGTTGATAGATTGACCGAATGATTGTCGTTGGACGCGTTGAAAATCTCGAACCCCAATCCGTCCGTGTGCAACATCAGATCCACCATCTGCCCCAGATCACGCGCATCGATATAAGCAAAGATATTGCGGCGGCGCAGGTCTGGATCGGCAAAATAGCTTGGGAAGTTTTGCGCATACTCATGCGGTTCGATCACGTTGTTGATCCGAATGCCGTAGATGTCGATACCGCTGCGGCGTTGAAAACTGCGCGCTGTGACCTCATTGACGACCTTGGACATGGCGTAGCTGTCTTCGGGGATCACGGGGTGTTCCTCGTCGACGGGGACATACTCGGGCTTGCGTTCGCCGTCTGCAAAACACACGCCATACGTTGTCTCTGACGAGGCAAAAATCACCTTCTTGATCCCAAGCTTCACCGCCGCCTCAAGCACGTTATAGGTGCTCATCGTGTTGACACGGTAGGTCTCGTTATCGGGTTTGAGCAAAATACGTGGCACGGCGGCAAAATGCACCACGGCATCAAATTTTGGCACGCCGGTGCCCGGCTCAAGTTCGTCAAAGTTGGCATAGGATGTGAGCGCGTTGAACATCTGGCCACTGTCCGTGACATCGACCGTCAGATTGTCGACCCCATCATACTCAAGCGGGACAAGATCCGCATTCACAACGCGGTGCCCTTTGCTCAAAAGATACGGCACCACATGACGCCCCGCTTTGCCTGATCCGCCCGTAAACAAAATCCGCATGATCTCTCCTCCCGTATTGTATGTCGTTGTCTGGTTAGTTGCGCCGTGCCGGCGCCAAGGTTGACACGTCAAACCCGTTCCACGTTAAAATCTCTTTGGCCGCCTGACGTTTGTCGGCGGGAATACTCAATGACCGCGAGAGGATATGTGCGCGCCCTGTCGGCGTAGCGATCACCGCCGTTTGCACCTCTTGGTCGATCCAAAGCACCCAAAGCGTCTCACCCATAAATTCAAACCGTCCCGGCCCTACGCGTTTGGCCAAACCCCGCCGTGGGGTTCCGTCCGCACATGGCCCCTCGGTCAAGGTCATGTCGCCCCCGCGTTGCGGCGTAAAGGTCATCCCTCCGACGACACAAGACGCCCCTGCGGGCAAATAGGTCATCACTTCGTTCCAGCGTCCCGCGAACTCAAGCGGATCAAACGCCGCCATAGACGACATCGGCACGTCCGCATCACGCGGCCCCGTGGCGTCTGGCATCTGCGTGCGCCCCAGACATCCGCTCAACACCACAAGGCCAATCACGGCGATCAATCCACGCATTGTGTCACCGTGCGCCCCTGCGCGTCTAAGAGGTCGTTGCAGCCATAGAGGGGCTGTATCGGCGCGCAACTACGCGAGCGTGCCAGACATTCCGTCGAACACTCGGTGGATTTGGTACAGTATTTGCCCGCATCTTTGGGCGTGGTGAAACAGGTCATCAACCCGCCCAACCCGACTGTGCGCCACTCACCACCGCGCCGCTCGCACGCCACTTGTTGCGTGGCCGCATTTGAGGGGTCGGACGCCGCAGCCCCCGGCCCCAAGATCACATCGCTCCCCTCATCACTTGGCGCACATGCCGCAAGACAGACCGCAAAAACAAGGCCCGAGATGAGAGAAGCGAGGCGCATTAGAACGGTTTCCCGTGTGCGCGGTGCGCCGCGTCAATCTCGGCCAAAACCTCTTTGGACAACACCAAAGTTCCGCCATCAATCGAATGCTGCAATTGCTCGACCGAGCGGCCGCCAATAATCGGCATCACATCAAACGGCCGCGTCAGCGACCACGCGATGGACATGGCAACAGGATCAAGTCCGTGATTTTTCGCAATCTCCATGTAGGCCTCAACGGCAGGCCACGCTTGTGGTGTCACGCGACCGCCAAGCCCGCCCCCGACAGCCAAACGCGAGTCAGGATCAATGGTTGTGCCGCCGTGGTATTTGCCCGACAGCATGCCGCAAGCAAGCACAGAATAGGCCAGCAAGGTCACGCCCTCATGCACCGCAAATTCCGCCATATCGGTATCGTAGAGGCGACACATCAACGAGTATTCATTCTGGATCGACTGCATACGCGGCCCACCGGTCTCTTCGGCCACGCGCTGCCACTGGGTCATGCCCCAGACAGATTCATTGGACGTTCCAAATTCGCGCACTTTGCCCGCCTTTTGCAGTTCGGCCATTTTCTCACTCACCGCACGCATGTTGTCGAGGATCTCCTCTTTGGCGGGCTGCGCACTTGGGTCAAATGTCCAATGCTGACGGAAATGATACGAGCCACGGTTGGGCCAGTGGAGTTGATACAGATCGACATACTCGCTCTGCAAACGCTTGAGCGACAGATCGAGCCGCGCCTCAAGCGTTGCAGGCGTGATGCCCTCCTGAGAAATAAACCCCGATGGCCCCGCAATTTTGGTGGCCAGAACCCAATCGGCACGATCGCCGGTGGCCGCGAAATACTTGCCGATAATCTCCTCGGTGTCGCCTACAGTTTCGGCGCGCACAGGGTTCACGGGATACATCTCGGCAGTATCCATGAAATTGATCCCCTGTTCTTTGGCATGGGCGATCTGGGCGTGAGCATTCTCAAGGCTGTCTTGCGACCCCCATGTCATCGTTCCGAGACAAATCTCGGAGACGTTCAAATCACTTTTGCCAATTTTGCGCATTTTCATGGTGGTATGTCCTATCCGTCTTTGTGCGTTTGCATCCCCCGCATTGCGGAGGGTTGTCGCTAACTTATAACGCGCGGCGCTATGTTCAAAGGGGCAAGGCCGGCTTTGCGCCACCTTTGGCTGTGCAAATTCGACAAAGGGCGTCGACCTGCCCGCCCAGACCCCAAACAGCAACAAAGGACGGCGCGTCCCCTCTGGCCCTTTTGCGCGCGGCGCGGTAGACACAGCCCAAGAGAATTTAACGGACGGACCCGCACGCACATGGCACGCACGCTCATCACTTCCGCGCTTCCCTATATCAACGGGATCAAGCACCTCGGCAACCTCATCGGCTCGCAATTGCCCGCCGATCTTTACGCCCGCTACCGCCGTGCGCGGGGCGACGAGGTTTTGTTCCTTTGCGCGACCGACGAGCACGGCACCCCTGCCGAAATCGCAGCGCAAAAAGCCGGCAAAGATGTCGCTGAATACTGTGCCGAAATGCACGAGGTTCAGGCCGAATTGGCCAAGGGGTTCCGCCTGTCGTTCGATCACTTCGGGCGGTCCTCATCCGATCAAAACCGCGTGCTGACCCAACACTTTGCCAAGCGTCTGTTTGAGCAAGGGTTGATCGAAGAAGTTGAAGAAACCCAAGTGTATTCCGCCACTGACGGGCGTTTTTTGCCCGATCGCTACATTGAGGGCACCTGTCCCAGTTGCGGCTTTGAAAGTGCGCGGGGCGACCAATGTGACAACTGCACCAAGCAGCTTGATCCAACTGATTTGATCAACCCCTACTCGACCATTTCGGGGGCCACCGACCTTGAGGAACGCAAGACCAAACACCTGTATCTGCGCCAATCCAACATGCGTGATGCGCTCAACGACTGGATCAGCAGCAAGGCCGATTGGCCGATCCTGACCACCTCGATTGCAAAGAAATGGCTCAACGATGGGGACGGCCTACAAGACCGCGGCATCACCCGCGATCTCAAATGGGGGGTGCCCGTTCAAAAGGGCGATCAGCCATGGACAGGCATGGAAGGCAAGGTGTTCTACGTCTGGTTTGACGCCCCGATTGAATACATCGCATGTGGCGCGGAATGGGCGGAAAAACAAGGACTTAGCGATGCGGATTGGGAGCGCTGGTGGCGCACCGACAAGGGGGCAGATGATGTGCGCTATGTCCAGTTTATGGGCAAGGACAACGTACCGTTTCACACCCTGTCTTTCCCCGTCACCATGCTTGGGTCGGGCGAGCCGTGGAAGATGGTCGATTACATCAAATCGTTCAACTACCTGAACTATGATGGCGGTCAGTTTTCCACCTCGCGCGGGCGCGGTGTGTTCATGGATCAGGCTTTGTCTCTCCTGCCGTCCGACTACTGGCGGTGGTGGCTATTGAGCCACGCTCCCGAAAGTTCGGACAGCGAATTCACATGGGAAAACTTCCAAGTTTCCGTGAACAAAGACCTCGCAGACGTGCTTGGCAACTTCGTGTCTCGCGTGACCAAATTCTGTCGCTCCAAGTTTGGCGAAGCCGTGCCAGAGGGCGGCGCATACGGCGCGCGCGAAACCGATTTGATGGCTGCGATTTCAGAAAAAATCGAAGTATACCAAGGACATATGGACGCCATCGACGTGCGCAAAGCCGCCGGAGAGCTACGCGCCATCTGGACGCTCGGCAACGAGTATCTCCAAGATGCATCGCCATGGGCGGTGTTCAAAGAAGACCCTGAAACAGCCGCGATGCAAATCCGGTTCGCGCTCAACCTGATCCCGCTTTACGCGGGCCTCTCCGCGCCGTTTATCCCTGACGCGGCGGGCAAACTGGCCACCGCAATGGGGACGGGAGACGCGGTTTGGCCAGAGGATAAAGCGACCGCATTTGCACAGCTTCCCGCCGGACACACCTTTGCCGTGCCTGACAATCTGTTCGGCAAAATCACCGACGAGCAGCGCGAAGACTGGCAGGAAAAATTCGCCGGTATCCGCAGCTGATCGACCTCAAATTTCAAACATGAGGGCGTCCCGCGTGGGGCGCCCTTTTTGTTCGATTTGGACAAGTTTAGCCCTGTGGCACACACCAAAAACGGCTGTCGGCGTTTCGTCGGACTTTCGTCGGCTTTTCGTCGGGCAACTGTGTCGCACGCAGGGCACCCTTTCGCGCGCCTGATCTGCGTGCTAGCGTCCCCACACCTGTGTTCATTAACCATTACTGGAGCCCGCCCATGCGCCGCATCCTCGCCCTGTCAGTCGCCCTTTTGACCGCCACCCCGTCCCTCGCTGCCACCTGTGGCAACACGTCGAGCGGATTTGAGACATGGAAGGCGCAGTTCGCAGCCGAAGCCGCAAACGCAGGCGTGGGGGCCAAAGGCCTCGCCGCACTGGCGGCCACCTCCTACGCCACCAAAACCATTGCCGCCGACCGCAATCAAAAGAGCTTCAAATACACGCTCGAAAAATTCATGCAGGTGCGCGGCGCGCCCACGATCGTTAAAATGGGTCGCGCCCGTATCGCCAAAAACCCGTCATACTACGGCAACCTCGAAAAGCGGTTTGGCGTCGACGCCGAAGTCATCGTGGCAATCCACGGCATGGAAACAGCATTTGGCTCGAACATGGGCAGCGCCAACGTGCTCTCCGCGATCAGTACCCTCGCCTACGATTGCCGCCGGTCCGATTTCTTTTCTGGACACGCTATGGCCGCCTTGAGATTGGTGGACAAAGGCGCGCTATCATCATCCACCAAAGGGGCAATGCACGGCGAAGTCGGCCACACCCAGTTTCTAACGGGGAATATCGAAACCTACGGTATCGACGGCGATGGCAACGGCGTTGTCGATCTTACCAACCTATCTGATGGGCTTGCATCCACGGCCAATTTCCTTGCCCAAAAGGGCTGGAAAACGGGACAGGGATACCTTGAGGGCCAACCCAATTTCAGCGTCATTCAGGACTGGAACGCGGCGGGGGTCTATCAAAAGGCGATTGCCATCATGGCCAGTCAAATCGCCCAATAAGGGCCGCTGCGGGTGCGCGTTGTGTTCACTTTATCCAATTGGAAAAGTGCGTGGTGCCCGCGGCCGGACTCGAACCGGCACGGCCATACAGCCGGGAGATTTTAAGTCTCATGTGTCTACCATTCCACCACGCGGGCACGTCAGCGGCACTTTGGCGAGGCCAAAGCGTGGCGCGACCATAGCCACCAAATCGGCGGTGTAAAGGGTCGTTCGGCACTTGACCCCGCGCGCACAAAGACCACCTACTCACATCATGTTTCCAATCCGCGATCATAACCCGTCCCGCCGCCCCGCGCTTGTCACTTACACATTGATGGCGCTCAACATTGCCGTGTTTTTGGCGATGTGGCCGAGCTATAGCAATGATGCCGCGATTTCGCGGATTTACATGGACTGGGCGATGGTGCCCGCGCGCATTTCATCGGGAGACGGGTTTTATACCCTTATCACATCGATGTTCATGCACGGCGGCTTTATGCACATCGCGGGCAACATGCTATTTTTGTGGATTTTCGGGGACAACCTCGAAGATGAGATGGGGCATCTGAAATATCTGGGGTTCTATCTCTTGTGCGGGATTGCCGCAGCGCTTGCCCAATATATCGCCGCCCCGATGGAATGGGTGCCAATGGTGGGCGCATCCGGCGCGATTGCTGGCGTCATGGGCGGCTATTTGCTTTTGTTTCCAAAGGCAAAGGTCGACGTTTTATTTATCTTTGTGATCTTTTTCAAAGTCATCCCACTGCCCGCGTGGATCATGCTTGGCGTTTGGTTTGGACTGCAAATTTTCGGGGGATTTGGCGCAGCGAACAGTGGCGTGGCCTATCTCGCCCATGTTGGTGGCTTTGTCGCAGGGCTTTTGTTGGCAGCGCCAGAATGGCGGCGCTTGGGCGGGACGGCCTATTGGGCGCGCACGCACGGGCACCCACCGCACTCCGAGGCCCGTTACAGGTTTCAAACCTCGCGCGTGCCCGTGGTGCGTCGATCAAAGTGATAAAGCGTGCGAAGTAGCAGCGTTTAGCTGCCCTCTTCGTAGTTCACAACATCGATGTTTTCGATGTCGGAATTGACGTTGGTGGCAAAGATATTCGCGCCACCCCAAACAATTTGAAGCACGACAACACCCAATCCGACCACGGCGGAGGTTAAGACCACCCAATCGACGGTGACGGCCCCGTCATCGGCAGGGCGGTAGGTACGAAATGCTCTCTTGAGACGGTTGATCATGGCGCGTGCCTCCAATTATTTCTGCCAAATTCTATGGTAAACGTGTCTGAATTTAGGCGGGTGTTAGGTATTTTGGAGAACGCCCACAAAAAAACGGCCCCGCAGTGGAGGCCGTTTTTTGTACTGTCTGTAACGGTCGTTTATTGGTTGCGCACCATTTTGGCGAACTTGTCAAAAAGTGGCTCGTTGGAGCACAAAACTTCGCAATCCAAAAGCACATCACCAGCGGGGTCGATCGCCTCAACCAGACCACCGGCCTCTTTCACAAGCAAGATGCCCGCAGCCATGTCCCAGATTTTCAGGCGGCGTTCCCAAAACCCATCGTAGCGACCAGCCGCCACGTATGCGAGATCAAGCGAGGCCGCGCCGTAGCGGCGCACACCGGCGGTAGCGGGCAGCACGCGTGCGAGGTCTTTGAGGGTTGCAGGCAAATCGGAGCGACCGGCAAACGGTAGACCCGTTGCAAAGATCGATTCGATGAGCTTTTGACGACCGGAGACGCGGATACGTTGGTCATTCATCCATGCGCCTGCGCCCTTTTCGGCCCAGAACAATTCGCCCTTTGCCGCGTCGAACACAACGGCGGAGACGATTTCCCCACGGTGCTCAAGGGCGATGGACACGGCCCAATGCGGCAAGCCGTGCAAAAAGTTGGTGGTGCCGTCGAGCGGGTCAACGATCCAACGGCGTGTCGGGTCTTTTCCTTCGATCTCTTCGGTCTCTTCGCCCACATAGCCATAGGTCGGGCGCGCTTCCATGAGCATCTCGCGAATGATCTCTTCGGCGCTTTCGTCGGCTTTGGTTACGAAGTCACCCGCACCCTTGGTCGACACCTGAAGGTTCTCGACCTCACGGAAGTCTTTGATCAACGAACGGCCCGCGATCCGAGCGGCCTTGATCATCACGTTGAGGTTTGCGCTGCCTTGCATGTCTTGGGCTCCGGAATGTGTTTTGAGGGGCGCGTATACGCCTCTATGTTCTATCTGCCAAGGGCTAGCGCCCTTGTTTGGTGTATTTCCCGTGTGACGACGTTACGATCACCGTCGATATCCACCCCCGCCGCCGCGTTGAAGTTTCACAGCTTCGGTTTTTGCGATGCGGATCAGGTTCGCCATATACGGCTTTGTCGCGTCATCGTCACGCACGGCGGCATACAAGCGGCGGGTGCGGCCCGTGGCCGTCAGCGGGCGCACGGCGTAGTCGGGATGGTCACGAATATCGCGCATCACCCAGTCGGGCATAACGGCCACGCCACGGTTTGACGCCACAAGCATCAAAATCACATCCGTCAACTCGACCTGACGCACATGCGATGGCTCCACCCCTGCGGGGGTCAACAGCTCTTTGAACACATCAAGGCGCGCACGGTCCATCGGGTAGGTGAACAGTGTTTGATCCCGAAAGTCCTCGGCCTCGACGAACGCTTTGGCCGCGAGCGGGTTTTTCGCGGACATCACACACATCGGCGCGTAATCGAACAGCGGGACAAAGGTTGCGCCATCAATCGGGTCAGGGTCGGAGGAGATGACCAGATCGACCTCCTCTTTCATCAGCGCGGGCAAAGCTCCAAAGGCAAGGCGCATGCGGATGTCGACGTCGATCTCGGGCCATACTTTGCGAAACTGATCCAGAACGGGCATCAACCAGTCGAAACAGGCGTGACACTCAATCGCGATGTGCAACCGCCCTGCGGTGCCATCCTCGATATTGGCGAACTCCGCCTCCAACGCCTCGATACGGGGCAAGACATCCTCGGCCAAGGCCAGTAATTTCATCCCCGCAGCCGACAGTTTGAGCGGCTTGGAGCGGCGCACGAACAGTTCCAAGCCCGCCTGATCCTCAAGGCCTTTGACCTGATGCGACAGGGCCGATTGCGTGATGTTGAGCCGATCGGCCGCACGCGCCAATCCCCCCGCCTCATGGATCGCCTTTATGGTCCGCAGATGTCGAAATTCGAGATGCATCGAGTTGAGCGCCATTCATGTTAAACTTGAAAATTATGAATTTGTCTCACATGGACGCCTGTGACACAAGGGCCACCGACATAGACAAGGACAGCCCCCATGACCGCCGCACCAAATATCTCGTTCGAGTTCTTTCCTCCTAAGAACATCGAAGCATGCTTTAGCCTTTTTGAGACCGTGCAGGCGCTTGAGGGCATGAACCCCGGATTTGTGTCTGTGACCTACGGCGCGGGCGGCACGACCCGCGAATTGACCCATGACGCGGTGGCGCTTTTGCACCGCAAGTACGGATGGAACGTGGCCGCGCACCTGACCTGTGTGAACGCGACACGCGCCGAAACCCTTGCGATTGCCGAGAGTTACAAGGCGGTGGGTGTCAATGAAATCGTGGCCCTGCGCGGCGATCCGCCAAAAGATGCGGGCAAATTCACGCCAGCCAAAGACGGCTTTGCCAATTCGGTCGAACTGATCGCGGCCCTCAAAGAGACGGGCAATTTCAAAATCCGCGTTGGCGCCTACCCAGATCCGCACCCCGATGCCAGCGACGAGAACGCAGACATCACTTGGCTCAAAAAGAAATTCGAAGCGGGCGCAGATTCGGCCATTACCCAGTTTTTCTTTGCCCCCGAAACGTTCTTTCGCTTTCGCGACCGTTGTGCAGATGCGGGGATCACGGGCAAAATCATTCCTGGCATATTGCCCATCACAAGCTGGAAGGGCGTGCAAAAATTCGCGGCCTCCTGCGGCACCCCCCTACCCGCGCATTACGCCGAGGCGTTCGAGGCCACCGATGACGCGCGCAAACTGTCCATCGAGCTGTGCACCCAATTGTGCCAAAGCCTCATCAACGAGGGCGTCGAGGATTTGCACTTTTACACGCTCAACCGTCCACACCTGTCCAAAGCGATCTGCGCTAACTTGGGCGTTGCGGGGGCGTAGGGGTCACGCGTCCAAGGACGGGTGGCGCAGTTCCGATGGGTCGGTGCCGATGGTCCGTTTGCGGCGCATGAGGAAGAATTTTCCCCATCCGCGCCGCGAACCGACTGAGGGCGCATATGGGTCGGCCAGATAGCGTGACCGCCAGCCTTTTGGCAGGACAAGTCCCGCCATCTCCGCCTTATCAAGCATCCACACAAGCGTGGTATTCGACAATTTGCGGGCGGGGACATAGCCGCTCAACTGCCCGCCGACATCGCCGTGCGAGCCGCGAAACCACATCTGTTGGAGGTGTTGATCGGGCATGTCCGGATTTGTCTCGAACATCACAGGGGCATAGGCACCACGGCTCTCGTGCGCAGATAGGGCATGATAGACGAACTTTGCACTGCGCGGCGGATAGAGGTCGTGAAAAGCGTGAAACACCGAGCTAAACCGCCAGATCACCGGAAACTGTAGACCAACGGCCGCAACAGTGTCCCACACGCCCAAGAATTCTATTGGTGTCGTGTCGTGACAATACGCAGCGCGAAACGCCTGTGACGGGGCAAGCGTTGGACCCGTTTGGTAGTGTCGGTAGGCGACCGTGATGTTTTGTTCGGTGGCATGCTGGGCCTTGATCAGGCCGACTTTGTCGATGAAGCCCGCAAGCGAGCGCACGGCGTAGGCTCCGCGCGAATAGCCCATCAGATAGATCCGGTCACCGGGATGATAGCGCGAGGCAAGCGCGCCGTAGACACGTTTGATTTGCTTGTT
Source organism: Celeribacter marinus (assembly GCF_001308265.1). GTDB lineage: Bacteria > Pseudomonadota > Alphaproteobacteria > Rhodobacterales > Rhodobacteraceae > Celeribacter > Celeribacter marinus. Next base: position 2,492,957 of record NZ_CP012023.1, read on the forward strand.
GATCCCACGGCCCTCGATGACGTCACGCGCATCGCGCCATGTGTTCATCTGGATGCCCGCCTCATAGCGCACGATCATGTTGGCGTCATCGGCGGTTTGCGTGGCCAGTCGATACGTTAAGCCCGCGTTGGTCTCGAACCCCTCCTCAAGCGAGGACATCGTGCCATCGAGAATGATCAGGTGTGTGACAGGGCCACGCGCACGCGCCGCACCCGAAACACGGATGCGTGGACGGATCGAAAAGAGCTGGCGAAAGCGTTGAAGAAGCGCGTTACTGTGCGGCAAATTGCTCGCTTTCTTTAGCGCCGTTCACCGCGCGCCAGACCTTTTGCGGTGTGAACGGCATGTCGATGCGGCGCACACCAAGCGGCCAAAGCGTATCCGCCACGGCGTTGGCCACGGCGGCCAGCGCGCCCACGGTGCCCGCCTCACCGCAGCCTTTCATCCCCATAACGTTATGGGTCGAGGGCACGGGTTCGGAGACAAATTTGACAAAGGGCATATCGTCGGCGCGGGGCATCGCGTAATCCATGAAGGACGCGGTGACGAGTTGGCCCTCATCGTCATAGACGCACATCTCGGTGAGCGCCTGTCCGATGCCTTGGGCCACGCCGCCATGGACCTGACCCTCGGCCAACATCGGGTTGATCAGATTGCCAAAATCGTCGACCACGGAGTATTTCACCACCTTGGTCTCGCCCGTCTCGGGGTCAATTTCCACCTCTGCGATGTGACACCCGTTGGGGTAGGAGCGCCCTTCGATTTCGGCCTGTTCGCGCACGGACAAGAGATCATCACGGCCTTTGTCGCGCGCCAAAGCCGCAGCCTCTAGCATGGTGGGCGTCTCGTTGGTGCCCTCAACGCGGAACCGTTCGTCGTCAAATGTCACCTCGCCGCCAAATTCGGCTTTGAGAAAGGCGCTCATGTCGGTCACGAGGGTGCCCACGGTTTTGAGCGTGGCGTTGTTTTGCGTGGTCACAGAGCGCGATCCGCCTGTGCCGCCACCCGATGGGATACGGTCACTGTCGCCTTGGATCACGTCAATCAAGGCTGCGGGAATGCCGGTTTGATCGGCCAAAAACTGGGCATAGACCGTCTCGTGGCCCTGCCCGTTTGACTGGGTTCCGACATAAAGATTCACACCGCCATCGTCGCGAAATTCGACATGCGCCCATTCATCCGGATCGCCAAGGATGCTTTCGATGTAGTAACAAAGCCCCCGTCCGCGCAGTTTGCCCGCCGCCTCGGACGCCGCTTTGCGCGCGGCAAATCCGTCCCAATCGGCCTCGGCCAATCCACGGTCCATCACTTTGTTGAAATCACCCACATCATAGAGTTCGCCCGTGGCGGTGCGGTAGGGAAAGGCATCGGCAGCGATGAAGTTTTTGCGGCGCAGGGTCACAGGATCAACACCCAACTCGCGCGCCGCTTGATCCATTGCGCGCTCAAGGGCAAAAATCGCCTCGGGACGCCCCGCGCCACGGTACGCATCCACGAGCGAGGTATTGGTGTAAATGCCGCGCACGCGCAAAAACGCCGCTTGGCAATCATAGGTGCCCATCAAGACCTTTTCGAACAGCTCCGACTGGATCGGCTGGCCGTAGTGCGAATTATAGGCCCCAAGGTTGGAAATCGTATCGACACTGTAGGCAATGAGTTTGTGATCGGCGTCAAAGCCCAATTCACAGGTCGAAATCAGATCGCGGCCCGCGTGATCCGACAACATGCCCTCGGTGCGCTCGGACATCCACCGCACGGGACGCGCGATGTGTTTGGAGGCGGCGGCAATCATAAAGTACTCGGGGAACGGCATGCCTTTGAGGCCAAATCCGCCGCCCACATCGGGGTTGGTGATGCGCACACGTTCGCGGTCAATACCGAGGTTATCGGCCAAATCGTCCTTCATCCCCCACACGCCTTGTCCGCCAAAACACAGGTGAACGCGGCCATCGTCGCCCCATTCGGCAAAGGCCCCGCGCGGCTCCATCGGTACGATCAGAACACGGTTGTCCATCACGGGTACGGTGACGCGGTGGGCGGCGGTGGCCATAACGGCGGCCACGGACGCCCCATCGCCCTTTTCGTAGTCATAGGCGATATTTTCGGGGGCCTCATCGTGGATCTGTGGCCCGCCCGTCTCAAGACCGACATGCACAGGTAAATCATCAAAATCGAACGCGATTAGCTCGGCGGCATCTTTGGCCTGTGCCAGCGTCTCAGCAATCACACAGGCAATCGGCTCGCCCACGTAGCGCACGCGCCCCTCGGCCAGAATGGGGCGCTTGGGATCGGCGGCAGGTGTGCCATCGGCATTGGTGATCACCTCGCCCTTTTGATAGGGATGCAGGCCAATCTGTGCCAGATCGTCAAATGTCAAAACCGCCAACACGCCCTCGGCGTCACGGGCATCCGACACATCTAGTTCGGTGATCTCGGCGTGGGCCACGGGCGAGCGCAGAATATAAGCAACGGCTGACCCCTCAGGGGCGATATCATCGACGTAGCGTCCACGTCCGGTCAAAAAACGCGTGTCTTCGCGGCGTTTCACGGGTTGGCTTTTTCCGAACTTATCCATGGCGCAATCCTTCGTTGGGGCGAGACATGAAAAACCCCGCTGCTACGTAAGAGTAGCGGCGGGGCGAGACATGTAAAGGGCGCAGATGCGCAGGACGCGTGTGCAGTTTGTACCGCGAAGTTAAGCCGCAAGTGCGCGCAGGGCGCAGGTCTGGCTTTGCACGATCTCAACGGTGAGGTTTCCAAACCCGTTAAAACGTGTTGCGGTCGCCACAGAGTAGGCCCCGACACCGTAGAAGATCACGTGATCCTCTTCTTGCATATCGCATGGAAAGCCGATTTCGGACGGTAGTTTGTCGGTGCTGTCACAGGTCGGGCCGAACACGGTGCGCAAGACGGGATCGCCGGTGCGCAGCTGCGCCTCGGGGCCGAATGCGTCGATACGGTCGATGACGCCAACGAGGTGCAGCTCGGACAATGCGCCGTAGATGCCATCATTAATGAACACATGTGCATCGTCGCGAATGGCGCGCACACGCGTGGCAAGCGCATAGCTTTCAGCCACAAGCGCACGGCCCGGCTCGCACACGAGTGCAGGACGATCCGCGCCAAAGGCCTCGTCGGTCACGCGGTCGATCAGCGCAAAGGTTGCGTCCAGCTGTGGGATCACATCGTTGAGACGGTGCGAGGGGAACCCGCCGCCCACGTTCAAGCGATTGATGCGCACGCCTGTGTCGCGTCCAATGCCCGCAGCGGCGTGGATGTAGGACGCCCATGCCGCAGGGTCGGTGCACTGTGTGCCCGGATGGAAGGTGAGCGACACGGTAAAGCCAAGAGCCTGAGCACGCATGACAAGATCACGGGCCAAATCAACAGTTGCGCCGAATTTCGCGCCAAAGTTATAGGCCGCGCCATCGACGGGCAGCTTGAAGCGCACAGCAATTTCCACGCCCTCGGACGGCACCAACTCGCCAAGTTTTTCCAACTCGGAGCGGCTATCGACGGAATAGGATTTCACACCTGCTTTTACGGCGTGTTTGATCTCGGAGCGCGAACGCACAGGGTTGTTGTAGTGCATTGCGGCATGGGGCGCGAGGCGCGCAATCGTGTCGATTTCAACGGGCGAGGCCACGTCAAAACCGCAGATACCTGCGTTTACGAGGTTCTGGAGCACAGCCTCATCTGGGTTTGCCTTGACCGCGTAGGTCACAAAACCCGGAAAGCCGGACAAGAAACGATGCGCGTTGGCCTGAAGGATTTCGGGCGAGAAAAACAGAACCGGATGCTCGGGAGCATGGTTGCGCAGGTAGTCAGCGGGCGATGCCCAGATATTGTTAGAGAGCCCCATCAGCGTATCCTTCACCAACAAGGCGCAGCCACTCTCTTACCCGGGAGAACCGGTTGGGATTGCGCTTACGCGATTATCCTTAAGCGCTCCCCGTTGCTCGTTTTGAGCAGTGGGGTCTACGCCTCAACCAGGCCTGGTGCGGGACCGCGTGAGCACCGTTTGAGATGCCGTGCGACCGTCCGTTGGTCCTGAAACAGTGATCGCTATATGCGTGCTAAATTTGACGATCAAAAGAGTTGAAACGTGCGGAATGGTGGACAGTTTGTATGTTTGTGTGGTTAAATTGATAGATGACATTACGTCAGCCCATGTGAGCCGCTCAAATCATAGGCAAAACCTGCACACCAAAGGACCACATCAATGGACGATCTCGACCAAAAGATTCTCTCGGCACTCGCCGTTGACAGCTCCACCTCTGTGTCGCGACTGGCGCGCCGGTTCAAAGTGGCGCGCTCTACCGTCCAAGCCCGATTGGAGAAAATGGAGACGAACGGTACAATCGCGGGCTACACGATCAAGCTTGGCGATGTGATTTTGGCGCGCCGTGTGCGCGCCACCGTCCTCATTGAATGCGAGGCCCGCACAACCGCGTCCGTGGTTGTGAAACTCAAGGCGATTCCCGAGGTTGTCATGGTGGCGACCGCCACGGGGCGCGTTGATTTAATTGCCGAGCTTGCGTGCGAATCCACCGAAGAGATCGACACCACACTCGAACAGATCAGCGCGATTAGCAGTGTTCATGACATTGAAAGCCTGATTCACCTCTCAACGAAATTTGACCGTTCCATCTAACGCCGCTCTGATCGTGCCCGCCCGTTTTTGATGGCGATTTAGCGCAGCTGCGCCCACAATGCGTGCAGGTTTCGCCCTTTCCCTCAAGGTCCACGCACGGTAAACAACGCGGGATCAATGAATGACGTGCAGGCGGTAAGAACGATGGCGATGGAAAAGACTTTTGACGCAAATGAAGCCGAACAGCGGATTTATGACGCTTGGGAGGCCGCAGGCGCCTTTAAGGCGGGCGCACATGCGAGCCGCGAGGAGACGTTTACCGTCATGATCCCGCCGCCCAACGTGACGGGCGCGTTGCACGTAGGTCACGCATTTAACAACACAATTCAGGATATTCTGGTGCGTTGGCACCGCATGCGCGGCTTTGACACGCTGTGGCAACCTGGTCAGGATCACGCAGGGATCGCGACCCAGTTGATGGTCGAAAAAGAATTGGCCAAGTCGGGTCAAAAGCGCACGGATTTCACGCGCCCCGAATTTTTAGAGAAGGTTTGGGAGTGGAAAGGCCAGTACGGCGCGACCATTATCAACCAACTCAAACGCCTCGGCTCATCATGTGACTGGAGCCGCAACGCCTTTACCATGTCGGGCGCGCCGAACGCTCCCGCAGGCGAAGAGGGCAATTTCCACGATGCCGTGATCAAGGTGTTCGTGGACATGCACGCCAAGGGTCTGATCTATCGCGGCAAGCGCCTTGTGAACTGGGACCCGCATTTCGAGACGGCGATCTCCGATCTCGAAGTGGAGAACATTGAGACCCCCGGTCACATGTGGCATTTCAAATATCCGCTCGCCGGTGGTGCCACCTATACCTATGTCGAGAAAGACGAAGACGGCAATGTGGTGCTGTCCGAGGAGCGCGACTATATCGCAATCGCCACCACGCGGCCCGAGACGATGCTGGGGGATGGTGCGGTCGCCGTGCATCCCGATGACGCACGTTATGCGTCGATTGTCGGTACGCTGTGCGAAATTCCGGTGGGGCCAAAAGAGCACCGCCGCCTGATCCCGATTATCACCGACGAATACCCTGACATGGCCTTTGGCTCTGGTGCGGTGAAAATCACCGGTGCGCATGATTTCAACGACTACCAAGTGGCCAAACGCGCCAACCTGCCGCTGTACCGTCTCATGGACACGCGCGGCGCGCTGCGTGAGGACGGGTTGTCACACGCCGACAGCGCGCTGTTGGCCGCCGAGATCGCGGGGGGCAAGCCCTTCACCGAGAACGAGGTCGACACCATCAACCTCGTCCCCGATGCGCTACGTGGCATGGACCGTTTTGAGGCCCGCAAAGCGGTGGTCGATCAGATCAATGCCGAAGGTCTGGCCGTGATGACCACCGTCACACGCACCGTCAAAGACGATGAGGGCACCGAAACCGAGGTGTCCGAGGTTGTCCCATACGTTGAGGACAAGCCGATCATGCAGCCGTTTGGCGACCGCTCAAAGGTTGTGATCGAGCCGATGCTGACCGACCAGTGGTATGTGGACGCCGAGAAAATCGTCGGTCCCGCACTTGACGCTGTGCGGGATGGGCGCACCAAGATCATGCCCGAGAGTGGCGAAAAGGTGTATTTTCACTGGCTTGAAAACATCGAGCCATGGTGCATCTCGCGTCAATTGTGGTGGGGGCATCAGATTCCGGTTTGGTATGGTCTCGATCTGTCCGCGCCCGATTTCAAGGACGACGAGGGCGATGGCGCGTTGGACGAGGTGGAACTGTTCCGCCTGTTGACTGCGGGCGGCATGTTGCATGTCGGTGCCGTGCATCACTGCGCCACCGATTTCGCAGGGGTCCAAGACGCCTTTATGGGCGAGATTGCCGACATCCCCACCCCGCTCAACCATTGCCGCATCGTCGAGGTGGCCAGCCGCCAAGAGGCGGTTGAAACCTTTGCCGAGGCCCTCGCCGCCTATAACGTCAGTCAAGATCCGACCAAATTGGTCTACCCCGTCTGGCGCGACCCCGATGTTTTGGACACGTGGTTCTCGTCGGGCCTTTGGCCGATTGGCACGCTCGGGTGGCCCGAGTGGGATGAAAGCACGTCGAAATACTTCTCCACGGATGTGCTCGTAACGGGTCAGGATATCCTGTTCTTCTGGGTTGCGCGGATGATGATGATGCAATTGGCCGTGGTGGACGAGGTTCCGTTCCACACCGTCTACCTGCACCAACTCGTGCGCGACGAAAAGGGCAAGAAAATGTCCAAAACCACGGGCAACGTCATTGATCCACTTGAGATCATTGACGAATACGGGGCGGATGCGCTGCGCTTTACCAATGCGTCTATGGCGTCGATTGGCGGTGTGCTCAAACTGTCCGAGGACCGGATCAAGGGCTATCGCAACTTCACCACCAAGATCTGGAATGCGGCGCGGTTTGCCGAGATGAACGAGGTGTTCGACAATTACGATCCCGCCGTGATGCCCGCGCCCACCGCCACGGTGAACAAATGGATCATCGGCGAAACCGCCAAGGTCCGCGCCACAGTGGATCAGGCGTTCGACGACTACCGGTTCAACGATGCCGCAAACGCGCTCTATGCCTTTGTGTGGGGCAAATTCTGTGACTGGTACGTCGAACTGGCCAAGCCGTTGTTCTATGACGGTGACGACGCAACACTGGCGGAAACCCGTCAAACGATGGGGTGGGTTCTAGACCAAGCACTGACCATGTTGCACCCGATCATGCCGTTCATCACCGAGGAACTGTGGTCCAACATCAAATCCGGTCGCGACATGTTGGCCGTGTCCGATTGGCCAACTTATGGCGCGGAATTGGTGGACGCCGAGGCCGACCGCGAAATGAATTGGGTGATTGATCTCATCGAGAGCATCCGTTCCAGCCGCGCCGAAGTGCACGTGCCTGCGGGTTTGAAAATCCCGATGGTTCAGGTGGAGTTGGACGCTGCGGGGAAAACCGCATGGGCCAACAACGAGGCGCTCATCCTGAAACTGGCGCGTATCGACACGCTCACCGAGGGTGCAATGCCCAAAGGGTCGATCACCATTTCCGTGGCGGGCGGCACGTTTGCGCTGCCCTTGGCCGGTGTGATTGATATCGCTGAGGAAAAAGCCCGTCTGGAGAAGGTTCTGGGTAAATTGACCAAAGAGCTAGGGGGATTGCGCGGGCGTTTGAACAACCCAAAATTCGTGGCCTCCGCACCCGATGAGGTTGTGGCCGAAGCCACCGAAAACCTTGCGGCCCGCGAAGAGGAAGAGGGCAAGATCAAAGCGGCACTCGCCCGTTTGGCCGAAATCGGCTAAGCGCCTGCGCGCCTGTGCCACCTGATATGACGCCTCGCCCTCACGGGCGGGGCTTTTTCAATGGTGCGGCCCACGTGGACTTGCAGCGGACGCGCAAACCCGTCATCCAGTTGTCATGACATTTCTTACACCCGATCCGCGCCAAACGGCGCTCGCCCAAACCCTAGCCGCCACCGTGCCATTTGTTGCCCCCGAGGCGATGGAGAGTGCACGCGGCGCCCCATTTGACGCGCGCCTTGGGGCCAATGAATTGTCGTTTGGTTCCTCACCTGCGGCGGTGGCGGCCATGCAGGCTGAACTGGGTGCGATTTGGAAATACGGCATTCCTGACAACGCGCCACTCATTGACGCGCTGAGCGCACATTACGCGGTGGATAGCGCGTGCTTTACCTTGGGCGAGGGCATCGACGGTTTGCTCGGAAATTTGGTGCGGCTCTATGTGGCATCGGGCGATGCGGTTGTGACCTCCGCAGGGTCATACCCCACCTTCAACTACCATGTTGCGGGGTTTGGCGGAGTGCTGCACACGGTTCCCTACAAAGACGATTTCGAAGACCCCGAGGCCTTAATTGCCAAGGCGCGCGAGGTGGGCGCAAAACTGGTCTACCTGTCCAATCCGAACAATCCGATGGGATCGGTGCATACCGCGCAAACCGTGCAAGATATGATCGAGGCCGTGCCTGACGGGTGCCTATTGGTCCTCGACGAAGCTTACACCGAATTTGCGGCGGCAGACACGCGGCCACCGTTAGACCCAAGCGACAAACGCGTGATCCGTTTTCGTACATTTTCAAAAGCTTACGGAATGGCGGGCGCGCGCGTTGCCTATGGCATTTCACACCCGAGCATCACGCGTAGCTTTGACAAGGTGCGCAATCATTTTGGCGTCAACCGTGTGGCGCTTGCGGGGGCTGTGGCGGCTCTTGGCGATGCGGATTATTTGATGCAGACCGTGCAAAGAATCGCGGCGGGTCGCGCGCAACTTGTACAAATCGCACAAGACAACGGATTGACGCCCCTGCCCTCGGCTACGAATTTTATCACGATGGACTGTGGGAGCGGTGGCGATTATGCCCGCGCACTTTTGGCGGCATTGGCCAAGCGCGGTGTGTTTGTCCGCATGCCCGCGATTGTCCCCCTTGATCGCTGTATTCGCGTGTCAGTCGGCTTGCCCCACGAGATTGATGTGTTTGCCGAGCGCCTACCATTGGCGCTCGGCGACATCGCCTAACCGCAGCAACCGCCAGTGTTTTCGGACGGTGCGACACGGGCCTGAGTGCCGATTTGTGACAAGAAGGACGAGGCGGCAACAGACCCGCCTATACCGTGTGGAATATCGAGTGCGGTGAACGAAGTCTCGATCGCGCCAACGATGCCAAGGACCATATGCGCATTGATGTGGCCCATGTGGCCGATCCGGAAATAGCCGTGGGATTCATCCGATCCAATTGCGCCGAACCCCAATGAAATGCCCAATGTAATACCGAGGTTCTCGGTCAACCAGTCGCGCAGGCGTGTCCCATCGCCATTGCCTAAATTGAGTGTCGTGACCGCGTGCGAGCGATGCGCAGGATCGGTGATGTTGAACCGCAATGCGCCATCCGATCCCCATTGATCAATCGCCGCCCAATAGGCTCCCGCAAGGGTGGCATGACGCGCCCAAACGTTTTCAAGCCCCTCATCAAGGATCATATCAACCGCTTGGCGCAGGCCGTAAATATGGTGGGTGGGCGGTGTGCCATCGAAATATTCATAGAGGTGAAACGGCTCGGCGCGCGTGGTCCAATCCCAATAGGGGGTGCGCAGATTGGCGGCTTTGCCCTCTGAAAATGCCTTGTCCGAGAACCAGACAAACCCCATGCCCGGAGGCGTCATCAGACCTTTTTGACTGGCGGCAATCATGACATCGACGCCCCATGCGTCCATCTCAAAGCGATCACAGCCAAGCGAGGCGATACAATCCACCGCGAATACGGCCGGATGACCCGCGGCGTCTATGGCCTTGCGCATGGCGGCAATGTCGTTGCGCACAGAGGTCGCAGTATCGACATGCACGGTCATAACCGCCTTGATCGTGTGGGTGGTATCGGCGCGCAACGCGGCCTCAAGCTGTGCCGGATCAACGGGCGCATGTTTGCCAAAATCAAGGGTCTCGACCTCAAGGCCCAAACGCGTGGCCACATCCGCCCAACCCACACCAAAATTGCCCGTTAGACAGACCAGAACCTTATCGCCGCGCGACACCATATTGGTCAAAGACGCCTCCCACAGGCCATGCCCGTTGGAAATATACATCGCCATGTGGCCCGAGGTGCCCGCAATTGTTTTCAGGTCCGGCACGAGGCCATGCGTGATATCGACCAACTCGCCCGTATAAATATTTGGTGCGGGACGGTGCATGGCCTGAAGAACGGGATCGGGAATGACCGAAGGACCGGGAATAGCGAGATAGTGACGACCATTGGCAAGCGACATGGGGCAGTGACCTTTTTGATGGGGTGTCGAAAACACTGTCGTGTGACACGATAAAAATCACACCTGACGTGCGTACCCCTCCCGAAACGACACGTCAATTCCACACCCCACGCGACACGGACGCGCAGGCGCAGACCTGCACCGCTTGAAGCGGGGCGCACGAGGCGGTAAACCCGTTCAACACAGGTGCTACTTTTGTGCCTCAAATCCGTGACGGAGTTTTCATGAGCGCAGATGCCAATACGCCAAACCCGCAACCCGGCGACTTGTTGCGCTGGTTTTTCGGCACGTACCTGCGGCCGCAATCCAAAAAACTTGGTGCGGCATTCTTTTTCATGGTTGTCGAAGGCGCGATGCTTGGCCTGATCAGCTATTTGATCAAGCCGATGTTTGATGACGTTCTGGTGGCAGCGGATACAAGTCGCATTGCGTGGACCGCGCTGGCGATTTTGGGCGTATTCGCCATTCGCGCCCTATCAGGTTACGCAAACCGTGTCTTAATGACGATGGTGCGGGTCAGATCGGCGGCCCACCTGCAAGGCGATCTCTTGGCGCATGTTTTGACATTGGACGGCGCGTTTTTTCACAATTACCCACCCGGCGTTCTATTAGAGCGCACGCGCGGCGATTGCCAATCGGCGTCCGATCAATGGGGCACCATCATGCGCAGCCTCGTGCGCGATGTGATTGGTCTGACGTCTTTGTTGATCGTCGCGGCCACAATGGATTGGCAATGGACGCTTTTGGCACTGGTCGCCGTGCCCTTTATCGCGTTTCCGATTCGAACGTTGCAACGGCGTGTGCGCCGCAATTCATCCGCAGCCCGTGAGGCGTCCAGTTTCGTCTCGAACCGTTTGGACGAAGTTTACCACGGCACCACCTCGATCAAACTTGCCGGCACAGAACAACGCGAAACCGATCGGTTCAACAAGGCGATCAACGGCTATACCCGCGAGGAAATCCGGTCCGCGCGCGGTCAATCCGCGATCCCGTCTCTCATCGACTTTGTGGCCGGTGTCGGGTTTGCATCCGTGCTTTATTTTGGCGGTCTCGAAATCATTTCCGGTGAAAAGACGGTCGGGGAATTCATGGCGTTTTTCACGGCTGTCGGGATGTTGATCGATCCGGCGCGCCGGTTGGGAAATGTCTCGGCACAGTGGCAGATCGCCATGGCCTCCATGGTCCGCGTTCACAGCGTGTTCAACGAACGCCCCAGCATTGTATCGCCGCCCGTGCCAAAGCAGTTGGATATCCCAGCGCGTGACGCCGACGTTGTCCTAGAGGCGGTCGCGTTTTCATACACAGACGCACCGGTGTTGCGTGGCACATCCTTTGTCGCGAAAGCAGGTCAGACAACGGCGCTTGTCGGCGCGTCCGGTGCTGGCAAGTCCACGATTTTCCATCTGTTGGCCCGACTGGCAGATCCGCAAAGCGGCTCCATCACCATCGGGGGGACGCCGACCAATCAACTCGACCTGAAAGAGTTGCGCGGGTTGTTTTCGGTCGTTTCCCAAGACGCATTGTTGTTCGACGAAAGCATTCGCGAGAACGTGATGATGGGCGCTGATGCGAGTGATGCCGACTTGCAAACAGCCCTCAAGGCCGCCCATGTCGATGCCTTCCTTGGCAACCTTGAGGCGGGGGTTGATACCAATGCGGGCACACGCGGATCGGCCTTGTCAGGCGGGCAACGCCAACGGGTTGCCATTGCGCGAGCGGTCTTGCGTGACCGTCCTATTTTGCTGTTGGACGAAGCCACATCCGCGCTCGATGCGCAGTCCGAAAAGATTGTGCAAGAGGCGCTCGAAGATCTGTCCAAAAGCCGGACCACGCTTGTGATTGCGCACCGTCTGTCGACCATTCGCAACGCCGATAGCATCGTGGTGATGGATCGCGGCATGGTGGTTGATCAGGGCACGCATGACGAATTATTGGCGCGTGGCGGTCTATATGCGGATCTATACCGCCTGCAATACTCTGACGGGATGACACTCACCGATCGTAAGATCGAGATAGCCGTGCCGGATCAGCGCCCGCAAGATACTGCACAAGACGCCAAAGATTCCGGCTTCCTTGGCGCAGCCAGCCGCGCGTTTGGTAGCGTGATGGGTCTGTTTGGACGGCGCTCTGACTAAGCACGATCCGCGCGCGTCCCAAGCGGCGGGCCATGTCCACATCCTCCATCAACGCGATATGTGCAAAGCCCCCAACGGTGTCGTACAAGGCGCGCGATATGAGTAAGGATTGGTCCCCATAAGGCAGGCCAAACGCCCGCGTGCGCAGGTTTGCCCATAGGGACGTCATCCGTGCCCATCCTCCCCCACCGCGAAACGACAGGGAAAACACCAAGGCCTGATCGGGGTGCGTCAAGTGGGACAGAGCGGCCGCACTCCACCCCTCAGGTAGCCATGTATCGGCATGCACGAACAACAACCACGCGCCTTGGGCCGCCTCGGCCCCGCGCGCCAATTGTGCGCCACGCCCCGCATCCCCCACAACCAACTGCGCGCCGATTATGTCGGCCAGCCGGACAATGTCGTCCGTTGACCCGCCATCCGAGACGATCAATTCGCGCACTAGGCCCGCGTCCACGCCCTCCATGATCCGCGCCAATGTCTCCGCCAAATGCGGTGCCGCGTTCAGGGTCGGGATTATCACAGAAATTGGCGCGCGCATGGGTCTCGGTTCGGTTGTGAGATTTGCGAAAACCCTAGCGGCTTCACACCCCGAATACAGCTGAAAAGCGGTGTCCCGTTGAACAATCACATCGTGTCCTTCACCTTGGTCTCTCAACGCCCTATATGACGTCATATAGGAGAGCGAACACATGACCGAGCGTAGCATCATCGCCCTTAGCGGCTCCGACACCCACAAATTCTTGCAAGGCCTGATCACCAACGACATCGGCGGTCTGGAACGCGGTGCGGTTTATGCCGCGATTTTAACGCCGCAAGGAAAGTTCATGGTCGACTTCTTTCTTGTGCGTGAGGCAGACACGGTGTTGCTCGATGTGGCCACACCTGACGCCGACGCTTTGCTCAAACGACTGACCATGTACAAACTGCGCTCCGATGTGACGCTTGCCCTAACAGAACGGACCGTATCGCGCGGATTGGGCGCGGTGCCGGACGGAGCCGTTGCCGACCCGCGCCACAGCGCCCTTGGGTGGCGGGCCTATGACGGGCGCGACAGCGAGGCCGTCGATTGGGACGCCATTCGTGTGGCGCATTGCATTCCCGAGGCCGGAATAGAATTGACGCCCGACACCTATATCCTCGAGGCGGGGTTTGAGCGGCTGCACGGTGTGGATTTCAAAAAGGGCTGTTATGTCGGCCAAGAGGTCACGGCACGCATGAAACATAAAACCGAGTTGCGCAAAGGTCTGGCATCTGTGGCAATTGAGGGCTCCGCCCCCGTTGGCACGCCGATTTTGACCGAAAGCGGCAAAGAGGCGGGTGTGCTGTTTACCCAATCTGGCGGGCGCGCGATTGCCTACCTGCGCTTTGACCGCGCAACGGGGCCGATGAGTGCCGAGGGCGCACGCGTCACGCTCTAAACCGCATTATTTTACGAAAAAGGCCGCTCCGATGTCGGAGCGGCCCGTCACAAAACTGTGATGACGTGGCGTTACGCGCGCTCGGCGTATTCCATCGTCTCGGTGTTTACGATGATCATCTCGTCTTGGCCGACAAAGGGCGGCACCATGACTTTGACGCCATTGTCGAGGATCGCGGGCTTGAACGAATTGGCGGCGGTTTGACCCTTTACCACTGGCTCGGTCTCGACGATCTGACAGGTGACTTTTTGCGGCACAGAGACGTTGAGCGCCTCCTCGTCGTAGTACTCGATTTTGACGGTCATGCCGTCTTGCAAGAACGGACGACGATCGCCCAAGAGGTCGGCGGAAAGCTCGACCTGCTCGAATGTTTCGGTATCCATAAAGGTCAGCATTCCGTCCGTTTCGAACAGAAATTGTTGATCTTTTTGCTCCAGACGCACGCGCTCGACTTTGTCGGCAGAGCGGAAACGTTCGTTGAGTTTGCGACCGTCACGCAGGTTCTTTAGCTCAACCTGAGCGAATGCGCCGCCCTTACCCGGCTTGACGTGATCGACCTTTACGGCGGACCAAAGACCGCCATCATGTTCAAGGACGTTTCCGGGGCGAATTTCGTTACCGTTAATTTTGGGCATGGGAGAAACCTTACCAAAGGTTGAAGGAACTTTGGCGCACCCTATATATTGACAACTAGCGTGGTGCAAGCCGCGCGATGTAGCGGTTATGCCTCGCTAAACATTCCGTAAACGCATGGCTGCTATGCATTTGAAGTGTATCCGAATCGGTACGGACCTGTCATACCGCCCCCTACGTCTGCACCTCAAGACCAATAATACAAGGACATATCATGGCTGATTTTGTTGACGGCACCGCGTTTAATTATGAGCAAGGTCAACGTTCGCGTAAACTGTTCGCGGCTGTTGTGCTTGCCGCTCTTGATGACGCTATCGCCGATGACAAGAAATACGGCAATGGCCCCGAACAGATCGCCCGTTGGGCGCGCTCTCGGGATGGCCGCGAAGTTTTGTCCTGTGCCGGTATTGACCCCAACGAACGGGTTGTCTCCGGTCTGATGGAATTTGTGTCCAAAGGTATTCGCACCTCCGTGGCTCTGTCACGCGAAGAAAGCGAACGCCGCAACGCACAGCAAATGGAAGCTGCATAAGCCTCCGCATTCCTGTGTATCCGCTGCTGTTTCTTGACAAAGGACGCGCCTAGCTGCTCGCTGGCGCGTCTTTTTGTATGTATGGGGTCGTGGCGACCCGTGGCGCGCCCTGATCACAAACCCATCCTCGCGCTCTTCCCTCTTTGGCGGTGACGACATACTCATAGCAACGACGAAACGGGAGATGCAGGCGTGGCAAAAGCAATCATGATCCAAGGGGCAGGCTCGAATGTGGGCAAGTCCATGCTTGTTGCGGGCATTGCGCGCGCACTCACTCTGCGCGGCTATAATGTCGCTCCGTTCAAACCCCAAAACATGTCTAACAACGCCGCTGTCACATCGGACGGTGGCGAGATCGGGCGCGCCCAAGCGCTGCAAGCGCGTGCATGCGGCCGCCCTCCCCACACCGATATGAACCCCGTCTTGCTCAAACCCGAGACGGATGTGGGCGCACAAGTTGTGGTGCACGGCAAACGGGTCGCCACGATGAAAGCCCGCGATTACGGCAAGACAAAATCAACACTGATGCCCGCGGTTTTGCAAAGCTTTCACCGCCTTGCCGCGAGCGCTGACATTGTGATCATCGAGGGCGCAGGCAGCCCCGCCGAGATCAACCTACGCGCAGGCGACATTGCAAACATGGGCTTTGCCGAGGCCGCAGGCGTGCCAGTGGTTTTGGTGGGCGACATCGACCGTGGCGGCGTCATCGCCCAACTGGTTGGCACCCACACCGTTTTACCGCCCGAAGATCGCGCTCATATCAAGGCCTTCGCGGTCAACAAATTTCGCGGTGACATCAGCCTGTTTGACGATGGGGCGCGCGCGATTGCGCAGCACACGGGATGGATCGACCTTGGGACAATCCCGTGGTTTTCGGATGCGCACCGCTTGCCAGCCGAGGACGTGATGGACATTGCCTCGCGTGGGGATGGACGTGTCAAGATTGTCGTGCCGCGCCTGTCGCGCATCGCCAATTTTGACGATCTTGACCCGCTCGCCGCCGAGCCTGATGTGACGGTCGAGATTGTCGAAGCGGGTCGCCCCCTGCCCTGTGATGCCGATCTTGTGCTGCTCCCCGGAACGAAATCGACGATTGGCGATCTGGCCTATCTGCGCGCCCAAGGGTGGGATATTGATCTGGCCGCCCATGTCAGACGTGGCGGGCATGTCCTTGGCATTTGCGGCGGATATCAAATGCTTGGCCAGTGGATCGATGATCCTGATGGCATTGAGGGACACGCGGGACGCCATGCGGGGTTGGGTCTACTGGACATCGAAACCATGATGACGCCGGAAAAACGCGTCACCGAAGTCACGGGCTATGATCGCGCAAGTGGCGCAACGGTCCATGCGTATGAAATCCACATCGGGCGAACAACGGGCGCGGATTGTGCGCGAGCGTGGCTAGACATCGAGGGTGTTCCCGAAGGCGCGGCACGTGTCGATGGCCGCATTTTGGGCTGTTATCTGCACGGGCTTTTTTCCGCTGATGCCTTTCGCGCGGCGTATTTGGCGCGGTTCGGCATGACAGGCGGGCTTGGTGATTTTGAGGGCGGCGTCGAAACGACCTTGGACGCTTTGGCGGCGCATATGGAAACTCATATGGACCTCGACGCGTTGCTACAACTCGCGCAAGAGGTTGACCTTTAATCGGTTATTGAATGTCGCGCATCGACAAGGCGCGTTGAACTTCGCGGCGCACAAGACGGCGAATGTTACGCGTCATACGCTCACCGAGTTGCCCACGCAGTTCGTCATTCAGAACATCCGCCACAAGAGCGCGCAACATGGTCTCATCGAGAATATCATCGTCAGGCAAGTCCTCGTCGACGAGCGCCGTATCTGCATGAATCGATTCAGGCGCAGACACATCGTCATCCTCAAGGGCCACATCCCCCTCATGCACCTCTGTCTCAATAGGCGTCTCGGCCTCAATAGGCGTCTCGGTCGGCGCGGGTTTGGCGCGCATGCCCAGTACAATATCGGCAAATCCACGGGGCAACTGATGTGGGATTTCGACCTCTAGGTTTTCCGAACCATCCGGCTCCCACTCATCACCAGACGCACCGATCGCCGTTTCAAGTCCGGCAATGCGTTGCTCCAAACTGAGATGTGAGGCGGTTTGCATCGCGTCACCATTGGGCGTGTCATCAAGGGCAGTGTGCCACGCGGCGTCACTCTCGTCGTCGTGGGAAGCATCGTCGACCGCTGCCGCATCGTTCGCTTCAACGTCTTGCGCGGCATCGTCACCGTGCGGCGCTGGCGCGTCCTCACGCGGGACTACGGCCAGATGTGGCCCTAAAACGAATAACGGCGGCGGGGTGTGCGGGTGATCCGATCCTTCTTGCGATGACGGTGCGTCGATAAGGAAATCCGAGGTTAGCAAAAGCAAATCGGGCGCGCCCGCCGTATCAGATGCCGCCACCAGCCGTTCACGGGCCGCCCGACTATCGACAACAAGGCGACGAATGGATGCCAAAACATCCTCGTCCTCCATCATGTTTGTCATCGGATCAGACATTGCGATTCCCTAAGTGGCAACACTGTGAGTGCTGCTTTGGATGCTAACGGCCTTCGTATTTGGACACAACACGTTGCTGAACGCCGCGTTGTGTCCACACCAGACCTTACTTGCGGCCAAGCGACTCCAAAACGCGGTCCAGTTTCGCGCCTTCGGGGCTGACATAGGATGTCGGACCGGTTTTCACCGCGTTGTAATACGCAGCGGGATCATACACTGGAACGTTGAGGTTCAGGTTTTGAACCGTCAAAAGCCCCATAGATTGTAGCACATTATAGGTCTGGGTTTCGGACGCGATTTGCGCCTGAATGGCTGACACTTGCGCATCAAGCAAATCCTGCTCGGCATCAAGAACGTCGAGGGCAGTTGACGCACCCAAATCGGCCTCTTCGCGCACACCGTTGTAGGCCACACGTTGCGCGCTCACAAACGCCTGAGAGGCATTCAAAGAGGCACGTAGAACCGACAGCATCGCCCAGTTGGAGCGCACGCCCTCTTCGACATCGCGGGTCGCAGTTAGCAATTCAGCACGCGATTGATCACGCTGGGCAATGGTTTTGCGAATGGCAGACGAGATTGCGCCACCCGAGTAGATTGGACCGCTGGCCGAAATACCAATCGATTTTCCAATACGGGATGTGGCGGGATTATCATTCACCGACCACCCCGCAGAGGCAGAAATTTCAGGGAACAAATTGCGCTCGGTCCCGTCCACGGCCAGATCAGCGGCAGAAACCTGATGTTGCAACGCCTTGATACCCGGATGGGTGCGATGCGCGAGACGCACGGCGGCGTCCGCGGACTTCACCGGCAACTTTACCGACGGCGGGCTAGACAAGTTACTTGGGTAATGGCCCATTTGATTTTTGTAGCTCTCGCGCGCGGCGGCAAGTGTCCCTTGCGCGGAAGCAAGTTGCGCCCGCACGGAGGCCAATTGCGCCTCGAATTGCGAGACCTGCGTGCGCGTCACTTCGCCAACTTCAAAACGGTCACGTGTGGCGCGCAGGTTTTGGGTGGCCAGACGCACCGCGCTATTGCGCAGATTGACCAACGCCTCTTGCTCGCGCACATTCATGTAGGTTGCCACAGCCGAGGCTAGAACTTGTTGTTCGACGTTGATCAACGCCTCGCGTGTTGCGAGCACAGTTTCCTTTGCAATATCAACGGAAACTTTGTTTTTCCCAAAGGTGTACAAGGTCATCGAGGCGTTAAAGCCAAGCTGCGTCATCCATGCTTTGTTGGTGAAACTGTAGTCAGATCCCGCGCTATATCCGATCGTCGGGCGCAAACTTGCAAGCGCCGTAGCGACCCCCTCGTCTGTTGCCCGCAGCGTTGCGCGGTTTTGCTCTAAAAGTCCCGAGTTTTTATACGCAGACGCCAAAGCATCGCCCAGAGACTCGGCGCTCACCGATAGTGGCGCGGCAACCCCAAGCCCCGCCGCAACCAGAGCCGCAAATGCACGCAATTTAAATGTATTCTTAGTCGTCATTGATCTGACCTCGCCTGACGCTTGCGCACCGGAACCGACCGGATCTATTGCTTATAGCGCGAATGTTTTTTCTGCTTCGAAACCGGAAAGAACGGGTGCGGTCGCGTTGAACGACGGGCGCCAGTTGATTTCCCCGTTAATATTGTAGCCCAACTTCACAATGCCAAGAGCACCGTCAAGAAAAATGCAGGCAATGCGGCCACCAGACTTCACCTGTGACAGAACTGCGTCAGGCAATGTTTCCACTGCACCTTGCAAGATCACGACATCATAGGGTCCGTGTTGCGGCGCACCATCGGCCAAAGTTGCGCATTCAACTACAACGTTATCGACGCCCGCATCCATGAGGTTATTCGCCGCAGCCGCCGCCATGTCCGCATCGTCCTCAACCGCAATCACGGCTTCGGCCATATGAGCGATTACCGCCGACGAATAGCCAAGCCCCGCACCCAAATCGAGCACCAACTCATTTGACTGGATATCAAGCTCCTCGAGCATCTTGGCGAAGACCCGCGGGTCAAGCACGACACGACCACGTCCCAAATCGATGTGCTCACCGACATAGGCCGCATCCCGTTTGGACGCAGGCACAAAGGCCTCGCGCGGCACATTCAACATCGCCTGAATGATAGGAAACTTGGTCACATCAGATGGGCGCACCTGCGTGTCGACCATTGTTGTGCGCAGTTGAGAAAAGTTTGGCATGATCTGAACTCTTTTAGTCACAAGACGTTACGCCCCTTATAGCCACGCCCTGCCCCCGAGGGCAACATCAGAAAGCGTCATTTGCCCGCTTGCGAAGCCCGAATTCATCGTATAGACCGCGCTGCATACCATCCGAGGCGGGTTGGTAGAGTGGTTATGCAGCGGATTGCAAATCCGTGTACACCGGTTCGATTCCGGTACCCGCCTCCAATAAAATCAATGACTTGCGTCATCCTACCTCTCCTTCACTGCCATTTTTGAAACAACCGTTGAAACTTTCACGTTTCGCTCTTGCTTCGTTCCATTTGATTTCTCGCCTCTTGAGCGCGCTTCGCGAGCTCCCTTTGCCGGATCGGCCCGCCGTATTTTTTCAGCATCTCAACGCCTGAGTGCCCGGTGACAGCCTTGACCATCTCGTCATCACATCCAGCCAGATAAAGCTCGATCGTCGCGTTTTTCCTGAGCCCGTGCGTTTTGTAGTAGCTCGCTTTCTCGTGCTTCATCTTCTTTTTGATGACACGCATTTCCTCAGCAACGATACGGTAGCTCACAGATCGACCCATCGCGTCGGTCACAACAGTGCCGTCCGTTCGTGCGAGCCCGTCGAGATGGGTTTTCAGGCGGTCGGTAAGCGGGATCCACAACGGTTTGTCGGTTTTGCCCTGCGTGAAATCGAATCCTTCGTCGGAAAAGTGCGCCCACTTCATCTTCACGACATCGCCAATGCGCTGGCCTGTACCAACGCAAAGCTCGTAGACAAGCCGTGCCCGCTTTGAAGCCAGCGCTTCGAACTCGGCGCGAACATCGTCTGGCCAAGGCTCCCAGCCGTCGCTCTGCTGCTTAAAGAGCGGAATGCCCTTAGCCGGATTGCCGTGCTCCTTCTTGATGAAGCCAATCAATCGTGCGTGGTTCATCAAGACGACCATGACCTGAACGAGATAGTTGGCTTGCCGCCAATGATCCGCATTTGCCCGGTGCAATTCATAAATGTGATGGGTTTCGATCCTGGCCGGGTCTTTGTCGGCCCAGATCTCACGAATGTGGCTGATGTACCGCCGATAGTCTGATTTCGTGCGGAGCTTCAGCTTCTGATAGCCGTCACTATCGTAGTAGCTGAGGATCAACGCTTCGAAATTGCGCTTCACCGGCGTGGGGGCTGGTTTCCCCTTCAGCAGGCGATTGTAATGATCCCAGAATTCCGGCGTGCCCGCTTCCTCGTGCATCATGACTGAAACACCCCGCGAACGCCGGATGAACCGGAGATACCCCCTGTCATTATAGACGTATTTGGGCAGGCTCTTGCGAGTCATTCGCCCATTCTCAGGTCACTGTTGAGAAAGTCGTCTGCCGCCTCTGGCGCGACCATGTTGGCATCGACGATGACGCTGCCATCGGGCTTGATCTCGAACTTCGCACGCTGCCAACCTGCCTCCCGCGCCTCGCGGATGAAGGCCGAGGCAGCTTGTTTCGCCTTTGTCTGTACACTTGCTTTGGTCATCTGAACGACACCCTTCTTACTCGTCAACAACGCGCATTATCACCCTGATCCATTTTGATATTTCCGACTGATCCAACTGTGGATCGCCTGTCTTTCGCTGCCCGAATGGCGCGGATCACTTCTGAATTTTGGGAGTTTCCATTGCGATCTGACTCAGCTTTGATCCACTCTTTGAGCTCTTGCGGAAGCCGAAGCTGCATTGGTTTACGACTGTTCATCAAACGCCTCCAGGTTGAAACACACCCCGTTAGTGGCATTTAGCCACTATTGCGTCAAATACTTTTTATGGCATAGTGCCACCATGTCAGAACAAAGCGCCCAAAATCAGGATAAATTCATCGTACGGCTGCCAGACGGCCTGCGCGATCGTATACGCCTCGCGGCCGAGGCCAACCATCGCAGCATGAATGCTGAGGTCGTTGCCCTCCTCGAAGAAAACTATCCAGTTCCTGTACCGGAAAAACTAGATGACCCCGCCGCGAGGTTGCTCTTCTGGCTCGCCAAACGCATCCGCCGGAGAAACCCAAAGCCCGGGACACCTCGAGACAAGCAGGCCGCCCTATATGAGCGCATTGCAGGCGATATCGCCGAACGCATGAAAGACATCGGCGAATAGCCTTAGTAGGCTACCCACTCATATCCGTGGTTGCCTTCGTGATCTTCCCATTCCACACCGACACCTCGTCGCCAATTCGATGATGAGCAGCGCCGAGACGGCAGAACCCATTGCGGGACGGCCGCTGGTGTCGTGCGCTGCCAACCGAATTCGCCTTGCGTGCCGTAAGTCCCGAGACGCATGTTGTAGCTCTCCGAGCAATCATCGTCGCGACCGCGCTCGCGATGGCTGTAGTACCGCACATCCCAAACACGGATCGAGCGCACGAAATCGAACTCCAGACCGCTGATGTCAATATCGGCACTGCCTTCAGCCACCTGTGCCAGAATGACTTGGCCAAGCGTCTGACCATTTTGGTTGCTGGCCTCCCAGATTTTCGGGCCGGTGCTTTGCAAAGGGGCGCGCTCAGAAATGTCCATCGGACAACGCCAGATCTGCAGCGGCGGCTCGATCGGCCAAGGCGTGATCCGCCTAATGAAAACGGCACGGGCATGGGCACATTCTGCTGAAGCAGGCCACCCACCAGCCAGGCAAAGCAAAATGGCGCAGTCAACCTGATAGGCTTTTGCCGCTTGTGGAGCCACGGTTGGAAGCAGGGCCACGACAGCTCCGGCGCTCCAAATTCTGATAAGTCTGCGCCACATGTCAATATATGACTTTTGATATCATTGCTACATTATTGATATCAAAAGGCCACACTCCGCCTTTACACCATATGCGAGTATCCCTTTTGTGAGGCTCGCGCGCGTTTTGTGGAATATATTCTGTAGAGCAATCTCAGCGATCTGGCCGAATACAAGCCATGAGATTGAGGAAACAAGTAGGGTTAAATATCCGGAATCTAAGAAATTCCAAAGGTATGACCCAAGAACAATTAGCTTTAGCTGCAAAGATGGATCGCAGCTACGTCAGCGAGATCGAGCTCGCCAAAAATTCAGCGTCAATCGATGTTCTGGAGCGGATCGCGGATGCTCTCGACGTCGATCCCAAGGAATTGTTTAACGAGAGGGGCTAGTTTTGCCCGAACATGAAAGTGTTCGCTCAACGGCCGAAGCCATCGGCCGAATTACATGCATCAAAACAGGTGTCGAAATCGGCCTACTCTATCAGTGGGACAATGGCGAGACGCAAGCCGCGCTGCACGAAGACGGCCTGCTTCGATCGACAATCTGCCCGGAGCAACATGCAGTACCGGACCTTGGTGCAAATCGCGGCTAAGGGCCGGAATGAGCCCATTCGGTGAATTCTGTTTTCCTGCTGCGTGCGCTCGCAGCGTGGAAAATGCTGCGTCAGCGTAAAAGTCGGTGCTGCCGCAAGGCGGGAAAACCAGCCATTCGTGCAGAGCGCAGCAAGGATCAAAGGTCGAATTCACAGATTGCGGGACTTTACGCTAACGACGGTAGTTTTTGGCAGGGAGAGCAAGCAGACCTTAATTAAGGCCACAGCGTTACGGCACGCATTCTATGGGCCGGACAAAGGCCTTTTAAATCTACCGCAAAACTGGAAACTTGCGGGCGGTACAACTGCTTCTTGGCTACACAAAGATCGATAGCACGGTGCGCTACTTGGGGTCTGTTCCGGCTCAGTGCAGAATGACACCTTAAGGCGTCACGTCAGCGATTTTTCCACCTGTATTCGCCTGTGAGCAGGATGTGCGCCCATCCAAGCGGCGAGATATGCGTCAGAAGCACTGGTGAACAGTCGAGCCCGGCGCGTTTTCGGGCTGTGACGGCCTGGCCCAGGTGCTTGGTATTCCAATAGATGATGATCGCAGCCAGTAGGTTCAGCCCAGCCATGCGGTAGTGCTGGCCCTCAGCGGTTCTATCGCGGATTTCCCCCTGCCGACCGATCCGAAGGGCGTTTTTCAAGGCGTGATGCGCCTCACCTTTGTTCAGCCCAATGTTTGCACGGCGCTGCATGTCAGCGTCCAGCAACCAGTTGATTATGAACAGGGTGCGCTCGATGCGCCCAATTTCACGCAACGCCAGGGCAAGCTCATGCTGACGCGGATATGACGCGAACTTTCGCAGGAGTTGGCTGGGTGGTATGATGCCCGCCGCCATGGTGGCGACGGCGCGCAGGATGTCTGGCCAGTTTCCGACGATCAGTTTCTCTCTGACTTTGCCGACGATCAGACCGCGCAGTACCTTCGGTGCGGTAGCAGGATCGAAGAGGTAAAGCCGTTTTGATGGAAGGTCACGGATACGGGGAATGAACCGATAAGCCAACAACGCCGTGACAGCGAAGACGTGATCCGTAAAACCGCCCGTGTCGGCGTATTGCTCTTTTATCTTGCCCCCGACCTCGTTCATCAACAGGCCATCAAGAACGTATGGGGCTTCATTGACGGTCGCCGGGATGTTCTGGGTGGCAAACGGGCCGAACTGGTCAGAGATGTGGGTATAGGCTTTCAGCCCTGGTTCGGATCCGTATTTCGCATTGATGAGATTCATCGCCTCTCCGTGCCGCGTTGCTGGGAAGAACTGGCCATCGCTTGAAGCTGTGATGCCACCGCCCCAGAACTGTGCCATCGGCAACGCTGCTTGCGCTTTGATGACCATAGCGAGCGCGCGGTTGATGGCATCGCTTTCGATATGCCAACGCGACAAGCGCGAGAGCTGGAAGTAATCGTGGGAGCTGGTGGCCTCGGCCATCTTGCTGAGCCCGAGGTTCAACCCTTCAGCCAACAGCACATTCAAAAGCCCAATGCGGTCTTTGCAAGGAACGCCCGTGCGCAGATGGGTGAAGGCTTCTGTGAAGCCGATATCGTCATCGACTTCCTGCATCAGGTCGGTAATCCGAACCGCAGGCAAGCGGCCATAAAGATCGAGCACCATGGTTTCGGCCTCTACCGGCACAGCGCTAGTCAGCCTGTCGATTTTGAGCACACCATTCTCAATGGAACCACCGGGAATAGCGCCATCCCGAGCTGCTTTAGCCAGCTTCTCAAGACCCTCTTGCAACCGTATCTTGCGGTCGGCAAGCCATGCTTCCGGCTCCAAAGGCATGGTCAGACGCGGCGACGCCTTGGCGGCTTCTATCGGTACGAGCGCCTGTTTCAAGTCGGCATAGCGCCTTGAATGTGGGAGCCAGATATCGCCGGATCGGAAGGCTTCCCGGATTTGGAACAGCACAGCGACCTCCCAGAGTCGGTTGTCGCCGTACTCTTGGGCATTGAGGTGGCGATGCCATTTTGAAGCCCGACGCAGAAAAGTCGTCTCGCGCGGCTCGCCTGCTTTGTCGTTCGCAATGAGCCTTGCGGCTTTTATTAAGGGCGCGGCGACAGGTGCGCAGCAAATGTTGAGTGCTCGCAGCATCCGTGGTGCATATCGCCGGAACCGGTGATACCCATGAACAACATGCGCCAGAGCATCAGCGGCCATGGTGTCTGTCAACTCTGCAGCGGTTGCAACCATTCTTTCGAGATGTGTCCAACCACATGCCGCCTCCGTGGCGTGGTCAAGCGATGCGCCATCGCCTTTGGCTTCCAGCAGGGTAGAACCCAAGTCTTTGAAGGACCGTAACGTTTCCTGCAGCGATGATCTGGCATCTGCAATCCGCGCATCGCACAGCTTCTTGGCGTCGCGCCAAGTTTTGCCGACGATCCGATCATGGGTCTCGATCACGGCATCCGCAATGGCTGCTGCCCATTCGATGGTGCAGACGGCCAGGATCGCCAGACGCCGGTCGCTTGTAATGTCACGCAACCCATCTGCGAAGTACCGCTCACCTTGGCGGCGCAGGCGTGTGACCCGGTGGGGCGGAATGCCGTCCAGGATATCAGGCGACAATCCCAATGCCTGCAGGAATTCCAGCCGATCCAACAGTCGGGATGCACCCGCTGAGTTACTGCCTACCTCGAACTGCCGCAACCAGACGAACCGGCTGACCTTGCCATCGACAATCTCGGTCAGAAAAGCGTTCAGGCGTTCCTTCGTTTGGTCCTCAAGCCTGGCGGCAATCCGGGTTTCTATGCTGCGCTCCGATGCGACGAGCGCGTCGGCACACAAACGCTCAATGACCGTGACACCAGGCAGGATTGTCTGCGCCCTGCTTCATTCTTCGACAAACCGGCGCGCCAAGTCTTCGTTGGATCGAGCTGTTTCGGCCTCTTGTGCAAGCCAAGCCCTGAGACGCCGCGCACCCTGGCCCTAGAACATCCTGAAGCCGTAGATCTGGCGCAGGGCATGCAGGTGCTGCTGGCGGGTTTGACGACGCGCGGCATAGGGCAAGATATCATCACCGGTCAGGCCAAGCTGAGCCGCGATGAAACGCAGCACCTTTTCCGGGATGATCTCGTCAGACGAGAGAAGGCGTCCAGGATAACGCAACACACAGAGCTGCAAGGCAAAGCCAATCCGGTTTTCTGATCGCCTTCGGTCATTGACATGCTCAAGGTCGTCATCGGCGAGAGTATAGTGGCGCAGCATGGACGCGTCATCGGTCGGCAAGTCGAAAAACTCCGAACGTCGGCGCTCGGTCAGAATGGTGCGATGCGCCATGTTTCTTTTGCTTTATTGTAAGGGTTTGCTTATTGATGAATGTGATATGGATTAAGGAATACTGGGGGCGGCAGAAAGCCCGGAATTCCTCAACGCATCACAAACGTTCGTTTGAGAAATGGCCCGCCGCGATGCATGAAGCAGACAAAGACCTGAGTGATGCCCTCTTCGACGAAATCCGTACGCTGGAAGAAAGCCTGTGGCAGGCAACGTCGCGGTTTGACAACGCCCTGATGGATCAGGTCTTTGCGCAAGATTTCTTCGAGTTTGGCAGGTCAGGGCGAACCTATGCCCGGCATGAAATGCTATTCGAACCGACCGATTTTCAGGAAATTGCTGCGAAGATGCCCCTGCCAGAGTTTCGCGCGCGTCACATTACCGACGACGTTGTCCAAACCACCTACGTAAGTGAAGTCGTGTACGATGGTTGCACGCAACGTGGAAATCGGTCTTCGATTTGGAGCAGGATCGATGGGGTCTGGAGGCTACGTTTCCACCAGGGAACGCCATGCTGATCGGATATGCACGTGTCTCCAAGGCAGACGGTAGCCAGTCACTCGATTTGCAAAAAGACGCTCTGATGGCCGCTGGGGTTGCGGAGGATCAAATCTATTCTGATCGGGCCTCAGGTAAGAAGGACGAACGGCCAGGTCTGAACGCTTGCCTGAAGGCATTGCGCGACGGCGATATTCTGGTGATCTGGAAACTGGATCGGATGGGGCGCAGCCTGAACCATCTGGTGAAAACAACGACCATGCTGTCAGAGCGCGGCGTCGGCCTGAAGGTGCTCACTGGCCAAGGCGCGCAGATCGACACGACAACAGCGGCTGGTCGCTTGTCGTTTGGTATCTTTGCCGCATTGGCCGAATTCGAGAGTGAGCTGATCCGCGAACGCACCATGGCCGGTCTTCAAGCGGCCCGCGCCCGAGGTCGGAAAGGTGGCCGTAAATTTGCCCTGACCAAAGCCCAAGTTCGTATGGCACAAGCCGCAATGGCCAGCCGAGACACATCCGTTTCTGAGCTGTGCAAGGAACTCGGTGTGAAACCCGTCACTCTCTACCGATATGTCGACCCCAATGGAAATCTACGCGACTACGGGAAACGCGTTCTCGGAGCTTAAGGTGTCATTCTGCACTGAGCCGGAGCAGACCCGTCATACTGTTTGACAAAGGAAATCGCCTCCCCGCCGGCATAGAACACTTAGACAGCATCCGCGCCGCTGGCCTTTGCCTGCGCCATATAGGGGCCGAAATCTTGGGTTTTTTGGAAGGGGGTAAAGTCCTGCCCAACAACTTCACCGCCTGCCGCGGTAAAAGTCGCTTTGAAGCCCTCAATCATCTGATGACCGGCTGCATAATCAGGCGCAAGTGTATAGACTTTGCGCACGCCTTGTTCGTACATCCATTGCCCCATTGGGCGGTTAATTTGACCATTAGAGAAGGACATGCGCGTGATATATGGTGAGCAAGATTCGCCCGTCGCGCCGTCATTTCCCGCATTCGCCACGATCAGCGGCACCTGCGCCCCATGAACAACATCGCGAACAGCGCCAAGCACACCAGAGCTAACAATCCCGACCATCACATCGACTTTATCTTGCAGGATCAGCTTCTTAGCCTTTCCAAGCGCGACGGGTGGTTTTACTTCGGTGTCTTCGCTTACAACGACAAAGGTCGTTTCTGTGTCGGCGCCGAATTGCTCTAGACCGAGAGTAAAGCCCGCTTCGATCTCGTTTCCAAGGGATGCATAGACGCCCGAAAACGGCAAAAGCAGCCCAACCTTGATGTCTTCAGCAGTGGCGGTCGCGGCAGGCAAAGCCAAGCCGGCGGCCAGCCCAAAGGCGGTCAGAATTGTGCGTTTCATTATAGTTCCTCCAGTTGTATCGCAGACCCCTCCCAGGATCTATCCAAGGTCGCCTCCACCAACCGGAACTGTAAGTCCGGTGATGTAAGAGGCATCATCCGACGCCAGAAACAGGATTGGCCCTGTCTGTTCGTCGAGTGTTCCGTAGCGCTTCATTGGTGACGATTGGATCGTCTGATCAATAATCGTCTGGTACCAATCTTCGGGCTGTTCTTGGGCGGCGTTGGCATTGCGCGGAACAACGCGCGGCGGCGCTTCTGTGCCGCCCGGCGCCGTGGCAACAACGCGAATTCCGCGCTCGGCCATTTCCCATGCAAGGCAAGCTGTCAGGGCATTTACGCCCCCTTTGGCCGCGCCGTAAGGCACGCGGTTTAATCCACGCGTCGCGATTGAGGAGACATTTACAATCACGCCGCTGCCCTGTGGCAACATGATTTCAATGGCCGCGCGACAGCAGTAAAGGGTCGGAAACAGCGAGCGGCGCACCTCCGCGTCGATCTGCTCTGGCTCGTAATGCTCAAAGGGTTTCGCCCAGATCGTTCCGCCGACGTTGTTCACAAGGATGTCGATCCGCCCCCAAAGCCCTTTCGCTTTGGCCATAGCGGCCGCGCAGCCCGCCCATGTTTCCAGATCAACAGAAATAGACTCCGCCACGCCCCCTGCTGCGCGGATATGCGCAACAACATCAGTGCGTGCCTCCGAGCGATCAACAATCAAAACATGCGCGCCTTCCGCCGCTGCGCGCTCTGCAACGTTGCGCCCGATGCCCTGAGCGGCGCCAGTTACGACCATGACTTTATTCTCGAAACGGCGGCTCATTCGGCCAAGCCTTCTGCTTCGGTCGGGTTGAATTTTTCAAAATAGAAGTTGGCAGGCTCTACCCCCAATGCGCCGAAATGCGCGCGCACCGCGTCAACCATTGGCGGCGGGCCGCAAAGATAAACATCGCAATCGCCCCCATTGAGATCGCTTGCGGTCACATGATCGGTGACAAACCCTTTGCGATCATGCGCATCCTCTTTAGAGGCCAAAACAGTTATAACTGTGACGTTGCCAATTTTCGCGGCAAGCGCGTTTACCCGCTCCAGTTCAACAAGATCAGCGGCATTTGTAACCGCATAAAAAAGCGTGATCGGATGCTCTGCGCCCTGCTCGCTAACCTCCTCGAGCATCGAAAGAAATGGGGCGAGCCCAGTGCCGCCGGCAAGCCAAAGTTGCGCGCGCTCAATGGGGCGCAGATAAAAAGCGCCCATCGGCCCGGTCAACGTTACCGCGTCTCCTGCCTGTGCGCCTTGGCCCAGATAGGAGCTCATCACACCGCCGGGAATATTGCGGACAAGAAAGGTCGCTTCTTGCGCGCCGGGAGCAGAAGAGAAGGAATAGGAGCGGTGTTTGTCCGTGCCTGGCACAGTGACATTTACATATTGGCCAGGCAGAAATGCGATCGCTTTGGCCGGTTTGAGGCGCAAGCTAAAGGAGGTCTCCGAGAGCTGATCAACGCCCAACACTTGCGCCTTGACGGCCTCAGGGGCCGTTTTGCAAACAGCAGAGGAGGCCGGAACGCGCAGCACACAATCGGTTTCGGGGATCATCTGACAGGTGAGAACATAGCCTTCTTCGGCCTCCTCATCGCTCATCGACTCGTCCATATAGAACTCAAGCTCATACGAGCCCTTTTCGGCAAAACACTTGCAGGTTCCGCAAACCCCATCGCGGCAATCCATCGGCAGATTGATCTTCTGGCGAAAGGCCGCGTCGGTCACTTTTTCATCGTCTTCGCATTGAATAACGCGGGTGACGCCATCTTCGAAATTCAGGGCAATATTATAGTGTGTCATAGCGTGCTCCTCCCTTGGCGCGCGCCCTTGCAATGGGTGCGCGGTGGTTCGTTCTGAACGGTTTACGCGCGGTCAGATGTGGTAAACGTCAATCACGTGATGGATTTGGTCGTTTTTCAGAACGACTTTTTTATTTATGATCAGAGGCTTAGTTTCAGAAATGTCGATTGTATAAAACGATGTTCCCCAGTGCTGATCCGTTGTGCCGTAGCGGTATGTCATCGTCAGCCAGTTAAACCGCAGCTTCATCTCACCGCCCTCTTGGCTCAAAATTTCGATGTTGCTGAGCGTGTGCATTGTGCGCGGCTCGGGCAACGACGTAGAGGAAGAGCGATCCGTTTGGATGCGGAAAACACGGTCTTCGATCCCGGATTTGTCGGGGTAATAGATCAGCGACATCTCGTTTTGCGGATCTTCCGTCAGCATATCCTCATCATCCCATGCGGGCATCCAGAACGGGCAATCCGCATGATAAAACGTGAGCCACGTATCCCATTGCCGGTCGTCCAGCGCGCGGGCCTCGGCAAAGAGAAATGCCTGAACCTCGTTGAAGCCAAACGCGCTTGTTGAAGCGGTGCGATCAATTGTGTCGGTTGTCATTGGTCTTTCTCCTCACTCAGCCGCAAGCGATGCGTCGGGAGCATCTGCGCGTTCTGTGGCGATGGCGGCCGCCATGCGTTGGGTCCATTGGGAGTGCTGCACGACGAACAAACCTTCGTCTTCGGTGCGCGCGCCAGAGAGGATCGGATTGATACCAAGCTCTTTGGCGTCTTCATCCGGGCCCTCAATCCACTGGGTCGCGCCGCGGCTAAGATCATTCCATTTGGCATGCGCGCCGCCGGCATAACCCCGCTGCGTTGCGCGGAATTCTTCGGTGTCGTCTGGGGTTGCCATACCGGAAGCATTGAAGAAGTCCTCATACTGGCGGATACGCAGCGAGCGCGCGTCTTGGCTTTCGCCTTTGGGGGCAATGCAATAAATCGTGACTTCGGTTTTATCGACGCTGACCGGGCGAAAAACGCGAATTTGGCTGCTGAATTGATCCATCAAAAAGACGTTTGGATAGACGCAGAGATTGCGCAGAACACCGACCATCCACTCGGCTTTGGTCTTGCCGTATGTCGCGCTCCATTCATCAAGCCGGCCGTAATTCGGGCGCGAGCTTGGGTCGGCCCATGTTGTCCAAAGCAGCAAGTGACCGTTCACATAAGAATGAAACCCGCCCTTTTGCTTGGACCATTTGGAGGCATCCGTGGCTTTGATTTTGTCTTCTTTGCCGTCGGCTGTTCGATGCGACGTCGTTGCGACATAGTTCCAGTGCACCGCCGATACGTGATACCCGTCTGCGCCATTTTCGGCCTGAAGCTTCCAATTGCCATCGTAGGTATAAGTCGAAGAGCCGCGCAAAACTTCCATGCCCTCTTCGGACTGATCAACGATCATATCGATCATTTTGCATGCCTCGCCGAGGTAGTCCTCAAGCGGCTCTACGTCTGCATTAAGCGAGCCAAACAAGAAACCGCGATAGTTCTCAAAGCGCGCAACTTTGGTTAGATCGTGACTGCCGTCTTTGTTGAATTGCTCAGGATAGCCGCCGCCTTTTGGGTCTTTGACCTTGAGCAGTTTGCCGGTGTTTGAGAAGGTCCAGCCATGGAACGGGCAGGTAAATGTCTTTTGATTGCGCCGCTTAAAGCGACACAGCATTGCGCCGCGGTGTGAACACGCATTGACCAACGCGTGCAATTCGCCCTCTTTGTCGCGGGTCACGATAACAGGTGTGCGGCCCATCTTGAGCGAGAAATAATCGCCGTTGTTTGGGATCTGGCTTTCATGCGCCATATAGATCCAGTTGCCCTCAAAGATGTGTTTCATCTCGAGTTCAAACAGCTCTTCATCAGTGAACATATCGCGGCGCGCGCGGAAAATGCCCTTCTCGGGATCGTCCTGCACCATACCGTCAAGACGGCTTTCAAGCTCATTCAGGTTTGATTGTGTGAACATAAGTATTCTCCTCCCAGAGACCAAACCGCCGATCTGGCGTTGGCACATTTTGTTTTGCGCGCACTATTCCCCAGCGGCAGCGTTCAGGGACCGCGCGCCATCGCGGCGGTAAAATTCGATCTTGTCGGTGTCCAATGTCGCGCCAATCCCCGGGCCTTGCGGAACCTCGACACAGAAGTCGTTGTAAACAATCGGGTTGGCGAGAATTTCATCGGTCAACAGCAACGGGCCAAACAATTCTGTGCCCCAGTGCAGCTTCTCGACGGTTGAGAAAAGCTGGAGCGCGGCAGCCGTGCTTAGGCCGGTTTCAAGCATGGTGCCCGCATAGAGGCCAATCCCCGCCGCCTGCCCAATCGCGATCACTTCGGAGGCGCGTTTTAGGCCGCCGGACTGCGCGATTTTCACTGCGAACACATCCGCTGCATGATGCGCGGCGACCGTCAAAGCATCTTGGGGACCATTGAGCGCTTCATCCGCCATGACAGCGATTTCATAAGAGCTTGTGAGCTCGGCCATTCCATCAAGATAGCGCGCTTCGATGGGTTGCTCGACAAGCTCACAGCCAACATCTTGCAAGCCTTTCAAGCCCCAGCGCGCCTCTTCCAGCGACCATGCTTGATTGATATCGACGCGAATGCTCGCTGTATCCCCGAGCGCTTCTTTGATCCGCGCGACATGGGCCACATCATCACGCACATCGCGTTTGCCGATTTTGAGTTTGAAAATATTATGGCGGCGCGTCTCGACCATCTCGAGCGCCTCGGCAATATCCGTCTCGGAATTGCCCGAAGCAAGGGTCCAAGCAACCGGCATTTTCGTTACAACGGCACCGCCAAAAAGTTGCGAAACCGGCATGCCGAGGCGCTTGCCCAAACCATCCCAAAGGGCGATTTCAACAGCCGTCTTGGCGATCCGATTGCCGCGCACCAACTTATCCATCAGCTGAAGCGCGCCATTTACATCATCAGCTGAGCGCCCGATGAGGGAGGGCGTGATGTAGGTGTCGATCGCCGATTGAATGCTCTCGGGGCTTTCGGGGCCATAGGTCAGGCCGCCAATGGTCGTGCCTTCGCCGATCCCCTCCGAGCCGTCAGAAAACTTGATACGCACAAGAACCGCCGACTGCAAGCGCATCGTCGCCATAGATAAAACATGGCCTCGTATCGTAGGGATATCGAGGATCATTGTTTCTATATGGTCGATTTTTGTCACGTCTATCACCGCATCTTAAAATTTCGTTACGGTGTAGATTGCGCGCCAATGCAGCGTTGAGTCGATGATGCGGCGGGTCTTGAATGATACCCTTGGGTGCTTTGGCTTTTTGGGCTGGATGACGTCGATTAAGGCGAGTTATTCAATCAAAGGAGCAAACGCGCGCCCATTAATCCCGCAGCAATCGCTTCAAATTGGTGGCCGGATCGCACAGAACCGAACCATCGAAAACTTTTGCGCGCTCGATGAGTTTCTCAAAAATACGCAGTTCTTTCACTGCAGAATTACCAATCCCAATTCCGGCAGCGGCCGTCAGGACACCATCGGGATCAAGTTGAAAAACGATGCTAGTGTCATTACTCGTTGAGCGCGTCTGTGTCTCTGCGCTCAGATCAAAAATGCCAGTGACACAAAGCGTTAGGTCATATTGATCCGACCAGAACCAAGGGGCTTTTGCATAGGCTGCATCGTCGCCCAGCATTGCGCCCGCAACATGTGTTCCTTGATCCTGCGCCGCTTTCCAGCTTTCAAGCCGGGTTCGCTGATCGCGCCAGATGAAATTGCAGCAATCACCTGCGGCAAAAATCGCGGCGTCAGAGGTTTTAAAGGACCTGTCGACGACTATGCCGTTTTCGACATTCAAACCCCCGTTAGTCGCGAGCTCGGTATTTGGAACTGCGCCGATCCCAGCAATGATGACGTCAAACGCCATATGCGAGCCGTCTTCGAAATAGACCTGCGTCGCCGTCGTGCGCGCAATCGCGGTGCCGGTCAATATGCGAACGCCTGCCTGCGCGTGGCGCGTATGAACAGCTGAGGCGATTGCTTCTGGAACTGCCCGTCCAAGAATGCGCCGGCCCGCCTCAATGACGGTAACGTCCGCGCCAAGGCTGCGCGCGGATGAAGCCACCTCAAGCCCAATAAATCCGCCGCCAATGATCCCCACGTGCGCACCTGGCGTGAAACGTGTCATGATCGCTTCTGCGTCGGCCTGTGTGCGCAGGGTCAAACATCCAATCAATGAAGGAAACAATCGCGCGCGTGCACCCGTCGCGAGAAGAAGCTTATCATAGCGGATCACCAACCCATCACTCAGCTCAATCTGGCGATTGGTACAATCTATTGATGCAACTTTTTTGCCAAGCAAAAGATCGATTTTGGCGGTGTCATAGGCATCGGCACTGTATATAAATTTTGGATCGAGCTCGTGATTTTTGGACAAGGGCGGGCGCTCATAAGGCAACAAATCTTCTTCCCCAATCAACGTCACAGACCCATCAAAGCCATTTTCGCGTAGGCCGAAAGCGGCCCGAACGCCGCACTCTCCAGCCCCCACGATAACAATTGCGCTCATCGATCAAATCTCAATCAACACGCGGCCGTTTTCGACCTTTGTGGGATAGGTGTGCAGGTCCTCACAGGCGGGCGGCGTTTCGACTTCGCCATTGGTGAAATCAAAAATCGAGGAATGCTTTGGACACTCGATGGTGTTTTCAACGACAAGCCCATCGGCAAGGTGAATTTCCTCGTGGGTGCAGAGTCCATCGGTGCAAAAATATGCATCCTCATGATTGCGGTAGACGGCAAATGTCCGCCCATTGTGATCAAATCGAACGACGTCTTCGGCATCGATATCCTCGGGTGAACATGCATCAATCCAAGCCATGTTGGCCTCCTTAGTTAAGCTCAAAAGATCTCCACAACGTTGGCGACCGAACGAATTTCGACCGCCAAAAAACGGGGAGCGGTATGCCAAACAGATCGTTTGGTGCTGAGGCAGGAAAACCCCTCAAGCGCATTCCGCTTCCCAGACGCCGCCACTTAGGGAGTAGTTGGTGGCGGGTTACCTTCGTGCGTTTCCATATAATTTTCGAGTTGGGCTTCGAGATCGGCCATGGTTTCACCTCCAGCCATGAGGTCGGTGATTTCCTCGCGGGTTTTGTCACCTTTGCGAAAATCTGCCGCGATGGCACCACGGATCAAAACGGCAAAGTGATCGCCGACGGCCATTGCGTGCATCACTTGGTGGGTGATGAAAATGACCGCGAGGCCGCGCCGTTTGGCCTCGTTTACGATGCGTAGAACATGGGCCGCTTGTTTGACGCCAAGTGCTGCTGTCGGCTCATCGAGGATCAAAACACGTGCGCCAAGATGAACCGCGCGCGCAATAGCAAGCGACTGCCGCTCACCGCCAGAAAGGCCGCCAACAAGGCGATCCCCATCCGTAATCCGTGTTATTCCAAAGTCTTGAACCGCTTTAACCGCGATATCGTTTGCCTTTTTGCGATCAAAAACCTTGAACGGCCCCCATCCTTTGGTTGGCTCGACGCCAACAAAAAAGCTGCGCCCAATGCTCATCAACGGAAAGGTCCCGCCAAATTGGTGTACCGTTGCGATCCCTTTCTCTTGTGCGTCAAGTGGGCGCTCAAAAGATACGGCTTTCCCATCAAGCAAAATCTGGCCGCGCGTGGGCTTATGAACGCCCGCCAACGTTTTGATCAATGTGGACTTGCCCGCGCCGTTGTCCCCAAGCAAACAAAGCACTTCGCCTGCGCTGACTTTAAGTGAAATCTGGTGTAAAACGTCAATCGGCCCGAAGGATTTATCGACATTGCGTAGCTCAATAATGGATGTGCTCATCTTAAGCCCCTCGCTTCTTTTTGGGCGCATAGTTGAGCGCCATTGAGCGGAAGGTGTTGTTCAAAAGGACCGCCAAAAGAAGCATCACACCGATGATCAAGCTCGACCAGTTGCGATCAAATCCGGTAAAGTAGATGCCTTGGGTAACCACGGCCAAGGTGATGGTTCCAAACACAATTCCGACCACCGAGCCAAAGCCCCCCGTGAGCAAAACGCCTCCGACCACAACCGAGATGATGACATTAAAAATATACGACATGCCGGCTGAAACCTGTGCCGAATTGAACAGCAATGCTTGGCACATCCCGACAAACGAGGCGCTACAGGACGACAAGACAAACAGAGCCACAGTCACCTTGGTCGTTGGAATACCAGCGTTGCGTGCACTTTCGCGATCCCCGCCAAGAGCAAAAATCCAGTTGCCGAATTTTGAGAAGTGAACATAGAAAATGTAGATCGCGGTCAGTGCAAGCCACCACAAAATGAGGACCTGATAGGTGCCTCCGATGAACTGCCCAAACAATGCTTTGTAAAAAGTGGGCGCTTTGATAGCGACGCTGGTCGTTCCGGTGATCATAACCGAAAGGCCAAGCACCAAACCGGCAACGGCAAAGAGCGTTCCTAGAGTGACGATAAGCGAAGGTACGGCCGTGCGAACAACAAGCAAGCCGTTAATGCTGCCGACAATCACGCCAAAACCAAGCACCGCAATAATCGAAATCCATATCGGGAAATCATAATGCCCGGACATGATAGCCACTATCATAGAGCCAGCAGGGATCATCGAACCGATAGAAATGTCGAGCTCTCCTGCGATCATCAGCAAGCCAACGGGGATTGCGATGATGCCGATATTCGCGGCAACGTTGAGCCAGCTTGCGATGCCTGCGGGCTTGAGAAAGTTTATGCCACCAAAGATCAGAAAGAAGAGAACGACAGCGATCATTCCCAAGAAAGCGCCCGCTTCTGGTCGGCGCAACAGAGAGCCGATGGATATGTTGTGCATTGGTTTTGTCCTTATGAGGTCCGTGGCGTTTCAACTCTTGGCGAAGCGAAGCGAAAGGACTTGGCGGTTGCGGCCCGCAGATTTATTTGCGGGCCGATCCGTTTGGTGAATTAGCGGTAACCTTGTTCGCCACCTTTGAGGGTAGCGGCAATATTGGCAGAATCCACAATTCCCGGTCCGGTAAGAAGCGGCGTTGTTGCCATCGCAAGCCCGTAGTTCACGTAGCCATCTGCGAGGGTCACTGCGAGAAAACCTTGAAGCCATGGTTGCTGATCAATTGCAAAAAGCTGCTCTTCATCGCGAATGCGCTCAAGCCCTGCGACGTTCATATCGAAAGAACCAAGCGACACGCTGTTTGCTTTGCCCGCTTGCTGAAGCGCAATGAAAGCGCTGTCTGCGTCGGCGGAGGAAATTGCAAAAACGCCGTCAATTGTATCGTCGCCAATGAGCGTTGCTTTGATCGCTTCTGCAACGGCGGTTGGGTCGCCAAAGGAGCTTGCCGGCAGCGGCAATTGTTTGGATGCAAAACCAGATTCAGCCATACCATCCGCGATCCCGCGGCAACGATCTTCAAGATTGCCCGCCCCCGGAACAGTATTCACACAGATAACGTTTTTTGCGCCGTGTGCTGCGAAATAGCGCCCGCCAGCAAGGCCTGCGGGATACTCTTCGTTGCCGATATAGTTGATCGCGCCAAGCTCTTTGGCTTTGTCGCCGCCGCCTGCATTATAGAGGATCACAGGGATGCCCGCATCCATCGCCGCCTTGATCGCTTCGTCCTGCGTATCAGGTACCCAGTTGGGAACCGCAATGATATCAACTTCTTGGCTAATGGCTGTGCGAACAAGATTTGCCGCGTCGCCACCAATGTTGTCGTATGTTTGCAATTGCAGGTAATTCACTTTGCCGCCGTGCGCCTCAACAACGAGGGTCGCATCATCGATCCCCTTTTTGATTTTCGCAAAGAATGAATCGTCGGATTTACCACCGATGATCGCGATGTCGGCTGCGCTCGCGACTGTTGTGCTAAGAGCGACCACTGCGGCGCTGGCCAAAAGGCCTTTGAGTATTGTCATGTCATTTCCTCCACTGATTTCGTTTCTTAGTTTGCCGATTATGGCTTTCGCGATCAGGCGAAATTTATGCGTTCCTGAACACGGTATACTGGTGGCATCAGGCAGATATTCTCATCTTGCGTAATGTCGCCAATTTGGTGCCTTTGCCTAGGGGCTTGGCGTCTTGTTTGATGCCTTGAGCTTTTCGCGCTTTTTGCGGAACCGCTCTTTCATGATCTTATCGCTCTCAGCGGTTCCATCGTGCCATGTGCCCATCCAGCGATCGAGCGGCATCATGCCATCGGCGTAGTTCACCTCGAAATATTTGTGGTGCAAGTAATGAGCCTGAGCATGGGTGTCGACGGCGGTGTCTTTGCCCGCTTCGATCTTGTCAAAACCTATATGGCCCACCACGGCGCCCGTCCCGGCGAGGTTCAGATGATAGAGAACCAGAAGCGGATGAGATGGCACAAGCAGATGGATCAGGCTACCCGACCAATAGAGCAATTGTTCAGCAGGGTGCATCGAAAGCGAAGACCACGGCGAAGGGTTGATCGAGTTGTGGTGAACCGAGTGGATCCACTTGTAGAGGATTGGAATGTGGATGAGACGATGAATACAGTAGAAGTGAAATTCATGCAGGATCGGAAGGACCAGGCCAAAACAAATGAGCCAAACGGGGTGCGCCGTAAAGTTCGACCACGGCCCCCAGCCATTGGCCCAAGACCAGAGCAGCAGAACTTCATAGGCCGTCCAAATCGGCAAGCCAGTCCCAAAGGTGCGGATAATATTGTCAATCGCCTGGCTCTTGAACATAAAGACATCCGACGGATTTTCGGCCGGAAATTTGCCATTGTACTTAAAGCGCGTGCCTTGGCGCTTTTGCATATAGAGGCGCAATTCAAGCGCGCCGTAAAAGAGAAGAATGATCGCCGAATTTCGCGCCAGTAAGAAAAGCACCCAACCCCAATTTAACGACAGAAGCGTTTCTTTTGAAGGGGTCAGCACAAACCAAAAAAGCGCGGACACTGCAAAGAAGAAGACATTCCAAGGCAGGAAATAGTTTGGGAGCCAACGCAGGAAAGTTCCCAAACTCCATGGCCAAACAAAAACCGGCGCGTTTTCAATCTTGTCATTGGGGCGCCAATTGCCGCGCTTATCCCGCGTGCCAAATTTCAGATCGTCCATCGTTTCCCCCCAAAGGTCGACTTCGTCGAACCTCTTCTTTCGTGCCTTTCCACAACCAATTCATTGAACGGTTTTGGAAGCGCCAGCAGCGATTTGCTTTGCGCAATTTGTTCGCCGATGCGTTAAGAGTTATCTTAGCTATAGGCACTTCAGGCAACACGAACCGAACTGATTGATTTACATCAGCCGCCGTGAAATAGTCTGATAAGATTGGCAAAATTAAATGGAAGACACAGTGGCAGCCCGCAAAAACGCCCGCCCCAAGCTCAAAGACGTGGCCCGTATTGCCGGGGTTGGCACTGCCACTGTGGATCGTGTTTTGAACGAACGTGGAAACGTGAGCGAAGAGGTGCGCAAAAAGGTCATCGAGGCTGCGCGCGAAATTGGATTGCGCCGACAACTGCCGCCTTCCTACAAACGCCTGATCCGTATAAATTTGATCCTCGCGCGCCCTGAACTGCCCCTTC
The DNA here is from genome assembly GCF_001308265.1 of Celeribacter marinus. GTDB lineage: Bacteria > Pseudomonadota > Alphaproteobacteria > Rhodobacterales > Rhodobacteraceae > Celeribacter > Celeribacter marinus. The sequence goes on from NZ_CP012023.1 coordinate 2,532,678, forward strand.
TGCAGCGAATGGCTGATGAATTCCTCAAGGCCACGAATGCGCTGGATCATCGGGTTAGTTTGCATCTCACAACCTTGCCTGATGAGACGCCCAAGACGATTGGTGCGGCCCTGCGCGCGACGCAATGCGACGCGGTGGTTGTCTATGCGCAGGACAATCCGATCATTCACGATGCAATCGAGGCCCTTGATGCGCGCGGCATTCCAGTGATCACTATCATCTCGGATCTTCCCGGCTCAAAACGTCTTGCCTATGCCGGAACCGACCATCATGCGGCGGGGCGAACGGCGGGGTTTTTCTTTGCCCGAATGATCCCAAAATCGGGAACAGTCGTGATCCTATGCAATCATCTCGGCTTCAAATCTCACGTCCAAAGGATTACCGGGTTTCGCGAGTATCTTGAAGTACATGCGCCCGATATATCCATTTCGCATGTTGTCGAGGGGCTTGACGATCGAGTCCGTGCGCGCGCCCGCTTGGAGGCCGCATTTCGTGACATCCCGGATACTTTGGGGATCTATAATGTAGGCGCCGCCAACCTTGCTGTGCGCGCGGCGATCGAGACCAATATTCTGCTGAAACCACCGCTTTTTGTTGGCCATGAATTGACCGAATATACGACCCGCATGCTGCGAGATGGCCTTATGACGCTCACCTTGGATCAAAGTCCACGCCTTCAAGCGCAGTTCTCGCTTGATGTCTTGTTGGATCATTTCGGCTATGAGAGCATCACAATCCCCCGCCCCTATGTTTCGAACGTTCCTATCGTCCTCTATGGCCCAGAAAATATTCCTGCGGATCATTGATTGCTTTGCATCAGTGAGAGCCATGTTGATGCTCGAGATTCTGCTCTAACTTGCCCCAAATGACGCAGTTTTACGCCCATTTTGAGGGCGCATTTGGGAGGCATGGATGCAGCTTTTAGCAGAGTTTGAAGCACAATGAAGTATCGCCCTTTTGGCAGAACCGGCTGGAACGTTTCTGAAATTGGCTTTGGCGGTTGGCAAATTGGCGGGGCTTGGGGCAAGGTCGATGATCGCGCCTCTGTGCGCACGCTTTTGCACGCCTTTGAGAAAGGTATCAATTTTGTTGATACCGCGCAGCTCTATGGGGAAGGTCATTCAGAGGCAGTTATTGGCGAGGCGTTGAAGCAATGGAGCGGCGACAAAATCTATGTTGCAACCAAAGCGCAGCCAACCGTTTGGCCAAGCCCGGATGATGCAAACCCTCTCTTTCGCGGGCGCTTTCCGGAGTGGCATCTGCGCGAGAACGTCGAGAATTCCTTGCGCCGTCTTGGTGTTGAGCAGCTCGATCTATTTCAACTACATTGCTGGGGGCCGACCGGCCATAAAGAGCTCGATTGGTTAGAGACGCTCAATGATTTGCGCGCTGAAGGGAAGATAGATCAGATCGGTGTTTCCTTGCGCGACAACAAGCCAAACGAGGGCGTTGATCTTGCCCGTTTAGGGCTGGTGGCCTCTCAGCAGGTGATTTTCAACATGTTCGAGCAATCTCCGCGTGAGGTGCTTTTCCCTGCCGCCAAGGCCAGCGATACTGCTATCATTGCGCGCGTCCCTTTAGATAGCGGGTCACTCGTTGGCCACTGGACGCCCAACAGTTACGGGGGTTGGGAAGTGGGCTCGCAACAGCATCAAATGTTTAGGGGCGATCGCTTTGCTCAAACGCTTGAACGGCTGGATAAATTGAAGGCTGAAATCGGTGATGCTTTCCCAACCTTGGCCGAAGCGGCGATGCGTTATGTGCTGTCACACGACAGCGTGAGCGTTTTGATTCCAGGAATGAAAACGCCGCAAGAGGTTGATATGAACGTGGCCTATTCTGATGGTGGGCACATGTCGGATGCGTTCATCGCTCGCTTGGTCAAACACGCTTGGCAGAGGAATTTTTACCAATGACGCGGCAAATCGAACGCCTCCGCCCCAACCAAATTCGCGCCGCTCTGGCCGAGCAATCCACGGTTTGGCTGCCAATTGGAACGATTGAATGGCATTGCGAACATCTGCCCGTTGGGCTCGATGGACTTACCGCGCATGGCTTGTGCCTAAAGGCGTCTGAGAGAGCGGGTGGGCTGGTGATGCCCGCGCTCTATTTTGGTTGCGGTGGCGGGCACGGAGAATTTCCTTGGACAATCATGATGAACAGCCCTGATCAGATCGAGGAAATGCTCATGCGAACTGCTGAACGGCTTGAGGCAATGGATGTTGAGCGTCTTGTTATCTTCAGTGGGCATTTCGCAGATGAACAGCTCGCGATGATTGATCGGTTTGCTGAGACGTGGAACACGCGCGGCACCCTTCTTCGTATGATAGCGACGGCGGTGAACAGATGCCCAGACGCGGGCCTTGAGCCTGATCACGCGGGCGCTTTTGAGACGCTTTTGATGCATGCGCTGTCGCCCGCAACGGTTGATCTCTCCTTGCTTCCAAATCTTGAGGACGCACCGGATAATTTTGATCGGCTTGACCCGCAAAGCCCTATCTGGGGCGTTATTGGGCGCGATCCTCGCACTGTCGAACTTGTGCAAAGCGGCGCGCTACTGAAAGCAATAGTGGATTGGCTCGCGGAACAAGTCGCATAGCAAACCGTTACACGCACAGCACCAAATAACCCTACATCAAATGCTCAACCTCGGGCGCCGCAACAAACCGCCATGCGCGGCGCGGGCCTACCATGACGTTCAGGTAATACATCTCAAATCCGTAGGGCGCGCCGCAAGGGTGGTGCCCGCGCGGCACGCAAACGGTATCGTCAAGTTGTTTACCCTAGCTTGAGTTTAGCAATCTAGACGGATTCATCCAGCCGCGATTTCACACGTAATATCATGCCAGATCGCGAAAGCATCTAATCGGGCATGGCGGTAAGATCTGGCATTTAGGCGATGACGGCGAGGTCTGAAAAGAACGTTAATTTGATCGTGCGCGGATAGAAATTGTTGTGCGCGTCTGGCTGATTTGAAACGGCCCATCACCCGTTCTCGCCGTCGGGTAGGTTTGTGCGAAACCTCGGCCTGGTTGTTCAAGCCCTTGTGACTGCGATGCTCCAATCGCGGAACTAATCGCCGTTTTGCGGCACCGTAGGATCGCAGCTTATCTGTGATCAACACTCTTGGCACGCCGAACTGCTTCATCAGCTTGCGCATAAAGCGCATAGCCGCCTTCATATTTCGGCGACTCTGTACAAGGATTTCCAGCGCATTGCCGTGTTGATCCACCGCACGCCACAGCCAGCGTTTCTTGCCACGGATAGAAATCACAACTTCATCCAGATGCCATTTGTCACCGACGGGTGGACGATCGCGGCGGATCGACTTGGCATACTGATGGCCGAACTTCATCATCCAAAAGCGTACGGTTTCATGGCTGACGACGATCCCGCGTTGCGCCAACAAGTCTTCAACATCACGCAAACTGAGGCTGAAACGAAAGTACAGCCAGACAGCGTATTCGATGATTTCTGAGGGAAAGCGATGGCCTTTGAAGCCGGGGGAATTCTTGCATTTGGTCATGCCAAGCGCCTAAATCCGTAAGGAACAACCGTCAACTTGACGATACCGTTGGTAGATATCGACGATCTGCGTGTTGGTCAGGCCCGAGACGTAGGCGGTGTACTTCAGCGCCTGCCACGTCACATCTCTCCCGCTGTCATCAAGCTTGTTCTCGATCACAACGAGGTTGCCGTCCTTGTCGAGCGCCAAGAGATCCAGGCGTTCACGGGTTTCATCAAACCCGTCGAACTCTTTCTGAATGATCAGCAATTCCTCACCGAGGGCGTCAGGTTGATTGGCCAGCCACTCTTGCAAATGGTCGCGCTCACGTAGGTTCAACTCAGAAAAGCGCTTCTGGGACAGGCGGGACAATCGGTTTTGGTTCAAATCAACGCGGAACAAAGAAATCTTCTCCTACTTCACTTGCATCAAAATATGCGATCCCGTTCAAGTTCTCCGCCATCAAGTAGGATTGCATCTCAGTTGTGTTTTCTTGAAGGCGCACCCATTCTGGGTCCCCATCGTGCATCTTTGTTTCCATGCCTGGATCGAGCAACTTCAACCCATTGGCTAACCCGCAACCGGGCCCATACTGGAAGAGCTCATGCAGCGGCCGCATCCCAGGATGCAGAACGCTCAGTGCGCGTGACTTCTTTCGCTCGACAAAACTGGCAGACGCTACAGAACAGCCCCAAAAACTTGGCGGCTTGAACCCCGACGAAACTTGGCGGAACAACTGTCGGTTTTTGACATGGTCGTGGTTGTAGAAAACGTCGATGGGATTATTTGGACCCGCGCGCTTGATCAGAGTTTTTGTCTGACCCTTCTTCAGCACATGTCCATCGTACCGCCCCGGCATCACTTGGTTGGTTCGTCCGAGCCTTCGATCATGCCGCCTATACAGCTTCTTGGCCTGAACCCGGAAACCAATGCGGCACGACCCTTGTCTAAAGAACCAAACCCAGTCTGCACCGGTATCTTTCTCGCGTTCTCGGGTAAATAGTCTAACTCGGAACCCAGCCTTCGGGAGGTCACGTGCCATTTGCAGCAGCAGACATTCAGTTATCGTTTCTTCCTGAAGATTTAACCCTTCTCTGTAGGCGTTGTTCTGTTCTCGCCAAACAACACCCGACAAATCGCGCAGATATTTTTGCATTCCCAAGGTATGTATATTGGGTTTGCCAGGCCAAAACCTCATAGTGCCGCCTCTAACTGATTGCAGGTGGAGGTGGGGTAATCCCCCCTAAAATTAGTGGTGTTCAAAAGTAGAATTTTCTCGGCAAGATATCTGAGGAGATTTTTGATGAAGACAGCACGATATAGCGACACACAGATCATGGGCATCTTGAAGCAGGCGGAGGGCGGTGTGCCTGTCTCTGAGCTTTGTCGCGAGCACGGGATGAGCAGCGCAAGTTTTTACAAGTGGCGCGCTAAGTTCGGTGGCATGGATGCGTCCTTGATCGTAGAGATGAAAGACATGGCCGAGCAGAACCGGCGTCTCAAGAAGATGTATGCTGAGATGAGCATGCAGAATGATCTGCTGAAGGAAGCGCTTGGAAAAAAGCGCTGAGGCCGTCTCTGAGGCGAGAGATGGCCATGAACGCGGTCGCACGGCACGGGGTCAGCATTGCGCTGGCCTGCCGTGCGTTTGAGATCAGTGAGACCTGCTACAGATACAGTCCCGTTTTGAGTGATGAGAACGAGGAGATTGCCGATTGGTTGGAACGTCTGACAGCGAACAAGCGCAGTTGGGGCTTTAGGCTGTGCTTTCTTTATCTACGGAATGTTCAAGGCTACGGATGGAACCACAAACGTGTCTATCCATTGGCTGACAGGCGATTGCAAAGCAATCTGCCGAGAGGCGGATCTACTGCGAACTGGAACTGAACTTGCGGATCAAACCTAAGAAACGACTGAAGCGCGACAAGCCTGAACCGTTGGCTGTGCCAGACGTCCCAAACGACACTTGGTCGATGGATTTCATGGCGGATCAACTCGCGGATGGCAGGTCGATCAGAACATTGAACGTGCTGGATCATTGCACGGCAGGGCATCACGGCGTGATGTCCCGAGAGTGGACTTCAATCGCGAAGGCCTGTGCATCGAAGTCGACTTCTCGTTGCCCGCTGAACGGGTCGTACGCAGCCTTAACCAAATCATTGAATGGCGTGGCCAGCCTCAGACAATTCGTGTCGAGTTGCCAGTGATTGCGCCATTGGTTCGAGCAACCACTGGCGACGGCCCCGAGTATGTCAGTGGCAAGCTGATGGAATGGGCTGAGAAACGGGGCGTACGACTTGAATACATCCAGCCCCACTCTCACACATGCAAGCATGTGTTGCCGTGCAACGGGCAAGCCGCAGCAGAACGCCTATATCGAGCGCTATAACCGCACGGTCCGGGGCGAATGGCTCAGCCAATACATCTTTGAAACCATCGAGGAGGCACAGGATCAGGCAACGAAATGGCTCTGGACTTATAACAACGAGCGACCCAATATGGGCATCGGCGGCATCACACCCGCAATGAAACTGAAAACAGCCGCCTGAATTCTACGGCTGAGCCCCATTAAAAATGGGGGGATTACCGAAGCAATGGCACTACATGCCGACCCGACAAGTTTCATGGGGCTATAGATCCGAGAAGTGCGGCGTTTCGGCTGTTCACAGAAGTTCGAAGTACTTGGGCGAGTCACGCGTCCACCATATCGCGTTGGGGGCGGCGCCGGTGAGCGTGGCTGATGCCGCTCAGTACAGCTACAAAACAGATTTTGGCAACATGTGCTCTAATCAGAGCCCAGTCTTTGCGCACCATTAAATATTGCAGCGATACATATCGTAACCACCTCATTTGCACCGCCTTCTCGGCGATCAGATAAGATCTTAAGCTCTGTCGTTATTGTCGTCGTTATGGACGTCGTTTGATGCGGAGCACGATATGCGTCATGAAGTTATTGTCGGTGTTGAGCGCAGAAGGCGCTGGCGGGATGATGAGAAGCAGGCGATCCTCGAAGAAGTTGGCGTGAATGGAGCGACTGTCACTGATGTGGCCCGTCGCCATGACATCACACGCCAGCATATCTACCAGTGGCGCCGGGCACTGCGACGCACGGGGCTTGAAGCAGGTTCCGACAGGACGGTCTTTCTCCCGTTGCCTCCTCTGACAAGCGACGAGGCCTCTGACGTGCCGGTAGCGGCACCAGCACCCGAGGTTGACATCTTCTTGAGGAATGGCCGCCGGTTGCGCTGCGCACAGGATTTGCCGACGGCCAGCCTTCACCATCTCATTCGAGCGCTGGAGACGGCATGATTGGTCCCGGAACAGGTGTGCGCGTGTATCTGGCCTGCGGTGTTACGGATATGCGCAAAGGGATCGCTGGCTTGTCAGCTATGGCGCAAGACGTGTTGCGGCAGAAGCCGGCCGGCGGTGCTGTGTTTGCATTCCGTGGACGACGTGGTGACCGGATCAAACTTCTCTATTGGGATGGTCAGGGGTTTTGCCTCTACTACAAAGTGTTGGAGCGTGGCCGCTTCCCGTGGCCAAGCGCCGAAGATGGCGCGTTGCGACTGACCTCCGCGCAGCTTGCAATGCTCTGGGAAGGCATAGATTGGCGGCGTCCGAACTGGGGTGCGCCACCTGCGCGGGTCGGGTGAATTTATTGCCATTTTAGCGTTATTTATATGGAGGTTTGACCTGGTTTTTGGTAGTCAGGCGCAGGTCCAAACCTGTCGAAAACCTGCCCGATGATCCCGCCGTTTTGAAGGCGATGATTGCTCTTTTGCAGGTAGAAAACGACAAGATGGTGACCACGTTGCGCGTTCACGATCAACTGGTCCAAGCGCTGCGATTGCGGATCGCCAAGTTGCAGAAACTGGCGTTCGGCAAGTCTTCAGAAAAGGTTGAACGCGAGATCGAACAGCTGGAGCTGGCACTTGAGGATCTCTTTGTTGCAATGGCTGAAGACGATGAGCAGCCCATTGACGAAGGGCAAGACGAACCCGACGACGAAGATGTCTCACCGGAACCCAAGCTGCGGCGCCGTCCGCGTGTCTCGGCTGAGACGCCCCGTGAGCGCCGCGAACTCGATCCCGGCGCCTGTTGCCCGGATTGTGGTGGTGAGTTTCGCGTCGCGATCTGCGAGCGCGCCCTCGGTACGGCGGAGAAGATGTCAGCGAGCTTCTCGATATGATTGCCGCGCAAATGAAGGTGATCCAAATCGCCCGGATCAAGAAGTCCTGCCGTCGCTGCGAGCGTATGGTGCAAGAGCCGGCCCCAAGCCGCCCGATCCCGGGAAGCATGGCCGGGCCGAACCTGCTGGCCCATGTTCTGGTCTCGAAGTTCGATGATCACCTTCCGCTTTATCGCCAGCACGAGATCTTTGCCCGTATGGGGGCAGACATTCCGAAGAGCACGCTTGTCGGCTGGTGTGGACGCGCCATGCGCACCCTTCAGCCGCTGATCGAGTTGATCGAAGCTGATGTGATGGGCAGTGACCTGTTGCATGCGGATGATACGCCGATCCGCGTGCTGGATCGCTCGAAGAAGGACAAAGGGCTTGGGAAGGGCGTAAAGAAAGGCCGGATTTGGACCTATGTCCGGGATCAAAGGCCTTGGGCCGGGGCGTCTCCGCCCGCGGCAACCTATGCCTTCGCTCCTGACTGGAAAGAAGAGCACGTCCATAAGCACCTCTCCGGGACCCGGGGCATCCTTCAGGCCGACGGCTATAAAGGTTATGCCAAACTGTATGAGCCGGAAGCTGACGGTTCAAAGCGCCTGCGCGAGGCGGCGTGCTGGGCGCATTGGCGCCGGGACTTCCATGATGAATGGCAGAAGACCAACTCTGCAATTGCCCGCGAAGCCATCGACCGGATTGGCAAGATCTATGACATCGAACGCGAGATCAACGGGCGGCCCGCAGATGTCCGTCATGCAGCGCGTCAAAAACACAGCGCGCCACAGGTCGAAGCTTTCTGCGCCTGGTCCGAACAGCAACTCTTGCGCCTTCCTGGCAAAAGTAATCTCGCAAAAGCGTTCCGGTATGGCCTGTCTCGGCGGGATGCGTTCTGCCTGTTCCTGACGGACGGTCGTATGGCCATAGACAACAATCCAGCCGAACGCGCCCTGCGCCCGATTGGCATTGGCAGGAAAAACTGGCTATTCGCCGGAGCCGACACGGGCGCCGAGACCCTCGCGCGGGCCATGACCATCATTGAAACCGCCAAGCTGAATGGTCTCGATCCACAAGCCTATCTGGCCGACATCCTCGACCGCATCCACGATCACAAGATCAACCGGCTTGAAGAATTGTTGCCGTGGAATTGGAAGCCGCTTGCCTCAAGAGGTGACACTCAAGCCGCATAAGCTGCGGTATCAATGAGGTGGTTACGTAAAAAGAGACCAGGTCGCGGCGCAAAATGGGGCCACTGTGGTTGAAATTGTGCCACGCTTTGACGTGCTATCTCGTCACAAAGCTGAAACGGCGCACAGCGCATGCTGGCACAATAGCCAGCATTTATCTGTCTTGGTTTTGGGCTGACTATTGTCAGTTTTTACGACTGTGTTTGAGCCTGCAACTTTCGCCGTTCATCTCAAGAATGTGGACGTGGTAGATCAGGCGGTCGAGCAATGCGTCTGCTTGGTATACGGCCCTTGCAACGTTGGCAGTCGCAGTTATTTAGGGTGGTGCCGCGAACCGATCTGAGGGGGCTTCGGTCATGCCCCAATCCTCCCCACCAGTTTCAGCCCTTCGGCGACCATAATGAAAGGCGCATGAAAGTACCGTCACCCTATGCCGTATTCTACGTTTCAGAGCTTCATGCGCCGCTCATTTTCTTTACTCAGACGGCGCGGTGCGCGGATCAGATCAGGTGTTCCACGGGGGGTGCGGGGACGAAGCGCCATGCGCGGCGGGGGCCGGCCATGACGTTGAGGTAATACATCTCGAACCCGTGGGGGGCGCCGCACGGATGATGGCCGCGCGGGACGCACACCACATCGCCGTCATGCACCGCCATCGTCTCGTTCAGGCTCAAATCATCGGTGTAGACGCGTTGAATGCCGAACCCGTCAGCGGGGTTGAGGCGGTGGTAATAGGTCTCTTCGAGATAGGTGATACGCGGAAAGTCGTCCTCGTCGTGGCGGTGGCTCGGATAGCTCGACCAGTTGCCCGCAGGCGTGAACACTTCGGTCACGAGAAGGCTATCGCAATAGTCCTCGTTCTCCATCGCGATATTGTTGATATGGCGCGTGTTGCTGCCCTCGCCGCGCTGCGTGAGCGTAATGCCATCAGGGCCAATGCGCCGCGCCGCGTGGCCCGATTTCCCCGGAGCCTTGCACACGGCAATCGTGGCATCCGTGGTGCATTCAAGCGCCCAGTCGCTCTCATTGGGCACATATAGACAATGGGGCGGAGTTTTCTCGAACACGCTCATGCGATCGCCCAATTCGCCCCAATCCTTGCCCGCCGCCGTGATCGTGGCCTTGCCCTCAACCATCACCAAAATGACCTCGTTCTCGCCAGTGGCCTCGGCCCAAGCCTCACCGGCGCGCAGTTTGATCAGATCGAACCCGACATAGCGCCACCCCGCGCTTTCGGGCGTGATCTGATGCACTTTTCCGTGGGTGCCAAAGGGACGTTTCAAAAGATCGGGCATGGTTTGTTCCTTAGATAAGACCTGTCTCGCGGGCGAGACGTTTGAGCGTGGCCAGACCGAGGGTCTGATACAACAGCGGATTGCGCACATCGGGGTCTTGTTCAGCTTCGATCACAATCCAGCCGTCATAATGTGCCTCTTTGAGGATCGCGAGGAGCGGTGCAAAATCAATCCCGCCCTCCTGATCGCCCGGCACGGTAAACACCGATCCGCGCACACCGTCCATAAACGACCACCCCTCTGCCTCGACCTGTGCGCGCACGGCGGGGCGCACGTTTTTGGCGTGGAAATGACGCACGCGGGCGGCGTGTTTGGCCAAAACAACAGCCGGATCGCCCCCCCCGAAATAGCAGTGCCCCGCGTCGAACAACAGCTTGGTCGCCCCGCCCGCCGCCGCCGTTTGCGCCATAAACGCATCGATGTCCTCGGGGCTTTGCACCACGGTGCCCATGTGGTGGTGATAGACCAGATCAATGCCCTGATCCGCGCAATACTGTGCAATCGCCTCGACGCGGATCGCAAAGTCCTTCATCCCTGCGGCATCCAATACGGGCCGCTCTGACAGCGGCTTTTGATCGCCTTGGATGGTGTTGGATGTCTCGCAGGCAATGCAGACGGTGCAGCCGTTATGCTTGAGCTTGTCCAGATGCGGCTGGATCGCCGCTTTTTCGTCCTCGATGGAATTGGCGAGCACGCCCAGCGAATGCCACCCCGAGATGAATGTGAGACCGTAATCGGCCAACAGCGTGCGTAGCGCCTCTGGATCATCTTGCGGCCAACGGTGACCGTTCTCGATGCCGTCAAAGCCGATCTGACGCCCCGCCTCGTCCAGAATACGGGTCGTGGGAATATCCGCGCCCAAGGATTGGTCGTCATCATTGGCCCATGCAATGGGGTTGGTGCCGAATTTAATCATGGCTGTCGTCTCTTAGTTGATCAGGCTCTGGCGAGCGGTTTGGGTGATGTAATCGGCGTAGCGGTCGCGTTGTTTCTGGCGCTCGGAGACCTGCGGGACAGCCACGTCCCAGAAGTATCCATGTTCGCCTGCACGCGTCTCGATCCCCGTGCCGGGGAAGGTTTTTGCGGTGGTCTCAATGACGATCACGGTCGGGATATTGCGGGTGCGCGCCGCCTTGATCTCGGCCTCAAGCTGATCGGTGCCTTTGGCTTTGACCGCATGCGCCCCCATGCTTGCAGCATGCGCCACATAGTCGATCTGCGGCTGATCCTCGACGTTGCAATCCACATACATGTTGTTGAACGGCTCGCCGCCACAGCCCATGGTTTGCAGACGGTTGATACAGCCATAGCCACGGTTGTCGGTCAAAACCACGGTGAACGGAATGCGGCGCATAACAGCCGTGGCCAGTTCCGAATTGGCCAACATATAAGAGCCGTCGCCGACAAAACAGATCACGTCGCGTGCGGGTTCGGCCAGTTTCAGCCCCATGGCCCCCGCCACTTCATAGCCCATGCACGAATAGCCGTATTCCATGTGATAGCCGCCCTGCGAGGGTTGCCACAGCAGTTTCAGCGCACCGGGCATGGTCCCCGCCGCGCACATGGCAATCGCCGTCTCGTCGGTGGCGCGTTGCACGGCGCCGATCACTTGGCCGTCCGTGGGCAAGGCCGCCTGATCGTCGGGACGCGCACAATAGGCATCGACGGCCCGCAGCCAGTCTTCGCGGGCCTGCGCATTCGGAGCCTCGGCTTTGTAGTTACCGATGGCTGCAGACAGCGCCTCAAGCGCCACTTTCGCATCACCCACAAGGCTCACCGCGCCGTGTTTGGCCGCGTCATAGCCGTGGATATTGATCGAGACCAGTTTTGCGTCCTCGCCAAACAGGGTCCGCGAGCCGGTGGTAAAATCTTGCAACCGTGTGCCGACACCAATCACCAGATCCGCCGCCTCAGTGGCCGCATTGGCCGCCGCCGAGCCATCGACGCCCAATGCGCCAAAGTTCATCGGGTGGCTTTGTGCGAGGGCGGATTTACCTGCTTGGGTTTCCACTACGGGAATGCCGTGTTGGGTCGCGAATGCCGCAAGGGTCTGTTCGGCGCCGGCGTAGATCGTGCCGCCGCCTGCAATAATCACAGGGTTGCGCGCGACCTTGATCAGGCTCGCGACCTCATCCAACTCGCGGGCATCCGGCGCGGGGCGGCGCGTGTGCCACACCCGTGGCTCAAAAAACGCCTCGGGGTAATCGTAAGCTTCGGCCTGCACATCTTGGCAAAACGACAGCACCGCAGGGCCGCAATTGGCCGGATCGGTCATGGTGCGCAGCGCCCGTGGCAGCGCGGTCAGGAGATGCTCGGGCCGCGTGATACGGTCAAAATAGCGCGACACCGGCTTGAAGCAGTCGTTGGCCGACACGGTGCCATCGTCAAAATCCTCAACCTGTTGCAGCACCGGATCGGGGCGGCGGTTTGCAAACACATCTCCCGCCACGATCAGCAGGGGCAAACGGTTCACATGGGCCAGTGCTGCGGCGGTCACAACGTTGGTGGACCCCGGCCCGATGGAGGTGGTTACAGCCATCGCACGGGTGCGCTTTTTGCCTTTGGCATAGGCAATCGCCGCATGCGCCATGGTTTGTTCGTTCTGGCCGCGCCATGTGGGAAAGACATCGCGGGCGGCATGAAGCGCCTCGCCGATGCCCGCCACATTGCCGTGGCCAAAAATGGCCCACATGCCATCGATGTAGCGCTCGAGCTTTTGATTGCCTACCGCTTCGCTACTTGAGGCGGTTTTTTGTACGCCTACCGCTTCGCTACTTGAGGCGGCGGGCGTCATCTGCACCGAGAGCCATTTGATCATCGCCTGTGCGGCGGTCAGTCGGATCGTGTTGCTCATTGCACGGTCTCCATCGCTTTGGCACGGGCATTATCCCAGACCTGACACAGGCGGGTGTAGCGCGCGGCCATGTCATCAACCGCCGCCGCATCGCTCATCTCGCCCGTCATCCATGCGCGGGCGGCATCGCCAAAAATCGTCCGGCCAACCGCAAAACCTTTGACGAGCGCGAAGCCTGCGGCCACCTCGAAACTCGCGGACAGCTCTGCCTCGGGCGCATCAAGCCCGAGCACCACGATGCCGCGCGTGTGTCGGTCAAAATCTTCGATGGCAGATACGGCGGCGGCCCAGCCCTCCGCATCCGCCATCGGTTCCAGCTTCCACCAGTCGGGGTAAACCCCGATCTCGTAGAACTGCCGGATCAAAGTGGCGGTCGTATCGGGAGCAATGACCCCCACTTTTGATGGAATGAGTTCAAGTAAGAATTCAAGGTTGTTGCGCCGCGCAGCCTCGAACAGGCGCTTGACCGTGGCCTCCTGATCGGCGCGGGTCGCAGCGTCATCATCGGGGTGACAAAAACACAGGCATTTAACGACATTCTCACGCGCCCATTGGCTCAGCCCGCCAAAATCGGAGCCCAGTTCAGGCTCCAACGTCAAAGGCCGCGAGGCGGGCCATTCGGTCGGCCGTCCGATCCAAAGCCCGGATCCTGACGCCGCATGAAGTGCGGATTTACCAATGCGGTTGTCGCACAAGATACCGTAGCCGGTTTGACCGTTTTGCACCCGCTGCGCCGCTTTGAGGCACAATTCCTTGAACGCGCCACCGCGCTCAATCGTGTAGCCGTCCATCTGTTCGAGCTGCACACGGTGATCAAAGGCAAACACCCGCATGGTAGACCAGTCGCCCGCATTGCGTGTGTGGCGCGTGGTGGACCAATGGATTTGCTCAAGCGCCGGATCGTTGCGCAAATCCCTTTGCACCACGCCGCGCCCGAGGAAAAACTCAAGCTCCTCAACACTCGGATAGGCCGGCGTGCAGCCGTGGCGCGACACCGCGAAGGCGCCGCAAGCATTGGCGTATTTGAGCGCCGTGGGCCAACTCACCGCATCCAGTGTCTGCGCCTCCATCCACCCTTTGAGCAGACCGGAGAAAAATCCATCCCCCGCGCCAAGCACGTTGAACACTTCGATCGGAAAGCCCTGCCCCGTTTGGCCGCCATCAAGGCTATCAGGGATCGCGCCCTCAAAGGCTGACGCGCCAAGCGCGCCGCGTTTGCACACCAGTGTCGCACTCGATTGCTCGCGCACCGTGCGCAGGGCAGCAAGCGTATCGGTGGACCCGCCCGCGATATGGAACTCTTCCTCGGTGCCCACAATGAGATCAAAATAATGAAGCGTAGCCAGAAGCTTATCCGTTACAGCCTGACTTTCGACAAAGCGGCTTTCGCCGTCACCATGCCCCGCCACGCCCCACAGGTTGGGACGGTAATCGATATCAAGCGCGGTGCGGATGCCGTGTTCGCGGGCAATCTTGAGCGCCTTGATCACCGCCGCTGCGGTTTTGGGATTGGACAGGTGCGTGCCCGTGACAACAACAGCCCGCGCGCGTGTGATGAACGCAGGGTCGATATCGTCCTCGCACAGCGCCATGTCCGCGCAGTCCTCACGGTAGAAAATCAGCGGAAACTGGTCCTCGTCGCGAATGCCCAAAATCACAAGCGCCGTCAGGCGGTCGGGATCGGTCACAACGCCGTCCGTGCACACGCCCTCGCGCGCCAGTTGCTCGCGGATAAACCGCCCCATATGCTCATCGCCCACGCGGCTGATCAGCGCGGTTTTAAGCCCTAAACGAGACGTCCCGCACGCGATGTTCGTCGGACTGCCGCCAATGTATTTGTCGAACGACCCCATGTCCTCCAACCGCCCGCCAACCTGCGTGCCATACAAATCAACGCCCGCGCGCCCTATCGTGATTACGTCAATGTCTGTGCTCATGGAGAAGTGCCTGTCAGTTCAGTTGCGTGTGTCATTCCAAGGGCCGAGCGGTCGCCCAGCCCTCAGGAGTAGTGGTTCAAAGGGCGGACTTTACGTGCGTAATCGAGGTTGCTAAAGCCGCCTCGGCATCAGCCAGCGCGTGCACCTCTTCGGCAAAGGGCTCGAAGCTGAAAGGACCGGTGTAGCCCAAATCGAGCAATGATTTGATCTGAAAAATATTTTCCAAACGGTCGTCTTCATCCACCAAAACGCGGTGCGCATCGAGCATATCGTCGACAGACACTGAGGGATCAGTGACACCCGAGATGTGGACGAGGCCCGTCCATTCAGGAAAGAACTCGGTCTCTCCCGCAAGATGGTGGTGGAACGTGTCGTGCATCAATTTGTAAATCCCCTCCCCACCCGCAGCCTTGATCGCGTCGATTGCGGTAGCTTTCTTGCGCATGGAAGAGATCGGGAAGCCTAGAGGTTCGACCAGCCCCATTAAGCCGCGTTCAACAAGGATCGGCTTCATCGCCTTTAGCGCTGCGACCAGATCGTCGAAGGAAACGACATTGCCGTCATTGAGCGGGCACATGACCAATGCACGTGCGCCGCAGACCTTGGCATAATCAGCCATAGCCACAGCACGTTCGGGCAGATCGTCCGACCAAACGTTAAACGGGTAAAGTGCGTTGATCGACAGGATGGTCATCCCGTGTTTCTCGGCCAGTGCCTTAACCTCTTCGGGGGGTATTGTGCCGACGACATCGGGGATGTCGTTGCGGATCTCCACCTCGGTGATCCCGAGACGTTTGGACATCTCGAAGAAGGCTTCGAGTGACAGCTTGGGCGCTGCGATATGGTTCATTGCAAAATGCATGGCAAACCTCAGTTGTAAAGCGCGGGGCGCTCAGGATTGGAGATGATGATCGCGGAGCCTTCGGCCTCTTGCGCCTCGACGCAAGCGTCACAGGTCACGGCAGCCATGTAGCCATCCCAAGAGGAAGGGCCAGTCGCTGTGCCCTCGGCCGCGGCTTTGATGAAGTCCTGAAGTTCAACATCATAGGAGGCGACGAAACGGTCCTTCCAATCTGTCAGGATTTCATTTTGAAATTTGGCACCAAGACGCATTTTAATGGCCTGCGGCTCGGGCAAGTAGGCAACACCATCTTCCCCGACAACCTGACATTGGATGTCGTAGCCGTATTTGCAGTTCACATAGATTTCCGTGTTGATCACCACACCTTTGGCGGTGGTCAGGGTAACAATCTGCGGATCGCGCAGCTTGGCATGGCTCGCGGCACAGGAGCGCGGGAACGTCACACGAGCAGAGACATAGTCATCATCGAGCAGCCAGCGGAACACGTCGATTTCGTGCACAAAAGTATCGTGGATCGCCATAGGCGTCACATATTGTTCGGGCACCGCTGGGTTGCGATGCGCGGCGTGAACCATGATCGGTGCGCCGGTATTGTTCACGACCGCATCTTTGAGCGCAACATATCCGCTGTCGTAGCGACGCATGAACCCGACCTGAACGAGACGTTTGCCTGCCGCGACTTCCGCATCGACAATGCGCTTGGCTCCCTCAGCCGTCGTCGCCAAAGGCTTTTCACAAAAGACGGGTTTGCCTGCCTCGATTGCGGCCAGAACGTAGTCCTCGTGGGTAGAGCCCGTCGAGCAAACAAGAACGGCATCGACCGTGTTGGCGGCGATCAGCTCTTGACCCGTCGCATGGACAGTAGCATCGGGGGCCAGATCAGCCTGGACAGCTTTTGCGGCCTCGGAGGAATAGTCTGACAAAGCGACAACTTGCGCGCCTGCGAGTACGTTTTGGATGCGGCGGGTATGATCGCGACCGATCATGCCTGTGCCAATAACACCGATTTTAAGCGTCATATCTGTCGTCCTTATTTATAATGCTTTGCGAGATACTGTTTGGTTTGTGCGAGCATGAACCGCGCACTGTCTTCGGCGCGGTCTTCCCAGGCAAACACGCAGTTTGACAGCACGCCGTCGAATTTCATCTCGGCCAATATTGCGAAAAACAGATCCCAGTCTATTTCACCTTGGCCAAAGTCGAGATGCTGGTGAACGCGCACTTTGGATTCTGGTGGATTTACGATGTAGCGCAATTCAGATGACTTGTTGTGATCATAGGTGTCGGCCAAACGAACATGTTCCAACAGACCGGCGGTTGCGCGCAAATTTGCTTCCATATTGGGGCCATAGAAGAAGGTGTGCGGCGCAATGAATGACGCGCGAACCATCGGCGAATTGATGGTTTTGATGATGTCGATGGCGGGATGAATTTCTTCGACCCAGTCCTCTGGGTGCGCCTCAAGCGACAGCTTGATCCCCTCTTTTTCAAGCAGAGGGACCAAAATATCCATCGCACGAAAGAACTGCCCCTCGCACACTTCCGGGCGGTGAAGACCCGACGTGTCGTTGAGCGAACGGTTCGGCGAGCCCCCGCGTCCGAACTCGGACACAAACATCGGGCACTCTAATTCGACAGCCAACTCGATTGCGCGCTTCCAATTCTTGATCGCCATGTCCCACTCGTCTTGGTACGGGCTGGCCCAGCGATACATCGGCTGAATGGTTGCAAGACCCACGTTGTTCTCCTGCAACGCCTTTTTGAAAGACTGGATTTTTTCCGGGTACAGTTTGGGGCGTGTCCACCACGAAAAGAAATCTGGACGCGGAGACATTTCCACGTAGTCGTAACCAAGCTCTGCGACTTTGCGGACAGTATCCTCCAAAGACAGATGACGGATCATATGCGGGTCAAGTGTATGCTTCATAGCGTGGCTCCGTGTAAGGCTAAAGGGAGTGGGCGCCCCACCCGCAGGGCGGCGGACGGGGCAAAGGGACTATCGAAACTACTCGGCTTCGGGAAATTCTGCGCCAGTTTTGGCACCCGTGATGTAAGCTACGACGTCTTCGGGCTTGAGCGCATCGTCCACCTTGATGTTGGCGCAGATGCGGCCACGACGAAACACGACGATCCGATCCATCAAGTCAAACACCTGACGCATATTGTGGCTGATCAGGATCACAGGCTCGTTTTGCTCTTTGAGCGTGCGAATGATGTTCTCCACCTGCGCAGTTTCCTGCACACCGAGCGCGGCCGTTGGCTCGTCCATGATCGTGAGCTTAGAATGGAAGGCAGCCGTACGGGCAATCGCCACACATTGGCGCTGCCCCCCCGACATGTTCTGGATCGAGTTAAGAATGTTGGGAATTTTCACCCCTGTCTTCACCAGACCAGCTAACGTCGCTTCGCGCATCGCTTTGTTATCGAGGATCGAAAACGGCCCAAGCTTGAATTTCACCTTTTCACGGCCCAAAAACAGGTTCGATGGAACGTCGAGGTCATCCGCCAATGCGAGATTCTGGAACACTGTCTCGATACCCGCTTCTCGTGCCTTGATCGGTCCGTCAAAATGCGTCGGTTCGCCGTGGAGGATGATGTCGCCCCGGGTCCGCTGCTCGACGGCGGTGATTTGACGTACGAAGGTGGATTTACCCGCCCCGTTGTCGCCCATTATGGCGACATGCTCACCTTGATGAATCTTAAAGTTGGCTCCCTCGAGGGCATGAACCCCGCCGTAATGTTTTGTCAAATCGCGCGTCTCCAGCACGATTTCGGACTTGCTGTAATCCAACATTTCTTTCTCCTTACATCCGTGCTGCATTGCGCTTTTGGCGATATTGATCGAGGACAACCGCACCGACGATGATCACACCTTTGACCATTTCTTGATAATAGGCATCGAGGCGCAGGAACGTGAAACCGGAGATGATGACACCAAAGATCAGAGCGCCAAGCACCGTGCCGAGGATAGAGCCACGACCACCCGAGAGCGACACGCCACCGATGACGGTCATAGCGATTGCATCGAGCTCGTACATGGTACCCATGCCGGCCTGCGCAGTGAGGTTTTTCGACGAGAGCACGACCGCGGCTAGAGCGGCAAGGACTCCCGCGATGGTGTAGACGAGAACTTTATGGTGTTCGACTTTGATCCCGGACATGCGGCTAGCCTGCTCATTGGACCCAATGGCATATGTGTGTTTGCCGTAAACCGTGTACTTCAAAACCAGGTGGAACAAGACAGCCAGAGCGATGAATATGAAAACCGGCGTCATGCCCGACCCGAGCGCAGCGTAGCTGTCGGTCGGGAAAGAAATAGGTTGGCCTTTGGACCACCACTTGGCGGCGCCGCGCGCGAACACCATCATCCCCAAAGTCGCGATAAAGGGCGGAATTTTCGTGTAGGCGATCAGCACCCCGTTGATACCGCCGGCGATCACACCACACACTATGCCAACCGCGATTGGAACAATGACGGGTAAGTCGGAAACACCGCCGAACACCAAGCTGGGATTTTCCATGCCATTGAATTCGGCCACCTGTGCAAATGACATTGCCACCATGGCCGTTGCGCCGACAATCGAACCAGGCGACAGGTCGATACCACCCAGAATGATGACTTGGGTTGAGCCAAGTGCAATAATGCCAATGATAGATACCTGAAGAATGATGATCTTCAAACGCGCTTCGTTGAAGATGCTGTCAAAGCGGTCAGCACTATCGAAGAGTAGGCTTTGACCCATCAACAAGGCCCCAAGTCCCTCGAAAATAACCACGATCAGAACCAGCGCAAAGAACACGTTCCATTCAGGCGCGCGCGCTTTTTTCTTATCGTCGAAGGTCAATCCCCCTACGCCGTGCAATGTTTTCGACATATCTTGCTCCCAGATTTCGGCACGCCGTTACAGGCGCGTAAGGTGAAGCGGCACTTGCGCTCCGCTTCACTGTTTTCACGTCCAGACGGGTGTCTGATTACTTCGTGTAGTCACCGAGGTTGGCGGGTGTCACTAGCTCGAACGGCACGTAGACTTTCTGGTCAACATCTTCGCCAGCAGCCAGTTTCAGTGCGGCATCCAGAGCGCCTGCGCCCTGACCTGCTGCGTTCTGGAACACAGTGACGTCGAGATCACCTGCGGCCATTGCGGCGAGAGCGTCTGCGGTCGCGTCAACTCCGCCCACCTCGACGGAATCCATATCGATGCCCGCTGCTTTCATTGCCTGAATGGCGCCGATGGCCATTTCGTCGTTGTTGGCGATCAGCGCGTCGAAGGGTTCACCAGAGGACAACCAGTTGGTCATGAGATCCTGAGCTTCATCACGGGACCAGTTTGCGGTCTGCTGATCGACGACTTCGATGAAGGAGCACATATCCATGGAAAGAACGTCTTCGATGTCTTTGGTGCGCTGAACGGCCGCTTGGTTGGACAGCTCACCCATCATCACGTAGGCACGAGCACCGCCGCCTTTGCCAGCAGCACGCAGGTTCTTGCAGATTTCGAAGGTTTCCAACGTACCGGATTCGATTTCGTTGGACGCAACGAAAGCTTGGTTGTCGGGCAGCATATCGACGTTGATCGGTTGACGGTTGACGTAGACGAGCGGCACGCCAGCGGCTTCAGCAGCGGCGGTCATGGCCTGCGTGGCGGAGGTGTCGACAGGGTTTACGATGATCGCGTCAACACCGGATGCAACAAAGTTGTTGATTTGGTCGAGCTGTTTGGCCACGTCGTTCTGAGCGTCTTCGACCTGAATGTCTACACCGTCCATACCGTCGGCCATCTCGATCATACCGTTGCGCAGAACAGTCAAGAAGTTGTCGTCGAACAGCGCCATGGAGACACCGATAGACGCGGCGGACGCGCTTGAGGCAAGCATGGTAGCGACACCTGCCGCGATAATAGTCTTTTTCATTGAGTTTCCTCCCAAGTCCGACGTCCGGCGCGTCGGCGTTTGAATTGTTAGGCCGGAGTGACCCGTGTTAGCGTCACTTTCCGCTGCGCGACCTCCTCGACGCGAAGCAGTTTTTTTTGGTAGGAAGGCAAACCTCACCCAGCCCTCGCCCATTGGGCGAAGAGATCAAATTGCGAAAAACGGGATGAACCGTCGCCGCAAATTTATAAGCTCGGATGAAATGATCCTCCCAGCCGAACTCATGTCTTCATGTCTCGGCTGGCAGAAGGTTGATCCCATTTCGCGCTTCGGGTCAACGGAGGGCGCTCAATATCACATCATTCATGATGTGACTATGGGGCTAATTTTGATGTAAAAACATCACTAAATGGACTCAGGCAGATAGAGCTGCGGCTGTAAAAATGCTTGTCCTGGCACAGCCGCACCGCCATTTTTTACTGCGTTCACCATCATTTCCACCAGCTCAACACACAGTTGCCGCAACGGCGTTGAGATCACCATGGTCACATAGCCGTCGGCAAGTGCTGCACGGCTGTCTTCTGTTAACTCATTGACCACCAGAGCCACGTCGTGAGGCCGAACTGTTTCACGAAGCGCAGCAATCGCGCCTTCCATGCCACCTCCCGCCACATAGAGCCCACGCAGATCAGGGTGACGGACCAGCAGTTCCAAAGTCGCTTCATAAGTCAACTGCCGCGTCTCGAGATTCACCAATGAATCGAGCACCGTGAAGTTCGGAGCACTGTCCCGCACGAAGCTGCGAAATCCCGTCTCGCGTAGCTCGTGACCGTGCCAGCGATTGCCTCCGACAAAAACACCGAACTTACCGTTTGCGCGCGCGGCAGTCGAGGCCATCCACCCCGCTAAACGCCCAACCTGCATGTTGTTAAGGCCAAGATAGTTTTCACGAACGCCTTGGGCAAAGTCGTTGAGCAAGGCGAAGGTGGGGATTCCTCTCTCTTTGAGCCGTTGAACCTCTTGCGTAATGTTCTGATGATTGACGGCCGAACTGGCCAAAGCATCCACCTTGGGTGCGATCGCATGGATTTCATCTAGGAAGGCCTCAGGCGTTTGCGCACTTGAAAACCGAATTACAGCCCGCCCGCGAATATCACTGCGCTCAGAAACGGCCTGCTCAATTTCGGCGGCGAAATTCTGATAGAATTCCTGCTTCCCTTTGTGAAGCACAATTCCAAAAGTCATCTGTGGAACCGAAGAGTCTAGCCTTCGGTCAAAAAGGGCAGAAGCGTGATATCCAACCTTATGCGCCGCCATGGCCACTTTGCGCACCGTTTCTTCGCGGACCGTGCCGCGCCCGTTGAGCACGCGGTCCACAGTTGCAGGACCGACCCCTGCCTCTCGGGCGATGTCCTTGATTGTCGGGCGATTGGCCATAACGAGCTCCTATGGTGTATTTACATCATAGGATGCAAAGTACATCGCAGAGTAGCAAGACCCTTCCTTACGTTTCGCGCAAATGCACGCGGATCGGCGTCCTGTAATCCACGATGCCGTCGCGCCGTCCGTAGTGATGCGCGATCACACAGAGTGCCGTTTCAACCTCCAGAACGGGTTCTTGATCAAGCACCGCATCGATCTGGCCCGCCTTCAACAATGCCCGCCTGTGTTCGGTCAACTCATGGGTAATAAAAACGACATCACTGCGCTCTGCACGCTTGATGGCTTCGGCAACTTTGACGCCTCCTGCCGAGGCGTTGTAGATGCCAACGATCCCTTTTTGCGACGCAAGCGCTTGCATCGCAAGCTCGCCTGCCCTTTCGCCCCTCTCATAGCTCTCTACAGCTTGAACGAGCCGACACGCTGGGTAGCGCTGCGCCAGTACATCCTCGAACCCACGTCGACGCTCGGCCTGTCCGATCATCGACCAAAGGCCACCAATCAGCATCAGGTCTCCACCCCGAGGCCCGACAAACCGCCCCATAAGATCGCCTGCGATGCGCCCGCCCGTATAGTCGTCCGGCCCGACATATATCGCACGCTCGGCGCGGATGTCCGTGGCCAAGGCAATGACAGGCTTTCCTCCTTCCGCAAATCGGTCGAGTTCAACGGCAATGGGATCTTCGTCGGGCAAACAGGTGATAATCGCATCATGAGCCGCAATCGCACGTTGTATCGTTTGATAGACCTTCAACGGATCCGAAGGATCCGCAATGAAGACCCGCGTTTGGATGTTGAACGGATTTACCCCACGGTTCTGATCCGAAAAGGCGCGGGCGAGTGAAGCGTGAAACGGGTTCTCGTCGGACTGTAAAATCGCGGCCACCCGCAAAGTCCGCGCTGCCCTCAAATCCAACGCCCGGTCCAGCTTCAACCGCTTTGCTGCCGCAATAACGCGCCGTTCCTTATCCGTGACAACGCCGCCTCGATTGTTGAGCACACGGTCCACCGTGGCGGGCGACACCCCCGCCTCCCGCGCCACGTCTGCTGCTGTCACCTTGGATACCATTTCGCCTCCGCTTGAAGATATTTCATCAAAACATCCTTAGCACGACCGCCCCCGATTTTGTAAACTTACATCATCGCCGACAGGGCGAATGGAGGACTATCATGAAAAAACTGGCTTGTTTCGGCGCGGGGCGTATAGGGCAGGTTCACGCAACCAATGCCGCCGCGCAACTGGGCGTTGCACTTATCTATCTCGTAGATCCGGTCGACACCCCTGCCCGCACGGAATTGGCCGCGCATACAGGAGCAAATATCACTAATACGGACACCGTTTTTGACGACCCGTCCATCGACGGCATCTTGATCGCCAGCTCAACCAATAGTCACGGTGATCTACTAATGCGCGCCGCCAAGGCAGGCAAAGCGGTGTTCTGCGAGAAACCGATCAGCCTCGACTTTGCGCTAACCCAGCAAGTTATGGAGGCCGTGGAGGCCTCAGGAATTCCTTGTATGATGGGGTTCCAGCGCCGCTATGACGCCAGTTTTCGCGCAGTGCACGCTCGTATTGCTTCTGGAATGTCGGGCTCGCTGGAACAGCTCACAATGTTCTCGCGTGACCCGTCCCCGCCCCCGCGCTCGTATGTGGAAACCTCGGGCGGTATGTTCCGCGACAGCACAATCCACGATGCAGACATGGCCCGCTTCCTGCTGGCCGAAGAAATTGCCACCGTCTACGCGGTCGGCGCATGCCTGATCAGCGATGAAATTGGTGTCGCAGGGGATGTGGATACGCTCATGGTTACCCTCACCACGGTGTCGGGCCGCATGGCCAATATCACCGCATGCCGCCGTGGCCCGATGGGCTACGACCAACGTCTGGAAGCACTCTGCGCGCGCGAGGTGTTGAACGTTGAAAACCAGACCCAGACCCATATGACTGTCTCGTCCGCAGACGGCAAACGCTTGGCCGCACCCGAAAACTACTTTATCGAACGCTTCCGGCAGGCCTATGCCGCCGAAATGGAAGCTTTCGTAGACCTGTTGGAAAACGGCAAGGCACCTTTAGCGGGTATTCGTGATGGCTATGAGGCGCAACGCCTCGTGGAGGCCGCACTCCAATCCTACCAAACGGGAGTGCCCGTTGCCTTCGGCGCGGATTGGACACCGCAGGGAGGTGCCGCATGACCGCCCTACCCCAAGGCGTCCATCTCGGCGTTAGCCCACTGTCGTGGAGCAATGATGTTCTGCATGATCTCGGCGCTGATATCCCCGTCGAAACCTGCTTGACGGAGGCCGCGCAGGCGGGCTACGCGGGCGTCGAACTGGGTCGCAAATTCCCGCGCGATGCAAAAAACCTTCGCCCACGGCTCGCTGCGCATGATCTCTCGCTTGTTTCGGGTTGGTATTCGGGGGAGTTGGCTGAGCGCTCGCTCGACGCGGAAATCCATGCCGTGCACGCACATGCCAGCCTTTTGCGGGACATGGGCTGCTCTGTGCTGGTCTATGGCGAGGTGGCGATGATGACGGGGGACGCCCCGCTCGATGTGGGTATGTCCACCCGCACGCTAATGCCGCGCGCCGCGATTGCCGCATATGCTCTGCGCCTGACCGCGTTTGCGATCCATCTACGTGACACGTACGGGCTTAAACTGGCCTATCATCACCACCTGATGATGGTCGCCGAAACCCTGCCGGAAATTCAGGCGCTTATGTCCGCGTGCGGGACACAGGTCGGTCTATTGCTCGACACAGGCCATGCCGCAGCAGCTGGGTTCGAGTACACCGATTTGATCGACGGCTTCGCGGATCGCATAACCCATATCCACCTAAAGGACGTGCGACGCGACGTAATGGCCGCGGTCCGTGCGGGCGATCTGAGTTTCAACGGCGGGGTGCGCGCAGGCATGTTCACTGTTCCGGGGGATGGTTGCCTAGACTTTGCCCCGCTCACCCGCTTCGTCCGCGAAAGCGGCTATAGGGGCTGGCTGGTGATTGAGGCCGAACAGGACCCCGAAAAGGCCCCGCCACTCGCCGCCGTCACGCGCGGCCGAAACGCCATCCTTTCCGCATTCCAAGATTCGTGAGACACACATGACAAAGACCCTCAACATCGGCCTGATCGGATCGGGCTTTATGGGCCAAGCCCACGCCGACGCCTTCCGCCGCGCCGAAATGCTCTATCCAGATCTGCCCGCCAAGCCGCGCCTCTATATGCTGGCGGATGCGACACATGCGCTTGCCGACAAGGCCGCCGCGCGCTTCGGTTTCGAAAAAGCAACGGGGGACTGGCGCACCCTTGTTGCCGACCCCCAAGTAGACGTGGTCGACATCACCTCGCCCAATTTCCTGCACTTCGACATGGCCATGGCGGCGATTGAGGCGGGCAAGCACGTCTATTGCGAAAAGCCGCTGTCCGTCACCGTAGCACAGGCCGAGGCCATGACCACCGCCGCGCAAAAAGCTGGCGTAAAGACCATGGTCGCTTTCAACAACGTGAAGACACCTGCCGCGATGCTGGCCAAACAGATCATCGAACGCGGAGAGATCGGCACGCCGACGCGCTTTCGCGGATGGTTTGATCAAGGGTTCTTCAATGATCCCGACCTGCCTTTTTCTTGGCGTTGCGCGCGCGAACAGGCGGGATCGGGCGCTTTGGGAGATCTCGGCTCCCATGTCATTTCCGTAGCCCAGTATCTGATGGGCGACATCACCGAAACCATTGCGCAGACCCAGACCTATTTCCCGACCCGCCCCGAGCCGCAGGGTCAATCGGGCTATAGTGCCAAAGCCGCCGAGAATGCGCCCCGCCGCGCGGTAGAAAATGAGGATCAGATCCAGACCATGATCCGCTTTGCCTCGGGCGCGGGCGGCACCATCGAGGCAAGCCGCATCAGCGCGGGCAAGGTCTTCGGCATCTACTGGGAGGTTTCTGGGACCACGGGCACAATCATCATGGACGGCGAGCGGTTCAACGAGATCAAACTCGCCCGCTATGACGACGACAAGCGCGATCGTGGTTTCAAAACCCTACTCGCGGGCAGTCAGGTGCCCCAATTTTCTGCATTTTTTCCATTCGACTTTGCCGGAGGCGGGCTTGGATACTTTGACGTCAAGGTCATTGAGATTCGCGACTTGATTGATGGCATCTGCTCGGACGGGCCGTGCACCCCCGACTTTGGCTTTGGCCTAACAAATCAGCGTATTGTCGAAGCTATGGAACGTTCACTCGACACCAAAACATGGGAGACCGTTTGATGCCTTTTCCAAGCACCCTTCCCGCCTCGCGCATTCCCGATCCAATGGACGCCCCACCGCTAAGATGGGGCGTGCTTGGGTCAGGTTGGATTGCCAGACAGTTCATCGCCTCGACCCGCGCCCATACACTGCAAGTCTTTCACGCCGTCGGATCGCGCTCCCGCGAGAAGGCCGAGAGCTTTGCCGAAGAATGGAATATTGCGATTGCCCATGCCAGCTATGAGGCTTTGGTCTGCGATCCGGATGTCGATGTGATCTACGTGACCACGCCGCATAACATGCACTTCGCCCATGTCAAACTGGCCTTGGAAGCGGGTAAACATGTGCTCGTCGAAAAGCCGATGACGATGACTTATGCGCAGGGCAAAGAGCTGGCCGGTCTGGCTCAGACCAAGCGGCTGTTTTTAGCGGAGGCTCTCTGGACCTATTTCCTACCAAAATTCGACGTGTTGCAGCAGGTTTTCGATAGCGGATGCCTTGGCGAGATCAAGTCTATCCATACCGAATACGGCGAATATTTCGCCCGCGACCATCGTATTTTTGAACCCAAACTTGCAGGTGGGCCATTGCTTGATCTGGGCACCTATCCGCTTTCGCTAATCACCAAGCTGATGGGGGTGCCGACACGGATGGCGGGGCTCAAGCAGATGGATCAAAGCGGCGTGCACGGTCAGATTTCATTGGTGATGGAAAACATGTCGGGCAATCAAGCCACTCTTGCCACCACGCTCTACGGGCTCACCCCAACCAATGCCGCGATTGTCGGCACATTGGGCACGGTCCAATTCAGATCGGAGTTCAACCTACCCGGACCGTTCCGGATTCTGTCCGCGGACGGCTCGATCGTGCTTGACTACAACGAGCCGCGCGGGCGGCATTTCGAAGGGCTGTTCTATGAGGCCGCCGAAGTGGCCCGTTGCATCGCGGAGGGCAAAACCCAGACCGATTGCCGACCGCTGTCTCAGACACTAAACATGCTCGAAGCCCTAGACAAAATCGTCGAAACGCTCAGCATTGACTATAGCGCTTCAGTCTAGGGTGTAGACTTTATTCAGCTAAAGCTTGATCGCGAAGAGGTGGACAATGGCGAGGTCATTTCATTTGATTTTTCGTAGGTTTTGTAAGCCTTCGCATGTCTTTCATTTTGCAAAAAGAACCACTCGACCAAGTTGAGCATGGCGTAGAGATCACGATTATGAGGAATGCGCATTTTGGCATTGGATTTTGAAGAAATGACCGCCATCGCCCCTTTGTCGGCGATGGCTTTCGCCGGTTCTTGCCAACCCACAAACGCATCAATCACTTTGCTATCATGGATTTTTCGGCCATGACCTCGAAGCGCAGGGGCCGCACAAGCTCCGGCTAGCGTTATGGGGCCAATGGGTTCGAGCATGCGCCGGTCGTCAAAGCAGTCATCCTATTTCAATGCTTCCCATTCACCTGCATCGGCTGGCCTCGATGGCCCCACTATGTAAATGGCTTAGTGCTTTGGAGGGCCAATCTTCGTCTCAACCAATGCATTGTCAGGCGCTTCACCGGCCGTGCCTTTACTGGGTTTCAGCCCAGCATCTGGCGGCCTTGTCGGTGTATTGGATTGGAAACATATAGGGCGAATTCAAGCGGTTGCAGCGATGGATCAGAGTGTCAGCAGGACGCTGTTCATAAGGTGCTTGATCCAACGCATTTAAGGGGAACTATGGTGGTGTAATATGGAGACCCGCCAGACGGCGATTTTATTGGTCAACACTTCAACGACGAATTCTACAGCGCCCGTGTCTCTCGCGGGTCGTGACGCCAAATTCGCGGGCCAGATCCTCGATTAGCACCCCCTCAGCACGCTTACGCACGATGGCAAAACGCTGGTTTTGCGTCAGTCGTTGGTGCCGTGGTGCGCGCGGTCGGCCCATGTGAAGTAATCACCCCTATTTCTTGCCAGCATCATACAGGCAGCCCTGTTGTGGCATTTAGCCACAATTAATTCAGCATTATAAGATTGCAAAAACTGCCTGTATTCCGTTTGGAGCAGCCATCGGCTGTACGATCAAGCACATCCTACCGATCAACGGGTTGTCACGAAGCGTCGGGTAACTTGACCTCGACATGGCTCGCCCACTCATCGATCCGAACTGGATCATCACTGTTCTCGGTTGGCTCGGCGGCAAGGGAAATTATGCTATGGCGCAGGAACAGGCACGAAGCAGTTGATGTTAAGCTAGCCGTTCGGCGTTTAGCGCTGTGCCTCTCGCAAGATTGTCTGTGGGCATCTGGATTGATGCCTGGAAACCGGATGTGTCCCCCCGACGCGGCGATTCCAAGATCAACGGGCTTTCGATCCGGTCAGCTATGGCGGCAACAATCGCGAGGCCGAGTCCGTTGCCGTCATTGCTTGCGTTCGCACGCTCGAAGCGCGCGGTCAGACGGTCAAGGGTTTCGCGCGGCAGGACGGGACCGTCATTCGCTACGATCAGTTGGCCATTTTCCGTCAGGTTTACGTCGATCGGAACATCCGCCGCCCCGTGGCGCAAGGCGTTCTCCACGAGATTTCGGCACAAGATGGCAAAGGCATCGGGATCGATGTCCGACATGACCGCCGCGTCTGGCAGTGAAAGCGCGATCCGACCTGGCGCGCCCACGCGGCCGAGATCGTCCACTACGATACGGGCGACGGCGCGAAGGTCAGCGCTTCGGTCCACTCGCAAGCGCCCGCCTTCCGCACGCGCAAGCTGCATTAGGCGTTCGGAGAGCCGGGTCAGGCGCTTCAGCGTTGCCTCGATCTCGGCGGCCCGTGCTTCTGTGGCCGGATCCTGTGTTTCCGACCGAAGCCGCTGTGCCTGCGCAATAGCACCCGCGAGCGGCGTGCGAAGTTCGTGCGCGGCATTCGCAGCAAAGCTGCGCTCGGCCTCGAAAGCCTCGCGCAACCGGCGCATAAGGCCGTTGAGCGTGCCGGCCAAGGGGTCGATCTCAGTCGGCAGGTCATCCGCAGGAACCGCTGACAGGTCGCGGGCGCCGCGTGCCTCGAGCCTCGTGCGGAACCTGCGCAGTGGCTCGAGGCTGAAGCGAACGGCCAGGATGATGGCCAGAAGCACTACGGGCAGCATGACCAGCAGCGGCAGGCCGAGACCCATCTGGATTTCTCGGGCGACCGATGCGCGATGGGCCAATGGCTCGGCCACGGTGATACTGACCGTTCCCTGAAGCGCCGCATCGCCGTAGAGGCGATGGGAGGCTGTTTGCTGAAACCCCGGCCCGTCGTACCGCGGGAACACGGCGGGATCGGCTGCATGGGATTGCAGCAGAATCCGGCCTTCGGCATCCCTTACGAGATAGGTGAAAAGTTCGTCATGCTCCCGAATCGAGGCAAGCCGCTGACTCACCACTTGATCTTCCCGCCCGACGATGTCGATCACGGCCAACGGAAGGATGCGCTCCGCCGTTTCGCGCAGGGCAGTGTCAAAGACTTCGTCAAGCTCGCCCCGGACAATTACGGCGGTGACGGTTGCAGCCAACAGCCACAGCGCCGTCAGTACGAGACCGACCGACAGGGCCAGCCGGGTCTGCAGGCTGCGCGGAAGCCTCACGGCTTACCCAGCCGATAGCCCATGCCGCGCTCGGTCTCGATGACTGCACTCCCAAGCTTCTTGCGCAGGCGGCTTACATGGACCTCGATTGTATTGCTCTCCACCTCGGCGTCGAAGGCGTAGAGCCTATCCTCCAGCTGGGCCTTGGACAGCAAATGGCTAGGGCGGGCAAGGAAGGCGTCGAACAGTGCCCATTCGCGAGCGGTCAACGCAACCGGCTTGCCGTCGCGGTGCACGCTGCGCCCGGCCAAGTCGATGTTGAGCGATCCAAGAGTGACAAGGGGGTTTGGGTTGCCGCTATAACGCCGAGCGACCGACCCGATCCTGGCCGACAGTTCGGCCAGGTCGAAAGGCTTCACGAGGTAGTCGTCGGCGCCCGCGTTCAGCCCGTCGATTCGATCCGACACCTGGTCGAGCGCTGTGAGGATGATGACCGGAGTCACATCCCCCCGCGCGCGCAGGCTTTTAAGGAAGCCAATGCCGCGGCCGTCCGGAAGCATCAAATCGAGAAGGATTAGGTCATAGGACGTTGCCCTCACCGCATCGCCGGCGGTATCGAGGCGTGTGACCCAGTCAACGGACTGGCCATCGGCGGCAATCTGGTCGCGCACTGCTGCTCCCAGCACCGTGTCGTCCTCGATCAGCAGGATACGCATATCTGTCCTTTCCTTTTTTCCTGGACCATTTTTTTGGCAGTTGCGACTTACGTAAAGCTGACGTGCGCAGATACAGTTATTCAGGCTGCCGTCAGCTTGGTAGC
This sequence comes from Celeribacter marinus, assembly GCF_001308265.1. Lineage (GTDB taxonomy): Bacteria > Pseudomonadota > Alphaproteobacteria > Rhodobacterales > Rhodobacteraceae > Celeribacter > Celeribacter marinus. The sequence goes on from NZ_CP012023.1 coordinate 2,563,399, forward strand.
GCATATATTGCATCGAGACACGCCCCATGAGGAGTTTGGCCCATGAAGAAGACATTGATAATTATTAGCGTTCTCGCGGTTTTCCCAGCCAGCTGCGCACTGGCGGACGATGATTGCTTTGTTCCAATGGCCGATTGGGAGCCGCGCGAAAGTATCACCCTACTGGCCGAGGAGAACGGCTGGACGGTGCGCCGCATCAAGATCGACGACGGCTGCTACGAGATTGATGGGCGCGACGCCGAGGGCCGCCGGATCGAGGTGACGGTGCATCCATCAAATCTGCAAATCATTGAATTCGAGTACGAAGAAGAAGAGGAGGAGGAGGACCACAATGACTGAAACCTACGCGACTGAACGCGAGGATGGACGACACGGTGCCGAAAGTACAATCCGTGTCTGGGATCCGCTAGTGCGAATGTTCCATTGGGGGCTCGTAGCGGCCTTCGCAGCGGCATACCTGAGTGCTGAAGAGCTATCGACGGTACATGAAGTGGCGGGATACATAGTTGCAGGGCTGGTGGCTTTCCGTCTGATCTGGGGGTTTGCCGGCAGCCGTTACGCCCGCTTTGCCCAGTTTATGAAAGGGCCGTCGGCGACAGTCCGTTATCTCGGCGACATGGTCAGTGGTCGTGAGCGCCGTTATCTTGGCCACAACCCCGCGGGTGCAGCGATGATCGTCGCACTACTGATCACCCTGTCGGGAACCGCTTTCACGGGCTGGCTGATGGAGGATGAAACCCGCATGACAATGCTGCCTGATTTTCCGCAAATCGTAGCGCCCGCCTGGGCTGACGACGATGGCGACGAACGCGCGGAACATGGTGAAGGCGGCGAAAGCGCGCTGGGAGAGGTACACGAAACCCTCGCCAATCTGATGCTTCTGCTGATTGCCGTCCATGTCGGCGGCGTGGTCTTGGCCTCGTTCCGGCATCGTGAAAACCTTGCCCGAGCCATGGTTACCGGTACCAAACGTGCGCCCGAGCCAGGCGACGTCGCCTGACCGGAGGAGTCCCCCCAAAGCCGATCGTTCCATCGGCCGAACCTGGCCCCGCCCTGATCGGCGGGGCCATTTTATTTCCTGACAGCAAGCTGAAGCAGGAATCGCTGGGGCGTCAGGATGCCCTCAGGTCGGGGCGCCAGATTGGTGTGAGCAGACGAAAGGAGACCCTGCCATGAAAAAGACCCTTACCGCCTTTGCCCTGATCGCACTTTTGCCCGCCGGCGCTGCGCTGGCCGACGACGATGATTGCGATGCGCCCCGTGACCAGTGGCAGCCGCGCGAGGCCGCGATGGAGATGGCCGAACAGAGCGGTTGGACGGTGCGCGACTTCGAGAGCGACGACGGCTGCTACGAAATCGAAGGCCGAGACCAGGATGGCCGCGAATTCGAGGTGAAGCTCGATCCGGCGACGCTGCAGATCGTCGAGATGGACTACGAGGATGATGACGACGACCGCAGTGGTGCTCGCAATTCCGCCCCCGCCGGTTCCGTCGCACCGCCGCAAAACGGCCTCTTCGGCAACGGCGCACCGCCGCAAGTTCAGGTGAACTGAACCGCTTCGCAGCCCCTCTCCGAACAAGGATACATCCAATGAAATCGCTTCTCAAAACGCTCGCGCTCACCACAGCGCTGACACTTCCTGGCCTCGCGATGGCCAGGCCGGTCACGCTCACCACGGCCCTCAACAATTACGGCGGCGACGGCGCCTATCTTGCGCTCTACGTCACCGACGCCTCGGGCGCATATGTCGGCAGTCTCTGGATGGCTGGCGGCAAGTCCAAATACTACAAGCATCTGAGTGACTGGCACCGCGCCACGGGCGGGGACACCGCGCAGGTCAACGGCATCACCGGGGCCAGCGTCGGCGCGGGTCGCAAGCTCAAGATCACGCTCGACTTGGCCGACGCGCTGTTCGATGCGGGCTATAAGCTTCACATCGATGCAGCTGTCGAGGATATGCGCGACAGTCCGAACGAGGTGGCGGTGCCGCTTACGACCGATGGCGCGGGCGTGACCACACGCGGGCGCCGCTACGTCGCCAGCTTCGTCTACGACATGTGAGGAGCGGGGCCATGATCCGTGCACTCCATCGCTGGCCGGGTCTGCTGGCCCTCCTGCTCGTCACTATCCTCAGCTTGAGTGGCGCGGCGCTGTCTGTCTTTCCTGCGGCCGAGCGGCTTGCCGCGCCGCAGGCAGAGACCAAACTGACGGTCGCCACTCTCGCGGACCGTATCCAGTTGGTCTATCCGGGTGTCGAGCAGATCCGCAGGTCGCCATCGGGACGGATCACCGCTTACTGGTTCGATCAAGGTAAGCCAGGAGCAGCCGTGATCGACCCTGCAACGGGGGAAGGCGTGGCCTCTGCTGATCCCAATCAAGTTGAGCGCTGGCTCACCAACCTGCACCGATCACTGTTCCTTGGTGACGGCGGGCGCATGGCAATGGCCGCCGGAGCGGCGGCGATGCTGGTCCTCTCGCTTTCAGGTGCGGCGCTGGTCGCCCGGCGTGCGGGGGGCTGGCGGCATTGGTTCGCGCCTCTGCGCGGCCCGCTCGCTGGACGGCTGCATGTCGAGATCGCTCGGATCGCAGTCGTTGGCCTTCTACTCTCGTCGGCTACGGCTTTGTGGATGACGGCGTCTACCTTCGAGCTGCTTCCCGATGGCGGATCGCCGCCGGCCTTTCCGGCCGCTGTGAGCAATGGGACGGGTATTGCACTCGACCGCCTTGCCGGTCTGAGCGAAACACCAGTCGCAGACCTGCGCGCGCTGAGCTTTCCCTATCCCGAGGACGCCGCGGACGTCTTTACGCTCAAGACCGACCGGGGCACCGGATATCTCGATCAGGGCGACGGAGCCCTCCTGGCCTGGGCCGACCTGACCGTGTGGGAACGTGTTTCGGAAACCGTCTACATGCTCCACACAGGACAGGGCGCGGCGACACTCGGTCTCGTGCTCGGTCTCATGGCGCTAGGCGTGCCGGCGATGGGTGCAACCGGCGTCCAGATCTGGCTCGCCGGGCGGAGGGGGCGACCGCGCATCCGGAACAACCAGCCAGCAGCGGGTGCCGAAACGATCCTGCTCGTCGGCAGCGAGGGCGGCAGCACTTGGGGTTTCGCTGCAACGCTTCACGCCGCGCTGACAAAGGCCGGGCAGAGCGTCCATGTCGGCCCGATGTCGGGGTTCGCGCCCGAGCGCTACAAAAGGGCCGAGCGGATCATCCTGCTTGCCGCGACCTACGGCGACGGTACGGCGCCTGCCTCGGCCAAGGGGTTCCTCGACTGGCTGAACGCGTCGGAACGCGCCCCAGAAATACCTCTGGCCGTGCTTGGCTTCGGCGACCGCAGCTTTCCGAACTATTGCGCCTTCGCCGAGGCCGTCACGTCGGCAGCGAAGGCGAAGGGTTGGCCCGCACTCCTGCCCCTCGACACCATCAACCGCCAGTCCCCGCAGGACTTCGCACGCTGGGGCCGTGCACTCGGCGAGGTGCTCGGGATACCACTGGAATTGTCGCACGAGCCCGTGCTACCCACGACAAAGACGCTGACACTCGTCTCGCGCCGGGACTACGGCGCTGAGGTACAGGCCCCGACAGCGATCCTCCGCTTCGCCGTGCCGCGCGTCTCGCTCTGGCAGCGGTTGACAGGCTCTGGGTTCGCCCGATTCACGGCAGGCGACCTTATCGGCATCGTGCCCGAAGGCAGCGCCGTTCCGCGACTCTACTCACTCGCCTCCGCGCGCCGCCAAGGGTTCATCGAAATCGTCGTGAAAAAGCACGCCGGCGGCCTCTGTTCGGGCCAGCTCATCGCGCTGGAGCCGGGTGAAACGATGACCGCCTTTCTCCGCCACAACCCCGGTTTCAAGCCGGGCCCGAGCCGCGTGCCTCTGATCCTGATCGGCGCGGGGACCGGCATCGGACCGCTTGCGGGCTTCGTGCGCAACAACGGACGCGGCAGGCCGATCCACCTGTTCTTCGGCATCCGCCATCCCGACAGCGACTTCTTCTACGTCGAGGACTTTTCGGCCTGGCAGCAGGACGGTCGTCTGACCCGCCTGATCACGGCCGTCTCGCGCGGGGCGCGCCCCCACTACGTACAGGATGCGCTGCGGGGCGAGGCCACTCAGGTTGCGGACCTTGTTTGCAATGGCGCACGCGTGATGGTTTGCGGCGGACGCGACATGGCGGCGGGCGTGGCCGATGCGCTGGGCGAGATTCTGGCACCGACCGGGCTCACGCCGGCGGTTTTGAAGGCGGAGGGGCGATACATTGAAGATGTCTATTGAGCGCGCGCGCATCGCCCTTAACGGCCCCACGATGGGCACCCGTTGGTCGGCTCTATTCTACGCCGAACCGAGCGTCGACCCCGACCCGATCCGCGTGGCACTGCAAGCGGCTGTGGAAGAAGTGGATGGACAGATGTCGACCTGGAAGCCCGATAGCGATCTGATGCGGCTCAACGCAGCACCGGTGGGCGATTGGGTGGCTTTCCCCTCGCGCCTTGGGCACGTCCTCCGCCTTGGCCTCGAGATAGGCCGCGCCTCGGACGGGGCCTTCGACATCGGCATGGGCGACGCTGTCGCTGCTTGGGGCTTCGGGCCGGAGGCCGCCGCACCCGATGGGATACGAGCGGCAATGAAAGCCCCGCGCCGCGCGGCGCATGAGGTTCTAGAGTTTGACGACGACCATGTCCGTAAATCCGCGCCCACCGCGCTTGACCTGAACGGCATCGCGAAGGGCTATGGCGTGGACCGGTTGGCCGAGACGCTACGCGACCACGGAATCGACCACGCCCTGGTCGGGATAGATGGGGAGATGCGCGCGACAGGCCTTCGGCCGGACTTCGAGCCGTGGACGATCGCCGTGGAAGCGCCAGACACCGAACGCAGGACGCCGCATTCGATCCTCGCGTTGCAAGACGCCGCTGTCGCTACCTCCGGCGATTACCGACACTGGGTCGAGGTTCAGGGACGACGCCTATCGCACACCATGGATCCGAGGCGCGGCGCACCGCTGATCGTGCCGCCTGCTTCCGTCACCGTTGTTGCCAGCAGCTGTGCCGAAGCCGATGCCTGGGCAACGGCGTTCATGGTGCTTGGCCCAGAGAGGGGCGCGGCACTCGCAAGAAAACACGGGCTCGACGCGCTGTTCCTCCTGCGTGACGATAACGACAACGCAAGGGGCGTCGGAGTCGGCCGACTTTTTTCCGAAGAGCCCGCGGCGATGACTCCATCAGAGGGGAGATAAGCCGCATGGACCAGACCCGTACCGATCGCTTCAAGACCGCATTTCTGCTTCTGGCCGTGATTGGCCTAATCGCGGGTCTTGCATTCTAATTCACTGGCAGAGCCGATATTGCGAATATCGTTTGGTTAGCTGGGGCTGGCCGAGCGGGTGACCGAAGGGCTCAGTCTGGATGGGCTTTGCGCCGACCTGCCCCCGGACCAGAAAGTCCTGCGCCTTCTTTCTGATCTCGTTGAGTGGATACAGGAATGGACCGCAGCTGGTCGCTATGGCTGGATTTTCGGTCCAAGCCCCGAGAATACTTTCTCGCTCGATGGTGATGTCGTCGGGTTCGACCTGACCGGCATTCTCGACAGTGAAAGCGAGAAAGAGCGCATTGCGGTCCTGTCATACCTATGTCGGCGGATGGAACGCGTGATTGAAGAACTTATACCTACGCTGATCATCATCTATGAGGCCTGCAAAGAACTTGACAATCCGGACTTCTCAAACCGGCTCAGCAACTGGCTTGCGACCGCGCACAAACAGAACGCGATCATCGTGACGATGCCCCAATACGCCAGCCAGCTCGAGAGACCCCGAACTGGCAAGGCGATGCTGGAGGCCCTGCCAACGCAGCTTTTGCCTCCCAACTTGAACATGACGCAAATTTTGCATGATGGGACATTTTAAATGCACAGCAGATGTACCGCCCTGCAGCGATGGTCTCAAGCGACGATTAGTCGTCGTGATCAGAGCCATGATCGTCATCACCGTCGTCGTTGTCATCACGGTCGTCATGGTCATTACCGTCGTCGTTGTCATCACGGCCATCATGGTCATTACCGTCGTCGTTGTCATGACTGCGATCTTCGTAACCATTGTTGTCAGACCCGTAGCGATCATCAGAACCACCAACATGATCGGTGTCGTCCTTGTAATTGTGATCATCCACTTCGACGTAAGCCGTCTCGCCAGTCGATGTCGTTACGGTCGTGTATACATCATCGCTACCCGTTCGTGGTGCGCGGCGCATCTCATTTGCTTCGACCAAAATCGTGTCGCCTGTTGCGGTCGTAACTTCGACCAGAACGTCGTCCGATCCATCTACATCGTCAACGTGCTTCTGTTCGATCTTTTGTATCGTGCCGGCAACCGTAGTTGCGTCATTCGTCTCAACACGCTGGCGCACAACTGCGCCGGTCGAATTGTTGAGCACGACAGTGGTTTCCAGACCAGTCGACGAATAGGCCTCAACCGAAGAATTCAGAACCCCGCGGCGAACGGAAAAGTGTGTGTAGCCCTGCGCGAACAGGCTATCGATCTGAGCTTGTACATAGTCCTGAGCAGACGCTGCGGTGACCGAAAGAGCGAGCGCGATGCTCGTAAGCGATAGTGTTTTCATAGCTAGTCTCCAAATTTTCGACGCACCGTAGGCGATGTGCCGCTGATGAGATCAACATAACCACCGCATCCCACACCCCAAATATGCTAATGGTGTATTTGAGGCCGCTTTTGCCTCTATACCGATGGTTTATGGTGTTTTGGGCAGGTTTAACCCTAAGCTTTATACGTATGAAAAAGGGCACTCCGATGCATTCAACAAACAAACTCGAAAATGCGACCTTTGCGACAATCATTTTCTGGGGCATGGGGGTATCAGGACTTTTCTTCACTCAGGATGTGATTGCCGATCTACGGGAACACATCAACGACGGGCGCGGCTACCAATTGGGTGACCTCTCCCACCTTGTTTTCGAAATCATCGCCGTCACCGCTCTCGGATTCGGTATGCTTCTTTTGTCCATCTACATAACCGATCTAAAGACAAAGAACGCTCGCCAACGCGAAACGCTCCATTCCCTACGCAACGATTTCGACAGTCACGTTCACGCTCAGTTCGACGATTGGTCCCTCACCCCGTCAGAATCCGACATCGCGCTTTTGCTCATGCGCGGACTTGCATCAAAAGACATCGCTGAATTGCGCAATTGCACCGTTGGCACGATCAAGGTTCATTCCCATAACATCTTTCGCAAGGCAAACGTCTCCTCGCGCGTGGAACTCATGTCTCTGTTTTTGGATGAATTTATGGATGTAGGGATGCAATCCGCACCGCCGAGAGCCACCTAATCAGACCGACTGCAACGCCCCAGTTTCACCGCAGACCTGTAGCTTCATTTCAAGCGAGCATATCGAGCACGTCACGCTGTGCATGATAATTCTCTTCGGCCTCGACAGGCGGGATGCTCCCAATGTGTCCACGCAGCCGCCTGTCGTTACACCAGCCGACCCAGCCGAGCGTGGCCATTTCCAGATCCTGCATGTTGCGCCGGAGCCCTTGACGACAGACCAGTTTGGTTTTGTACAGGCCGTTAATCGGCTCTGGGACGGCATTGCCATACGATTCCCCGACGCTACCAACTGATCGCTCAATGCCAACTTTAGCCAAACGTGCGGTATACCGAATGGACAAATATTGCCCGCCGCGGTCCGAATGGTGGATCAAGCCGCCTTTTTGAATAAACCGTCGATCGTGAGGTGCCTGCTCCACAGTATCTATTGCCCAGCAGGCGATTTGTGAAACAAATCTGCCGAGATGGAAGAACAAAGTCGGCTTTGGCAGACCGTGAGACTCGCCAGCCGACAATGCGATCTGCGGATGCGTCTATGAGCGAGACCTCGTTCGCAATTGGTTCGAAAACAATGGTTGAGCGGCCACATATACAAATCCCAGCCAAATGGACACATAGCCATTTTTTACCCTCACTTTGAGTGTTTCGAAGAACATGGCCAAAGCGGTCAGCAAGGGGGCGTCAGCGCGAAAATTGCCGCGCGAGGGATGCGTTGGCGGGGAGCTTGTTGAAACGGTGCTCATACCGCGTCTTGCGTGCCTGCCCGCTCATGTTCGGCAATCACAAAACACGGCATTGAGGATCGCACCAGGCAAGCGCGACCGACTTTAATTCAACAAGCGCAACCTGGCCTTCAGCGCGCAGTCGATCGAAGCAAGCAACACCTCTGGGAAACCCGCAGGAAGCTGGTTGAACGTGACCTCACAGATCCCGCGTGAGGTCTCCTGTAGTTCTTCGAACAGGCCCTGCACGACTGCGCGGGATAAGCCCGATCGAACGCCGGTCTCCACGATGTGGCGTCCTACAATATCCGCGACCTTGTAGTGGTTCGAGTTGCCGAAATTCATAGCGAGCTTGAAATACTTTCGCTCGATCTGCCGCGCGTCGACGGTCGGCTGCACCGTTAGAACGTCGTAGAGCGGCGTCATGCGGAAGCGCCCACCGGGCAAAAGGCTAACGCTGAAGTTCTTTCCATGTCCGTCCGTCGCGCCAAGCAGCCAGAACAGAACGTTGGCTTTGAAAAAGTCGTATCGGTCTTGGTTGGGGGCATCGCTCCCCAACAAAAGGTCCATGATGTCCGAGATCCCGGGGCCACCTTCGTTCTGGTACTTTTGCGTGGGCACAACAGATAGCGCTTGGCAACAATCTTCCTGCGGCAGACGGATCAAACGGCCGTCAGACGTCCAGCGCCGATCAAAACGCTCGACAACCAAGGCCTTCTTGTCGCCGAATTGAGCCATCTCGACACTTGCTGCCCGAAGCCCAAACGCCCCCATAAGCTTGAGACAAAGGTATTCATTTTCAACACTGTCGGACAGGTCCATGCCGTTGGGTAGCCTGCCTATTTGCGGCTTGATGATGTGCGTGGTTGGCGTCGTGCCCGTTGGCTCAATCCACTGACCATCTTTACGAAGCAGCGCCGTTTTCTCCTGTGCACCCGCTACTGAAATGCGGAAGTCATTCTCTCGGCGAATACCAAGAGGCGCGAGATCAAGGTCGCTCAGGATTGCCTCAATCTGCGCCTCGTCAACAGGTTCCCCAGTTAACTCAGACATCGGTTGTGGCTCTTGCGCATCGGGTAGAAACTGAAGCGCTCCAACACAGTCGCGTCCAATTTGTGAAAGCAAACTGAAGGCATCCACGCCCTCGGCCCCAACACGTTCCGCGACCCTTCGGCGGATGAGATCGCTGTCGGGCAATAGGTTGTCAAAAACGGCCATCACAGGTGCGCCACTGTAGCGGTTTTCCTGCAACGGCAACGACAACGAAACCGGCATCCGGTGCTCCCAGCTGAGCCAATCACGTGCATAGGCGAAACTGACGCCGCCTGAGGACTCGCGCACCAATTGACCCACGAGCCGCGAGTTCAGGAAAACGTTCAGCGGTATGTAGCTGCGCTTGCGACCCATATCAGAAAATGTCCTCTAGCCCGTCTGATATGCCTTTGCTGCGCTCGGTCACCGTGATCTCTAGATCCAGGGCCGCGATCAAATCGAATAGCGTTTCCAACTTGGTTCCGCCGCTGCCGTTCTCGATCTTGGAGATCGTCTCCTGCCAGACACCGCTCATCGAGGCGAGTTCCTTCTGGGTCAGGTTCTTGGTCTTCCGAGCCTCACGAATTGCGTGGCCCAAGTTTTTTGATGTACGAACGAGGTGATTCATGGTGGTTCTCCTGCGATCTCATATGATCCATAAGTCATATATTGTCAATATGATCCACAAGTCATAAGGTCGAATTATGATCTGAACACCATAGAAATAGAGAGCATTGCGGTCTGCATTACAGACTTCGCCAATGCTCTCACGCCGATAGCCCTACCGCGCGCACCTGCTCAGGCGTCACCAGTTTTGAGGCAATCAAGTCCTCGATCTGCCGGTTTGTGATGTGGCGGCACAGCGGATGGCGCTCATGGATCCAGTCAGCGAGGCTGATACGGCCTTTGGCTTCGGCCTCTCGCGTTTTCTCACGCTCCGCCTGGATCTGGGCCAGCCCATTTTCCCAACGTCGCACCTTGAACCAGTTGTCTGAGAAGCAGACCTTGCTGCGTGTGTAGCTTTCGGTTTCGGCGGCATAAGCTTTGACTGCCAACAGCAGATCCTCGGATTCAACGCCCGCCTTCACCGCCGCCGCAATTTGCTTCAGGCAGGTTCGTCGATCTCGGACCCGGTCCTTGGGATAGGCCAACAAGATCTTCTCCAATTCTAAACCTTCAACCTCCCCCGCCGCCTCGCGCCTGCGCGTAGGTGGTTTATGGATGGTTTTAGGATGGTTTGGGGTCCACCGTGAACCCCGTACCCCGTTCACCGTGGACCCCGTACCGGGTTCAGTCTGGACGGGGTCCACAGTGACCCCCGTCTGAATGTCGGGCTCAGCCGTGGGCTCGAGCGCGGCCACGCGCTCCAACACAATGCGGTAAATGACGGTGTAGCCGTTTTTGCAATGCCGCCGTCCTGTTTCGATCAGAATGCCTTCGCGCAAGAAGTCGATGATGGTGCGCTTCACCGTGCTCTCGCTGAGCTCAGTGTGGCGCTGGATCGTCCCCTTGGAGCACCAGATGCCCGAGCCGTCATCGCTCGCCTTGTCGGCGAGAAACATAATAATCTGCTTGCGCGCGGCGCTGCCAAAGCGGCGCTCGGCGCATTCATTTGCTATGCGCCAGCTCATGATCTCACCGCCAATTGGCATGAGGGCAGACCGGAAATGCCGTAGGTGTTGGGACGGAAAAATTCTTTTATGCCGTTGAGGTGGGTGGCCGCCCCCTCAGCGGTTTTTCTTTGCCTCTTCACCAGAGAAAAAGCCGCTGAAAAACCGTTTACTTGGACCTCGTATCCTATTGAAAAGCAGCCCTGAACGAAACAAGTCCGTTTACAATTTTTCCCTTTGAAATCAACAAAATTTTCCGGATTGCAAATCCGTGTACACCGGTTCGATTCCGGTACCCGCCTCCACGATCCTTCGTGCAGTCAAGCATGCTTGATCAAAATACATTTCATATGAACGGCTCAGTGTTGGCGCGTCTGATGTGTTTTGGATTTGGGTTTTGCGCCACACCGAAATGGCTGCGTCCATAGGCTAGCCAACAACGTGCACGTTAGATCATCGATAACGCCACCCTACTCGCGTAGCGCACGGTCGCGCACGCGCAGGACGGGGTTCCAAAAATACTCCAGGATAGAGCGCTGCCCTCGGATGATATCGACCTGTGCGACCATGCCGGGTAGGATTTCGACGGCATCCCCGTCAAGCAACGTCAACTCGGACGCAATCGACACATCGACCGAAAACGCCCGCGCGTCGATCTCTTCGGAAAAACTGGAGTCGGCCGAGACGCGGATCACTTTTCCATCAAGGCTGCCATACTTTGCCGCGTTATACGCCGTTAGTGTAATACGTGCGTCCTGACCCGGCTCGACGTTTGCGATATCCTCAGGCAGAATCAACGCCTTAACCCGAACATCGCCGCCTGTTGGAACGATCTCCGCGATGGTATCCCCTTGCTTGACGAAGGCACCGATGCTGTCGAAAAACACCTGATTAACGGTCCCTGAAATCGGTGCGCGTACATCGGTTTCACTGACGCGTTTTTGTAAGGCGGGCAAGCGTTCGGACAGTTCGTTGATCTGCTGCAATGTCTCGGCGCGTTGGGTGTAAACCTCGTTGAAATAGCCCGCATCAACCGCAGCAATTTGCGCAGCAATCTCTTGCACGGAGTAGCGCAAGGCCGCCTCACGTTCGCGCAAGACGTTCGCTTGTGTGGTCAGGTTGGTGCTATCGCGCTCCAATCTGTATCGTTCGGTTTGCGCCACGGCCCCCGCCGCAACCAGTGGCAAGACCTCCTCGCGCTCTTCGGCCAAAACGGCCGCAGTTGCCATATTGCCAAACGTCTCGGCCCGCACACCCTCCAACTCGCGTTCGGTTTGCGCCTGCGATTGGATCAAGGCCAAACGGCGTGCATCACGGTCGGCACGGCGCGCGCGTGACAACTCCTCCTCGGCGGCCACAAGCGAGCGCATGACCTCGTCCTCAGACCCGTCCAAAAACACCTCGCCCGACCATGTTTCATCGTCAAGTTCCGCCTCCAACCGCGCCAAGACGATCGATAGCGAACTTAGACGTTGCGATGCCTCTGCCAAAGAGGCCTTGGCCTCAACGGGGTTCACTTCGGCGATCACATCGCCTTGGGTGATGGTCCCGCCCGCAGTGGCGTGAAATGCATTGATAGCGCCAGATACAGAGACCTGCACCATTTGGTTGGAGGCCAGTGTGACGACCCGCCCCTGACCGCGTGTCACGAGGTCCAGTTTGGTAGCATTGGCCCAGACCAAAAACACACCCAAAAGCACGACAGACAGCAAAATGATGTCTTTGTACTTTTCTTCCTTTGCGCGCCTCTTGCCAAATATCATTGCGTATTTCCCGCTTTTTGGGACGGACGCTTGAGCGGGCCAAGTTTACGCGTGATTGTACGCGGCGCGCGTGGTTTTTCGGTCGGGTTCACATCGGCCTTTGCCGTCTTTTTTCGGTACTCGGCCACGCTCATATCCTCGACAATGCGCCCTTGGTCCATGATCAAGACGCGGTCGCACAGGCCAATGAGTGCGGCCTTGTGTGTCACAATCATCATCGTTCGATTGGCCTTTTTGGTGCGCAAATAGGTGACGATGCGCGCCTCCAATTGCGCGTCCATCGCTGACGTCGGCTCGTCCATCAACAACACGGGCGGATCAAACGCCAAGGCACGCGCGACACTAATCGCCTGTTTTTGTCCGCCAGACAGGTTTGCGCCCTGTTCGGCCACTTGGTAATCAAGGGGAAAAGAGCCCATACCGACCGCCGCCAACGCCTGTGTTACCACAGCCTCATCCAGACGCTCATGGGCCATGGACACGTTGTCAAACAGGCTACCTGCAAACAGCCAAGGCATCTGAAACACCGTCCCGATTTGGTGGGGAATGCGTGCACGTGGAATGGCCGCGACCGCTTGTCCGCCGACAAACACCGCGCCCGTTTCCGGCTCGCACAGCCCGTTGAGCAGGCGCAAGAACGTTGTCTTTCCCGAGCCGGTACGGCCCAAAATGGCGACCTTTTCGCCCGCATTGATTGTCACAGACAGACCAGAAAACAGCGCAGGCATTTCGGACTGGGGCCGGTAGGTCACGTTGGAGACGTCGATCACAGCGCGGGTGTTGGTCGCGGTCGTGGCGTGCGCCACTTCGCCCATGCGCTGCGTGCTCAAAAACTCATGCAAATTACGATACGCGACACGTACACTGCTAATACGTCCCATGGCTTGGCCCACGCGCGACAACGGCCCCATGGCGCGCCCCGACAAGATCACCGACCCCATGATGGCGCCCATCGTGATCTGTTGCGACACAAACAGGTGAAACCCGATAACAATGACCGCAACCTGTACAGATTGCTGGACCACCGAAATCATAGCGCCAACCACGGACGACAAATCACGCGCCCGCGTTGTGGCCACACGTTGTTGACCCGCTTGAGACAAAAACCGGCGTTTGAGCAACGAATACGCCCCACTCACGCGCAATGGTTCAAGGCCCGACAAGACTTCCACCAGCAGGCTTTGGCGTGTTTGTGCCACCCGTGATGCATCCTTGCTTGACCGCGTTACGATGGGTTGGGCCAGCATGACGCCACCAATAACCACAGGCACAGCCACAAGCGGGACAATCGCCACGGCCCCCGCGATGTGCCAAATGACGTAGACGAACACGAACACGAACGGCAGATCGACAAAGGCCAGAACCGCCGCCGAGGTCATAAAATCGCGGTAGTGTTCGTAGTCGCGCACGACAGAGGCCAGTTGCCCGATTTTACGATCCGAGTTGCGCGACGATGCGGAGACGAATTGATCGAAAATGTCTTCGGTGACGCGCCGATCTGCACGCTCTGTTGCCGCCTCGACAATGGCAGATCGCGCATTGCGCAACACCGTATCAAACAGCACCGCGATGGCCACACCAATGGCCAAGGCGTAGAGACTTTCAAGCGCTTTATTTGGCAAAACCCGATCATAGACCACCATCACAAAGAGCGATGTGGCGATCCCCAAAACGTTGGATAAAAATGCCGCGACCAAAATCCACGCGACCCGCTGTCCGCCAAGCGTCTTGATCGGGTTGATCGCGCTCAACCGCCCCTGAACACCACGATCATCGGCATCCTCGGGATAAAACCAAAGCGCGCGCGCCGCACCATTCAATGTCTTGAGTGCGACCGTCTCTTGGCCCACGTGACCGTCTGGGTCCGCGCGTGAAATCACCGCCGTCTCATCGGTCAATTCGTGCAAGATAACCGCGTTTCCTGTGTCATCCACAACGAACGCAGGCACACAGTGACGCGGCAAATCCGCGATTGGTATGTTATGTGTCTGCGCCTGAAATCCGATCTTGGAGAGCGCATCTTGGGCGCGCTCGAACGTCTCGTCGGCGGGAGATGCCGCGAGGGCCTCACCGATGACGTCTTGGGCGATGGGCGCGCCCAAATCGGCCAAAAGGCGCGACAAAAGCGTGGCATGTGTAGCAATCTCGCCCACGGGCTTTGCGTCTTTTTCGGGAGGCGTCACGGCCTTGGCTTTTCGGTCAAAGATCATTGATCTCACTCCACATTCCAAAGGGCGTCACACATCGCAACAACGTCACAAACGCCGCCCTTAGACTGTAACAGATTGAGCGTTGCCATCTGGCGTTGGGTGTCGATGCCAATGAGAGCGATTGCGGTTTCGGCCTGCGCAATCACTTCGCGCGCTATGGTGCCAACATCCGCACGTCCGATCCGCAACAACTTTTCCATCTCGGCCAACCTACGCTCTGATTGTGCCTTGCGCTCCAATAGCAAACCACGCCGCTGCGCCCCTTTTTGCGCCGTGATCCGCGCAAGTTCGGTGTTTTTGCGAAGCGCATCGCGGAGCGCCTCCGCCTGTTCACGTTGCGACATGTGCCGTGCGGCCAACGCCGCCGCACCCGCATCTGTGGCCCCGCCATCATAGACGTTGAGATCAACTTTCACGCCGAAATAAACCGAGGGGGTATCATCGGCATTGCTCACGGTCGCGACCAGATTTGTCTGTGGCTTTTTGTTCGACATCACTGCGCGGCGATCCGTCTCGCTTAGATCCGCTTGCAACTCCACCGCGCGAATGCGCCATGCGGGCGCGCGCGCAACATTCCCCTCGCGCAAGCGCGCATACAGATCGGAGTGCGCGCCTGACACTGTTAGGTATTGATCCAGCTCCGCACGGGCCAAGTCACGTTGCAATGTGAAATCGAGCCTGTTTTGTCGGGCCTCGGACAGCGCCGCCTCAATGTCGAACATGGTCGAGTTCGTGACAATGCCGCTCGCATAGGCACTTGTAATCAAATCCTCACGCGCGCCGTATTGTGACAACGCCCGATCAATTTGTGCGATAGACCGGTCTGCGCCGCGCGCCTGAATTGCGGCCGAGACCAACCGGAACAACACGTCATCTGCGGCAAGGGCATGGGCCAAAACCGCACCCTCAACTTGCAAAGTGGCACCGTCAATTTGCGCGTCAAACCGCCCGCCGTCAGAAAGCACTTTCGATGCAGACGCATTGACGACCGCGCCGGCATCTGTGTCGGTCGTCGTGCGCTCCCCTCCCGCGCCGAGCGAGGCACCAACCTGCACAGAGCGGCGCGCGGCCACGGCGTCCAGATCACGTTGCGCCGCGCGCACCGCAAAACGCGCTGATTTCACCTCGGGTGCGGTCAGAACCGCGCGCTAATGGCGTCCCTATTATCTCGACATCACGGGTATCGGTATGGGGCGCGGGCGAGATCGGCGCACAGGCCGCCAGCATCAACGTCAAAACGATATATCTCATCTGCGTATTTCCAACCGCAAAGACGCCATGGTTTGCGAGGCCCGCCGCGTTGCCTCAATCGCAATCGTTGCATGTTGAGAGACTGAGAATGCACCTCGTACATAGCCGAATGGCTCGGTCGAGAATTGCCGTTCTTTGATGGTCCATGAGCCAAGCGTAAAGGTTTCGTAGGACTGCGAAGCCAATAGCCCGACACCGGTTTGCACCGAAACCGCGCCTCGTTCGATCTCACCAAAGGCGCGGCCCGCCGCAAACAGGCTTGTGCTTTTGATCGTGATTGGCTCGACAAACACCCCTGCCCCGTCCGGCATGGAATAGCGCGCATAGCTCACGCCCGCCTCACCGCTCACACCAAACGACAGATGGGGGCCAACCTCGTACACGGTGCGCTGCGCCCCGATTCCGAGGGTCCATTGTCCGGTCAGGCGGTCACGATCTGCGCGCTCGGTGTCCTCGGACCCACCGCCGCTTGACCCCGAATCAAACAACGGCCCCACAATGTCGCCATAGCTCGCAGTGATCACGTCGAGATAGGCGTGCGTGCCGCCAAACCCGTACAGATCCCACTCGGATGACCAAGCGGGAGTGGAGAAAAGGAAACTGGCCACCCAAAGGGCAGCCAGTTTTTTGTTGGTTGTGATGGAGCGCATCAGACGGTTTGATCGCCCGTGTAAGCAGTGAGATCGTCGTCAAGAAACGCAGCAATGTCTGCTGTATCACCAACCAAAACATAAAGACCATCGTCATCAAAAACGTAGTCCATTTTATCGCCCTCATCGGCAGTGGAGCTAAAAACAATATACCCATCGTTATTAATATCATCGCTGCGCTCGATCAACTCGTCGAAATCATCGACTGAAACGCGAACGATTGGGGTGTCGTCGAGAGTATTGATCAACTGAACACCCGTGATGCCGCCAAAGCCCTCCTCTGCGAGGGCGGCCAGCGCCTCAGCATTCGACATATCGCTCATGTCGAGCATGTCCACATTATAGACAAAGTTCACGAGGTCGGCGGCGCTATCAGGCAATTCACCCGTTAGGCTCAATTCGTACATGCCGACATTGAATGACACGGCGTCCTCACCATTCGCCTCGTCAAAGAGGTTCAGGTTCATACCTGCGCCAGTCCCGCTTGTGGTGCCTGCCGCAAGGCCCGTGATTGCGTAGTCTTCTAGAATGCCACTGACCAAGTCAACGGACTGCGCATCAAGTTCTTCCTCTGCGGCTACGGCTGCGTCATACGCGTCTGCATCAAATGTGCCATCCACCCAAACAGCATCCCAAAGCGCGTCGACGTCTCGCCATGCGGCATCATTTTCCAAGACCGATTGCACGTTCCCGAGAATACCCGTGAGGCTATTATCAAAATCGCCAGTCAACGCGAGGAAGCCATATTCGTCGTCGGAGTCCGACTGTGGCAGCGTAATCTGAATGCGCTCGCCGAGGTCGGCATCGCCCGCCTCATGCGAAATCTGCAACACAGCCTCGTCATCCACATGGAAGGTCACGTTGTTAAACCCGCCAGTGATCGCCCATGTGTCGGTGTCCATGATATCGAACCCCTCAACCGCAGCGATCAAACCCTCAACAGATGCAGGATTGAAACTGGTGAAACTCGCGGACAATGTCGCGCCGGTTGCCCAAGACGCCGTGATGCCTGACGATGTGACTGCCAAATCTGGATCATCATCGGTCAGCGCCGCTTCAAACGCGATCAACGCGCCCTCAACGCGATCGGCAAAGCTGCCGAGCTTTTCTTCGCTTGCTGCGACTTCGGCTTTGAAACCCTCGATGCCGTCCATAACGTCTGCGCCGACTTCAACTTCTACGAGGGGTTCGGCGAATGCCTCACCGAATGAGACCGTTCCGCTTTCGGTGTAGCCCTGTTGGTCGGTGAGAGTCACAACAACCTCAATATCCGCGCCTAGATCAGCCTCGGTCACGGTGTAGCTGCTGCTCGTTGCACCCGCGATATCGTCGCCATCGCGCGTCCACTGATAGCTGTGGCTCGCAAAATCGCTCGCATCGCCGCCGTTGATGGTGTTGTCGTCGTCGGTGAACATCCCGTACAACTCGTCACCGTCCGCGACAGTCAGAGTATCACCCACAAACGAAAAATCGCCTCCATCCGCGTCGTAATCACCCTCCGACGCTTCATCAACACCAGTCGCGGTGACCGTCAACGCCTTGGTCACGGATTTACCGCCTGCATCCGTGGCGGTCACGGTGATGGCATAGGTTTCTTGCTCTTCGAAATTCAGCGCGACACCATCGGCAAGGTATAGACCGCCATCCTTGACGACAAACTGCGCGGCATCGGCCCCGCCCAGCGCGTAGGTGAACGCTTGCTCAGCCCCTTCCGCGTCTGTGACAGCCAACGCCCCGATGAACGCGCCCGATTCGTTCTCTTCGACGGTTGCGTTATCCAATGCGACATTTGTCGGAGCCTTGTTCGCAATGAGTGCGGTCACATCCGTATCAGCGGCATCAATGCCACCCACATCGTATTGACCTGCCACCGCAGACGCACTCGAAAACGCATCCAATGTGGTTGCAGGGTCCAGATCCTCGACCGCATCAATGGCTGTGGCGACCGCCGCGACCTGAGCCGCGACTTTTGCCACGACATCCGCATCCAACGTACCCGCCGCCTCAAGCGCGCCAGAGGTCAACGCTGCGGCGTCAAATTCTGTTTCGCCCGCCTCGGCAGCCTCAGAGACTTCCGCAATGATCGCGTTGAACGCGGCCGTAAGACCCGCGCCCTCAGCTGCATTACCATTTGCCTCAAGCGCGGCACCAACGATTTGCGCGGATGCCATGATGGACTGTGTGACCTTTTCATAGGCAAGCGCCGCAGCCGGATCAACATCGGCAGCGTAGGGGTTGAATGTCGCGAAATCTGTATCAGTCGGAAGACCCAACGCTGTTGCAAGCGCCGCCGTATCGCCCGCATCCAAAGCAACACCGGTGAGCGGCGTGATGACGCCTGCGTTCGGGCCCGCTTTCATCGTCAGGCCGGAAATGATCTGACCAGACGAGCTATCGATTGTCTTCTCATCCGTGGTCACGACGAGGGTGTAGCCGTTGGGGTTTTCGATGGAATATCCACCGTCGTCGCCGGTGCGTACGGATGTCTCGCCCGCATCAAACTCGCCGTCATTGTCAGCGTCTGCAAAGACCAATGCGTTTGCAAGCGGCCCTTTGACAACGTTGCCGATAACGGGACCACCGGAGCCACTAGAATCCGATCCACATGCGGCGAGCGCCAGAAGACCGAGCGGGGAGAATGTGCGAATACGTGTGGTCATAAACTGTCCTTACTATAACAAGAGAACCCACCTGCGATGACGCAAACGGGTTATGATGGATCGGAAAATGCGTGGCGTGAGGCGGTGCGCGAGGGTGTTGAGGCGGCAGAGGCGGCACAGGTCAAAGAGTGCGTAAAAAACGGCGCCTGATCCGTGTTAACACCGCAATCCATAATAAACCCCTCAAAAGTAGCGCGCGATAAAACTATTGTGACCCAGCGTAACACCAAAGTATCTCTTCGATCAATGTAGAAAATTATCGGGCAAACCGAACGAAATGAGGGCAACAGGGTGCGAATTGACCGTGGAATCGCGGGGCCAAATCGCACCACCACAGCGCGCAACCTATTTCGCGATGTGGTGGTGCAGGGCACATGTTAAATGCGTACCGCTCACTATTGCTAATAAAACAGTGATCGGAACAAAACTACCTTACAAAGTCTAAATATTAGACTTAAGACACCGCCACAACCCGCATGTTCGCAGTATTTTATATATCTTTTGGGTATGCGACCTATCTTTTGTATAGGTAGTCGCCATAGCCGTTACGCCGTATGTTAACACATATCTGAGATGCGATATCTGGCAGGTCCACGTGTTATGTATTGCGCCTCCTGTGACTGTAATTATTTCAAACAAGGCACGCATAGTATGAATACCTCACTCGCACGATTGGCTGATCTGAAACGCGTCCTGTTGGGAATGGAACGCGATCTCGGATTGCAATCGCTGGCCGAGCCAGAGCGGTTGATTTTATGCGCAGCAGCCTTGCAAGATGAGGGCGACATCGAACTGTCTGTTGCCGCTCTTCAGGAGCATCAATTGACCGTAGGGTTGCCGCGCAGCACGTTCTTTAAGGCCCTGAAAACGCTGATATCCACGGGGCACCTCACCAAAGTCGGCCCCTCGAAACGGTCCGGATACGCACTCAACACCCGCCTGTAAGACATCCGATGCGCCCTCTCCAATCCCTCACCCTCGTCGAACACCTCATAGGGTTTGGCGTGGCTGCGGCTCTCTATGCATTGAGCTTTGAATTTGTCGTGCTCATCGCCCAGCCCATTCAGCAGCTGATGGACCAGACAGGAGTGCTCTACGGTAGTTTGATCTTTTTGCCACATGGCGTGCGAATCCTGATCGTCTGGCTCTACGGATGGTGGGGCGCGCTCTATCTCCTACCGATCGCCCTTTTGACATATGGTCCTGGCGACAGAGGAGTCGCACTGACATTAGAGTCTATTGCTCTCGCCATTGCAGGGGTTGGGGCAACCGTCCTTGGATTTGTCGTCGCGAAACAACTGGGCGTGCTGTCATATTCGCGGTCTTCAAATAGCGTATCGTGGAAAGGGCTGTTCTTTGTCGGCGCAATCGCCGCAGGGTTTAACGCATGCTTTCACTGGTTGCTTTTGCCCAACCCGATCTCGGGTGACATGAGCGTCATTTTCGCCGGAGATATCCTTGGCCTCACAGTCATGATGATTGGTCTGATGCTTACGTTTAAAACACTGCGCGCGGCGGGACAGTTGATCAAGTAGACAGATCCGCCAGCCGTATTTGCATTCGCGCAACAGGCGCGCCCGTTAACCATTTTCAACTTGTAGTAGCGCTAAAAGCGGGCAACACTTCGTCATATGACGCATTATAATCCCTCACATACGCTCACACTGTCCGCCCATGCCCGTAACGCCGCGCTTTTCATGACGCTCTCGGCGCCTGCGATCAAGCGGCGGACGGCGCGCCAAACCGCATGCGGCAATAGCGACCTCACGCAAACCCTACCGCCGCGCGAACGCGATGTGATTTTGCGGATACTGGACAGTTGCAGCCACTACGGGGAACGACAGGATTTGAGTTTAGCGGAGTCTGTCGAGCGCATTGGAATGATGATGACACAGGCCTATCTGAGCCGCGCCAACGACCAATAAGTCGTACGCGGGCAAACTGCCCAACGCCGATTGCCTTGCCAAAACACCCCCTGCCCGCGTATTGCGAAGCGATCTCTTATTTCCTGCTCTTGAAAGATGCTTTGCTGGTATACCGCGCCCTCCTGACGCTTATGTCGCCACTCCTGATGGTGACGGCCCTCGTGCAACTTTTGCGAGGGCGGTTATCTCTGTCCGGCCTAACCATGCGGTTTGCGCGCGGTGTCGTATTTGACATCCCAAAAGACGCGCCGCGTCTGTGGCTGCATTCCGCATCGAATGGTGAGGTAACATCGGCGCGTAGCTTGATCGACGAGGCGCTCGCCCGCGATCCATCGCTCCACGTGATCGTCACCACCAATAGTGAAACCGCGCGCGCGCTGGTCATCGCGTGGGATATGGCGCGTGTTCACCCATGCCTCGCACCCCTCGATTTTCGCGGCGTGGTCACACGGTTTTTGAATGCGGCCGCCCCCTGTGCGCTCATTGTGATTGAAAACGAAATGTGGCCAAACCGGTTCAATATCTGCGCCGCCCGTGCCATCCCTGTGATCGTCGCAGGGGCGCGCATGTCCGAGCGTTCGGCCAAACGTCATGCTCTTTTGTCATCGGTCTTGGGCGGGACACTGCGTACAACATTGAACGCAATCACGGCACTTGCGGCGTTAGACGCTGAATCCGAGCAACGGTTTTTGCAAATGGGCTTTCCCTCACATCGACTCTTGCCGCGCATGAATTTGAAAAGTGGTGTCTCGTTGGGGGCGGTTGACCCCGACACGCTGACCCGTTTCAAATCGGCGTTTGTTCGCGATGAAACGCTACTCGCGGCGTCCACCCATGAGGGCGAGGAAAAAATCGTCATCGCCGCATTTAGCGATATCTTGACCAAACACCCAAAGGCCCGTCTCATCCTCGCCCCACGCCATCCGTCACGGCGCAATGAGGTGAGTGCCTTGCTCGACAAAGCCGGATTGCAACACGCCAGCCGCGCGCGCGCAGATGCCCCAGATGCAACCCCAGTCTACCTTGCGGATACACTTGGTGAAATGGCACTTTGGTATCAACTTGCGGGGAGTTGTTTTGTCGGCGGTTCATTGGTCGAGCGTGGCGGGCATACCCCATTTGAGCCTGAGCAGTTCAACAGCGCGATCATTCACGGCCCGCATGTCTCCAACCATAGTCTTGCCTATCGCGCCCTGAATGCAGCACATGGTGCGGTTCGCGTGCACGATGCCCAATCTCTCGCCGCCGCATGGGACAGTATGCTGGCCCATCCACAGCAAATGCACGATCTGGCACAGACCGCCCACCACGCCCTTGATCCATTGCGCATGTCAGGCGCAGGCTATGACGCCTTTTGGACCGCCCTCGCAAAGGCGACAGATCGCACCGGATTTGCGCGCAAAATGTAGCAGGGCCGCGCGTTAACCTGCAAAAAGGCTTTCGTCTGTACAAAAGATGCGGTTAACTCCGTGAAAAGCAGTCAGAGCAGCCAATGGCCCATATGTCGCCAATCAAAACCAAACAACGCCGCCTCAAACTGGGCAACACCCCTAAAACGGGTGTGCGCACACAGTTTGGCGCGCTGTGCTGGCGGATGAATAACGATACATTAGAAGTGCTGTTGATCAAGTCCCGCAAACGCAAACGGTGGATCATCCCCAAAGGATGGCCGATGCACAAAGCCACGCCTGCAGAGGCCGCCGCAACAGAAGCATGGGAAGAGGCCGGCGTGAAGGGCATCCCATCCGAAGTGTGTTTGGGAATTTATTCCTATAAAAAGCTACGCTCGCCGACCGCGCCCCCCCTGCCGTGCATTGTGGCCGTCTTTCCATTTGAAGTGACCGAGATCCACGATGCCTTTCCCGAAAAGGGTCAGCGTAAACGCAAATGGATGTCCCCCGCCAAAGCGGCGTCGCGCGTTCCATTCCCTGAACTTGCCCAAATTATCCGTCACTTTGATCCGCGCACATTCAATTGACACCACTCGATTGTGCCTTTGCATGCGCACATCACGCCCTATATAAAGCTGGGCGGGCGACTTGCGCGCGCCAAACCGTACACGCCCGCACATGAGGCATCAGACGCTCACATGATCCGCTACACACTCAAATGCGCGAACACCCATAGCTTTGACAGTTGGTTCAAATCCGCTGACGGGTTCGATGTTTTGACGGCTGCGGGTCAGGTGAGTTGCCCGATGTGCGGATCGTCCGAGATCAGTAAGGCGCTTATGGCGCCCCCAGTATCCAAAGCACGACCAACGGGCAGTGAGCACACCGAACAGATCAGCGCCCCGTCCACGCCCGACCCGCAAAGTGTCGCGACCGATGTGGTGCCAAACACGACTGCGGATCAACGCCCGAGCCCCTTAAGTGCGCCGAGCACGGACACCGAGCGGGCAATTGCGGCCATGCGCGATCATGTTGAGCGCAATTCGGATTACGTGGGCCTCGAGTTTTCCAAACAAGCGCGCGCTATGCACGATGGTGATGTCCCGACACGCGCCATTTACGGCGAGGCAAAGTTGGAAGATGCCAAGGCCCTTTTGGAGGATGGCATTGCCGTCATCCCGTTGCCATTCACGCCCAAACGCAGCACCAATTAGCCCGAGTTCCAAACGCTATGTGTCATGTAAAAAATGTGGGGAAATCACCTCATGGCCTTGCCCTTTGCCGCCTGCGCTTTTAAAGAACCACAGATCATTTTGACGGGGGAGATGAGGCGCAGATGCCAGTTCTCGTGATGAAATTCGGCGGCACGTCTGTCGCCACACTCGATAAAATCAAGCGCGCTGCAAAGCGCGTTGGTCGCGAAGTGGCCAATGGCTACGACGTCATCGTCGTGGTCTCTGCCATGTCGGGCGAAACCAATAAGCTTGTCGGTTACGTCAACGAGACCTCCCCAATGTATGATGCGCGTGAATATGACGCCATTGTCTCATCGGGCGAGAACGTGACGGCGGGCCTCATGGCCTTGACGCTTCAAGAAATGGACGTGCCGGCGCGCTCGTGGCAAGGGTGGCAAGTGCCGCTCAAAACCACCTCCGCGCATGGCGCCGCACGGATCGAAGAGATCCCAACCGATAACATCACCGCCAAATTTGGCGAGGGTATGAAAGTGGCCGTGGTCGCCGGTTTCCAAGGGATCTCCCCTGAGGGGCGCATCACCACGCTTGGCCGTGGCGGATCAGACACAACGGCTGTGGCTTTTGCCGCAGCTTTCGACGCGGAACGCTGTGACATTTATACGGATGTGGACGGCGTTTACACCACCGACCCGCGCATCGAGAGCAAAGCGCGCAAGATGGACAAGATCGCGTTCGAAGAGATGCTAGAACTCGCGTCTTTGGGCGCGAAAGTGCTTCAAACCCGCTCCGTCGAACTTGCCATGCGCTACGGCGTCAAGTTGCGCGTCCTATCGTCGTTCGAGGAATATGACCCCAATGCTGGTACATTGATTTGTGCCGAGGAGGAAATCATGGAAAATAAACCTGTCTCCGGTATCGCCGCGTCCCGTGAAGAAGCGAAAATGACCCTCGTGTCGGTGGCTGACCGCCCCGGCATCGCCGCCGCCATCTTTGGCCCCTTGGCCGATGCGGGCATCAACGTCGATATGATCGTTCAAAACATCTCCGACAATGGCGAGACGGATATGACATTCTCCTGTCCAACCGATCAGGTCGCACGGGCGAAATCGGCACTTGATGCGGCAAAGGAAAACGGCGCCGTACAATTCGCTGAATTGTTGTGCGATCCGGATGTGGCAAAGATATCCCTCGTGGGCATCGGCATGCGGTCGCAGTCAGGTGTCGCGGCAAAGATGTTTGACGTGCTGTCCAAAGAGGGCATCAACCTCAAGGTTATCGCCACCTCGGAGATCAAAATTTCCGTTCTGGTGGATCGCAAATACACCGAGCTGGCCGTGCAATCGCTGCACGATGCCTTCGAGCTCGATAAGGTTTAACACCGGTTCGGGTAAAACGGTTCAGGGCCTCCGATTTAAGTCGGGGGCCTTTCTTTTTGGAAGGCTCCCACAGATGCGCCAAAGCTTACGCGACAAGATCATCCAAGTGTGTGACGCAAAGATTGCCGCCAAGGGCGAAGGTGTTAGCGTATCTTTCTACGCGTTTTTTGCCAATAGGAACGACGATCCCGTGCTGCTCATGGACGCGGCGACATGGTGGATCGAAACGCACGGCCTCGACCATTTCGTTAAAGCCGTGACCATTCGCCAAATGGTGCGTGACGGCAAATAATACCCTTCGCACCCGCAGCATTTCCTCGCACCTGCAGCGGCAACTGTCAGAAAAATATGCAATTTCATGCTCACAGGACGGCTGCACACCCTTTGGGGTTGATTTGCACTGGCCCCTGCCCTCAATTGTGCTCTAAACGAACCGACCCACTCTAAAAAGTGGAGATACATAATCAGGGACGACAGGGACATATGCCAGACAGCAGCGAAAGTGATAGCCGAAAGCTACTCGGTCGCCTGCGCGATACGCTGGCCGAAGACACGGGCAGCCAAGAGCGTCTGGACCATATCACCCATCTGATCGCAGATAGTATGCGCACCGAAGTGTGTTCGATCTATCTGTTTCGCGATGATGACACCTTGGAGCTGTGCGCCACCGAGGGCCTCAAGGCCGAAGCGGTCCACCAGACGCGGATGCGTATCGGTGAGGGGCTTGTCGGGCGTGTCGCGCGCTCCAAGCAAACCATAAACACCGCCGATGCGCCGTCAGAGCGCGGATTTCGCTACATGCCTGAAACCGGCGAAGAAATTTATTCCTCGTTCCTTGGCCTGCCGATCCAACGCCTTGGCGACACACTTGGTGTGTTGGTCGTTCAGTCCAAACAAGCGCGCCAATTTTCCGATGATGAGATCTACGCCCTCGAAGTGGTCGCAATGGTTCTGGCCGAAATGACCGAGTTGGGCGCATTCGTCGGCGAAGATTCCGCGTTTGGTGTGCACACCCATCCCGTGCTGTTTCGCGGCGCGACAGGCCAAGAGGGCGTGGCGGAGGGCAATGTCTATCTGCACGAGCCACGCGTTGTTGTCACAAACCCTGTGGCTGACGACCCTGACAAAGAGACGATACGTCTCAACGAGGCGGTCGACACATTGAGGCTGTCCGTTGATGACATGCTGTCTCATTTGGAACCTAACGAAAAAGATCAACGCGAGGTCTTGGAAACCTACCGTATGTTCGCCAATTCACGCGGATGGATGCGGCGGATGGAGACCGACATTGCGCGCGGTTTGTCCGCCGAAGCCGCCGTGGAAAAGGAACAATCGGTTGCCCGCACCCGCCTGTCCGCCTCGTCCGATCCCTACATGCGCGAACGGCTTCACGATCTTGACGACCTGTCCAACCGCTTGCTGCGCATCCTCACGGGTCAGGGCCACGAGACAGGCGCAGAAATGCCCGCGAATGCTATCTTGATTGCGCGCAACATCGGACCCGGTGAGTTGCTGGACTACGGAAAAAACCTCAAGGGCATCATCTTGGAGCAAGGCTCCGTAGGCAGCCACGCCGCGGTTGTGGCGCGCGCATGGGCGATCCCGCTTGTGATCCATGCCGACCGGATCACCACCGAGGCGCTCAATGGCGACCACGTCCTGATCGACGGCGACCAAGGTGTGGTTCACTTGCGGCCCGAAGAGAATGTTGCCCGCGCCTTTCGTGAGAAAATCGCAATGCAGGCACAGGCGGTTGAACGCTATGTCGGGCTTGTGGACCTTCCGGCCGATACGACCTGTGGCAAGCGGATTAACCTACATATGAATGCCGGCCTCATGGCGGATCTGCCGTCTTTGGCCTCCTCTGGCGCTGAGGGGGTTGGCCTGTTTCGGACCGAGCTGCAATTCTTGATCCGTAACAAGGTTCCACGCCGTGGTGAGCTTGCGTCTTTGTATGGCCGTGTCATGGACGCCGCGCGCGGCAAACGCGTGGCCTTTCGCACCCTTGATATCGGGTCCGACAAAGTGCTGCCGTATATGAAGCCACAAGACGAGCCGAACCCCGCAATGGGGTGGCGCGCGATCCGTGTCGGCCTAGACAAGCGCGGCGTGATGCGGATGCAGCTACAAGCGCTCATTCGCGCCTGTGCCGGCCGCCCGCTTACAATCATGTTCCCGTTTGTGGCTCAATTCGAAGAGTTCCGCGCTGCAAAAGCCATGCTAGAGGCCGAGTTGGTCAGCGAGAAACGTCTTGGGCGGGTTCTCCCGACCGAGGTAGAAGTGGGCGCAATGCTGGAAACGCCATCGCTTGCCTTTGCTCCAGATCAGTTCTTTGAAGAAACCGATTTCATCTCTATCGGCGGCAATGACCTTAAACAGTTTTTCTTTGCGGCCGACCGAGAAAACGAACGTGTGCGCCGCCGCTATGACACGCTCAATGTGTCGTTCTTGACCTTCATCCGTCAGATCGTCGACCGCTGTAATGCCCATGGCACGCCCGTCTCGTTTTGCGGTGAGGACGCAGGGCGCCCTGTCGAGGCGGTGGCATTGGCCGCGATGGGTGTGCGCACCTTGTCAATGCGCCCCGCCTCTATCGGTCCGGTAAAATCGGTTTTACGCAAAGTTGACCTTGATCGGGTGACGGCCCTTGTGGATGAGGCGGCAGCGCGCGGCGATCAATCGGTACGGTCCGCAATCGTGGCCTACCTCGCCGAAAACGGCATCGCGGTTTAGGCGGCCCTACAAAGACTTATAGGCGACATCCAACCGTGCCTTGAGCGCCTCGAACGGCTCGGCGGAATCCTCCGCCATACGCATCATACCAAACGTCACATGCGCCATATCCTGATAATACGCGGTATAGGCATAGTTGGTCGCAGCTCCGGCAACCGCGCCCAACACAGGCACAGTTTGCGTGGCCAGCTTTTGCCCCAAAACGATAGAAAAGCGCGGTGCGACTTTTGCAATGATCCCGCTTAGGGTTGCGCCCGTCAACGTGGTGCGTGCCGCTAAAAATCCTAGATCTGCCCCGTCATCATCCGCCAACGGCCCTGCGGCGGCGAACACCTGAATACAGGCCTTGCGCACATCATCGCGGGTTGGGTCAAACCCGTATTCCTCTGCAACCCCCTGAATTGCATGCAACAAGACGGTTGTGGTGACCGGCAGTTCGGCAAGGGCCGTAGGCAAGCCGCCCGCGCCACCAACCGCCCCCAGACCTGATGACACCGCACGGCTCAACCATCCGCCTGCCGTGTAGCCATTGGCACGCGTGCGCGCCGCGCCGTCAAATGCCAATTCCAAGGCCGACAATGTTGCGGCCTCCAATCCACCGCGCACCGGTTTGGGCAATTTACCGAATAGCCCGTCTGCGGTCCCGCCCACGAGATTCAAAAGCTGCATACCGGGGTTATTGGCGCGTTTGAGTTTGCGCGCGAGATCGGCAATCGCCGCATCGGTTGGCGCTTGTAAGACAGCATCGGGGCCATGAGTGAGCGCGGGTGGTTTGTGTTTCATATCGGATATGTGGGGGTGCGCGCCACGTTTGCCAAGTCAGACAGGCTAAATCGCTTTTTGAACGTCGCCTATGACGCCGTCCCACGCACCATCAACCAATTCATATCCCAAAACACGCTCAGGGTTTGTGGGCGGCGGCATATCGACGTGATCCAGCTTTTCAAAGCCAAAGCGCGAATAATAAGGGGCATCGCCCACAAGCAAGACACGCTCCCACCCAAGCGCACCGGCGCGCGCCAAACTGTCGGTCATCAACAATCCACCAAGTCCCTCGCCTTGCCGCGTCGGGTGAACGGCAATTGGCCCAAGGAGCAAGGCCGTAGCCCCCGTATCCCCGATGCGGATCGGCCAGTAGCGAATGGCAGCGGCCAAAACCTCGCCCTCGTCACGTGCCACGATGCATAAATCCGTCACACGGCGCACGCCGTCACGCAAACGATACGACGACAAAAGCTCGCGCCCAGGCGCAAAGCACGTATCATAAAGGTATTCCACCTCCCAATAATCATCCGCCGTTTCGACGTCGATATGATACACCGCTTTCCCCTTTCCAGACCCACCGCACCATCGCGCGCGGAGATTGTTCTCGAATTCCTGCTAGCATGGCACTAAGTGAGGGGCAACGCAGCACCGAAGAAAGAGAGGCGTCCCATGTTTTATCGCCCCCAAGATGGCCACGGCCTACCGCACAATCCGTTCAATGCAATTGTCTCGCCGCGCCCGATCGGCTGGATTTCCACACGCTCCGCAGGCGGTCACGACAACCTCGCGCCCTACTCGTTTTTCAACGCGGTGGCCTACGAGCCGCCACAGGTCATGTTCGCCTCATCGGGCCGCAAAGACAGCCTGACGAATGTTGAGGAAACGGGGGTATTTTGCATCAACCTCGTTGGAACAGACGCCGCGCATATCATGAACCTGTCCTCTGCACCGCTTGCACATGCCGAGGATGAATTCGCCCATTCTGGTGCCGCTAAAACCGAATGCGCACAGATTGCCTGTGCGCGTGTTGCCGATGCCCCCGCAACGTTGGAATGCAAGGTGACACAAATTGTGCGTCTTGAAGGAGCGGATAATTACGCGGTGTTCGGCCAAGTTGTGGGCATCCACATGCGCGACGACTGTATTGTGGATGGGCGCTTTGACGTGGTGAAAGCGCGGATGCTATCGCGTCTTGGCTACCGCGATTACGCAGAAGTCAAAGAGGTGTTTGAACTGGTGCGCCCTGAGTGAGGGCCTCCTTGACACAGCAGCTGATTGTTCTTGCAATGACGCGCGGCGAGTTTGCGCCCGAGTGAGCCAGTGACCAGCGGGCGAACAGGTAGAAAATGCGTGTCATGCGGATCGATATTCGCGCGGGACAGACGATCCACTAGCGTCTCGTACTCGATAGATTTGCGCGCCTGAGGCCCTAAAAATAAACTCTCACACGCGGCTCCGTTGGCGATCAGAATTTCGTGCGCGTCCATTAGGATGTGAAAATACTGTAGCTCATCTTGATCGGTCACCACCGAAACCCCCTCCAACGCCAAAAGATGCTTGGCGGCGACCAGAACTTCGAACTGTCCAAACATGCGTAGCGCGATTTTTGACGCGACCAGAACCCGATGTTGTGGCGACACATATAGATCATGCTGTGGGGTGCCGCCGCCCAACGCGCCTGATTTTATCCGGATCGGCCGGACATTAGGGTTTGCCAACACCGTGTCTTTGTCCACGGACGTCTCACCGATCCATTTGACCTGACGTAGTCCGTGATCCAACGTCATCACATGATCGCCCTCTCTCAAATCCTCGACACGTACCTGTTCACGGTCACGGCGCTCAATCAGTGTGCCACGGGCAAAACACACAATTTCAATTTGGTTGTTAAAAGTGGAGATGACGGCAGCATCACTCCCGGCAACATCGGTCAGACTTCCAGTTCGAATTTCCTCAACATTCAAATCGCCATGCGCGTCATTGGGAATAATAAAGTGCCGAACATCGCTACCGTTAGAGACCGTTAGAAAGACCGCGGACAAGTTACTTTCGCTACCGGGGTCAAAACTGGATTGGCTCCCGTCCCCCTCGCCAAAACGACCGCTACTACTCGGTTCTTGAATGCGATCAATGCTATAGGCGATGCCGCCAATGAAAATGATGTCACCCGTATCGAATTCACCATCGTTCAGGTCGCTCGACGTTACGTTATCGACAACCCCCAACAGGTTGCCCGCCGCCACCGAATAGGTGGTGTCAGGACTGATTCCACTTAATTCGATGAGGTCATAAATCGTCGCCATAAGCGTGTGGTGCCTCGGGTCAAAAACCTAAAATGGTCAAGGATGCGGGACTCGATTTACGCATCAGCTCCAACTGTGTCGCAAAACACTTTCAACATCGTGAATAACGGCTGTTTATGTTGAAATTCACAGATTTTACCATAAAAAAGGCCCCCCAATCGGGAGGCCTTTTGCGCACTATTTGCTTGAGCCGGGCCTTAGTGACCCGCACCCAAAACGCCTGTGCGCACTTGGTAGTCCGTGGCGATTTCATAGTCGGGATCATCATCGCTATCGACCATCAGGTGGCCCGCATTGGTCAGCAGGTTGTGACAGTCATGGCTGAGATGGCGCAACTGGATTTCCTTACCCGCCGTTTCGTATTTGAGCGCCACGGCCTCAATCGCGGACAGCGCGGATTGGTCGGCCACACGGCTATCTGCGAAATCAACAATGACCATCGACGGATCGGCGGCGGGGTCAAACAACTCCTGAAACCCTTCAGCAGAGCCAAAGAACAACGGCCCTTGGATTTGATAAACCTTTGCACCTTCGGGTGTCTCGTAGGTCTTGGCGTGGATACGCGAGGCGTTTTGCCATGCGTAGGCCAATGCCGAGACGATCACGCCCACGACCACCGCAATCGCGAGGTCTTCGAGCACAGTCACGACCGTTACGAGCACAATCACAAAGGCGTCCGTGCGGGGTACCTTGCGCATGACGTTGAACGAATTCCACGCGAACGTGCCTATCACCACCATGAACATCACACCGACCAATGCAGCGAGCGGGATTTGTTCGATCAATGGCGAGGCGACCACGATAAAGGCCAACAAAAACAACGCGGCAGCAATGCCCGAGACGCGCGTGCGACCGCCCGATTTCACGTTGATCATCGATTGGCCAATCATCGCACAGCCACCCATACCGCCAAAGAAACCCGTGACCACGTTGGCCGCACCCTGAGCGATACACTCTTGGGACACGCCGCCACGTTCGCCTTTGATTTCGCCCACGAGATTGAGGGTCAAAAGGCTTTCAATGAGGCCAATCGCAGCAAGGATCAGCGCATAAGGAAAGATCACTTCGAGCACGGACAGGAACTGCGGAAGGCTTTCGAACATCGGCACAGCGGGGATATGGAATGTCGGCAAACCGCCCTTAATGGCGGCCATATCACCCACGCGCGGCACGGGCAGATCAAAGGCAATCACGACAATCGCCGTGACCAAAATCCCCGCAAGCGGCGCAGGAATGATGTTTGTCACCTTGGGCAGGAAATGCACCACGGCCATCGTCAGACCTACGAGAATAAGCATGATCATCAACGGACCACCCGACATGAAACTGTCGGTTCCGGGCTGTTTGAACTGTGTCATCTGGGCGAGGAAAATCACAATCGCCAGTCCGTTCACAAAGCCGAGCATCACAGGATGCGGCACAAGTCGGATGAATTTGCCCAAACGGAACACACCCGCAAGCACTTGCAAAATGCCCATCAACACAACAGTGGCAAAGAGGTATTCAACCCCGTGTTCGGCCACGAGGGCCACCATAACAACCGCGAGCGCGCCAGTGGCCCCCGAAATCATCCCGGGACGACCGCCAAATACGGCAGTGATCAACCCGACCATAAAGGCCGCGTACAGCCCCACAAGCGGGTGAACGCCCGCGACAAAGGCGAATGCAACCGCCTCAGGCACAAGGGCGAGCGCCACGGTCAGGCCCGACAAAAGTTCGGTTCTGAATTGCGAGGGCGTCAACTTGGTATCGCCGCCAGAAATAGATAGGTTCTTCGCAAAGGATGCGAGAGCAGATTGAATCACGGGAATTCCCCAATGTTTGGATATGTGCGTTTGCCCGCCTTCTAACGCGTGTGAGCGCCAAAGGCAAAGGGGCAGGCATTTGCCCGTGCCGTCACGTGGTGGATGCGACACAGCGCGCACCTAAATCGGCCTTGCACCCCGCATGAGCACACCGCACACTCGCACCAACGGACGAACACCAGATAAGGGACGAAAGATGGAACGAATGATCGGCGTGATGGGCGGCTCGGGCGTGTACGAGATCGACGGGCTACAAGACGGCACGTGGGTCAACGTCGACACACCGTGGGGCGATCCCTCCGACCAGATTTTCACCGGCGTTTTGGATGGTGTCAAAATGGCATTTCTACCCCGCCACGGGCGTGGCCACGTCCACACCCCCACGTCTGTGCCCTACCGCGCCAATATCGACGCACTCAAACGTCTTGGCGTTACAGATCTGATCTCTGTCTCTGCCACAGGTAGCTTTCGCGAGGAAATGGCACCGGGTGATTTTGTGATCGTCGATCAATTCATTGACCGCACAGTGAACCGCGAGAAAACCTTTTTCGACACGGGGTTGGTGGCACATGTCTCTGTGGCCCATCCGACCTGTGCGCGCCTATCGGGTTTGGTCTATGAGGCCGCGCGCGCCACAGGCGTCACTGTGCATATGGGGGGGACGTATTTGGCAATGGAAGGCCCACAGTTCTCCACCATGGCCGAAAGCAAAATGTACCGCGAGGTCTGGGGCGCGGATGTGATCGGCATGACCAATATGCCCGAGGCCAAACTCGCCCGCGAAGCCGAAATGTGCTACGCTTCGGTCGCGATGGTCACGGATTATGACAGCTGGCACCCCGACCACGGCGCGGTCGATATCACGGCCATCATCGCCACACTGGGCGCGAATACCGCCCACGCAAAGACGCTCGTCGCCGCGATGCCCGCGCTGCTCACATCGGCCTACGCGCCTTGCGAGCACGGATGTGACCGCGCCCTTGACTACGCGATCATGACAGCCCCCGACAAACGCGACCCCGCAATGCTTGCCAAACTGGATGCGGTCGCTGGCCGCGTCCTTAAAGGACACTGATATGACACAAAAAACCGTTCGCGATTACATCCGCACGATCGTTGATTTTCCCCATGAGGGGATCATGTTTCGCGATGTTACGACACTGTTCGCCGATCCGCGCGGGCTTCGTCTTGCTATTGATCAGATGCTGGACCCTTTTGTGGGTCAACACATCGACAAAGTGGTGGGGCTTGAGGCCCGCGGCTTTATCCTTGGCGGGGCGATTGCGCATCAACTCTCGGTAGGGTTTGTGCCCGTGCGCAAGAAGGGCAAACTCCCCGGTAAGGTCATTTCCGAGGCGTACACCCTCGAATATGGCGAGGCCGTTGTGGAAATCCACGATGATGCAATCCAAGCCGGTGAAAAAGTCCTGATCGTGGACGATCTATTGGCAACGGGTGGCACCGCACAAGCGGGTATCAAGCTGGTCGAGCGGTTGGGCGGCGAAATCGTCGGCACATCCTTTGTCGTGGATCTACCTGAACTGGGCGGACGCGCACTTTTGGAGGGTTTGGGCTACTCGGTGCATGCGCTTTGCGAATTCGACGGGGCGTGAACGCTTTATTAAGATTCGTAGCCTAGTGTTAATCATGTTCCTTGGAGCAAGGAACGTTGCTTGCAGCACATGTGACTTATCACATTTCTATAGCGCCCTGATCACCCCCCTGATCAGGGCGCACCCTTTTTAGGGGTCGGTGCGCCGCATCACACAGTTACGCGCCGTTCAATCGCGCGCTCGCAAAACCGCACCGGGGTTCATAATGCCATTGGGATCAAGCGCATCTTTTATCGCCCGCATGGCTGCGAGTTTTATCGGATCTTGATAGCGCTCCAAATCGTCAACTTTCAGACGCCCCACCCCGTGCTCGGCACTCACAGACCCGTCATAGGCATGAACCAGATCATGGACCGTTTGCTTGACCGAGGCGCGAATGGTGTCGAACTCTTTGCGATCACGCCCGCGCGCGGGAAAAACGTTGTAATGCAGGTTTCCGTCACCCAAATGGCCAAAACAGTTCACACGGATGTCGCCCAAGGCCTCAAGTGCCGCGATTCCCTCGGGGATAAAATCAGGGATACGCGACAACGGCACAGAAATGTCGTGGCTCGATATGGCGCCCACGCGCTTGTTGCCCTCGGGAATATTTTCGCGCACCGCCCAGAACTCCGCGCGCTGGGTCTCGCTTGCCGAGATCACACCATCTTCCACGATCCCTACCGTATGAGCCGCCTCGAAGAGCGCACCAAGCGCCTCTTGCGGATCACCATCACCAGACAGGCCAACGTCGACCAAAACGCACCAATCGGGGCGCGTCTCAAACGGTTGGCGTACATCGGGCAACACATCCGTTAGAAAATCCAATCCGACACCGGAAATCAATTCAAATGCCGAAATACCCTCGCCGATCAGATCACGCGCCATCGACAACAGATCCAACGCCCCTTGCGGATCACGAACCACCATAAACGCGGCGGCCTCTTGTGCGGGGCGCGGATACAGGCGCAGGGCGGCGGCGGTAATCACCCCCAACGTGCCCTCAGATCCAATCATCAGATTCTTGAGATCATAGCCGGTGTTATCTTTGCGCAGGCGTTTCAACCCGTGCCAAATCTCACCCGTGGGCATCACGACCTCAAGACCCAAACACAAATCGCGGGTATTGCCATAGCGCAGGACGTTCAAACCGCCGGCATTGGTGGCAAGGTTGCCACCGATCCGACACGACCCCTCAGCCGCAAGTGACAAGGGAAACAACCGGTCCTGAGCCTCGGCGGCGGCCTGAACCTGCGCCAAAATCGCACCTGCCTCAACCACGATCACATTCTCGGACGGATACACCGCGCGGACTGCCGTCATGCGCTCCAATGAGAGTGCGATGGGTTCGGCGCCGTCATAGGCCACTTGACCCAGAACAAGGCCCGTTCCCCCGCCCAACGGCACAACGCCCACGCCCGCCTCGTTGCACATCCGCACAATCGTGGCGACGTCATCAACGGTCCGTGGGCGCGCCACCGCCGCTGCGCGTCCCTCATACCGCCCACGCGGATCATCCAACTCACCCGCTGCGCGCGGACGCACCGTGTCGTGAGGCAGAGCCGCCGCAAGACGGGTTAAAAACTCAGGTGTGGGTGTGCGGGTCATCAATCTAGATCCTTTTTGGGCGCGCTTATACGCCACGCGCCAGCGCGGCAATTTTCAGACAGGAGTTGAGGTTGCGGGCGGTCACCATTTCGGCACGCACAAATTTTTCATATCGCGCGGCGGGCCTTGACTTTGAGGTGCCGTTCGGCGTGTAAAGATAGAACACTTGATCAATCAGCGCGAATTCCTCGCCCTTATCGCATAGCTTTTGAAATGCATCCGGATCAAATGTGATCGCCCCACGCAGAAAGACCAAATGCAATCTTTGCGGCGTTTCGCTCGCCTGTGGATAGGGATTGTTCGCCAGTGCGGCCTCAAGTTCATCACGCGTCACGGCATTGGCGGGGCGTTCCAAATCGAAGACATCGCGCAACACCGCTTCGACTGCGGCCTCAACCTGATCTCGTGACAACGCCGATGAAACAAGTGCATTTCCCGTTTGGATATAGGTTTGCACGTCCAAAAAACCCGCATCAGCAAGGGCCGCGCGAAACGCCGCCATCGGCAATTTACCCTGCCCCGCGACATTGACCGCACGTAAAAACACAATCCAACGCTGCACGCTCACTCTCCTTATTGGCGCTATGCCAAACCAATGTCCGTGCGTCCACGGCGATCACTGCGCAGCGCGGAATACAACACATGATTGCGCCAGCGGTTATTGATTTGCAGATAGGCCTGCGCCACACCCTCATATTTGAAACCGGCCTTTTCAAGCACACCACGCGACGCGGCGTTCTCAGGCAGGCACGCGGCCTCGATCCGGCTCAAATCAAGGCGGGCAAAGGCGTAGTGAGTCACGGCTTCGATCGCTTCGCGCATGTACCCCGCACGCGCATAGGGCGCGCCGATCCAATACCCGATGGTGCCCGATTGCGCCGGACCTCGGCGAATGTTGTCGAGCGTGATCGCACCCAGCAATGCATTGTCGTCGCGGCGCACCAAAAACACGGGCAGGCCTGTATCACCCTTAATCGAGCGCTCCGC
Source organism: Celeribacter marinus (assembly GCF_001308265.1). Taxonomy (GTDB): domain Bacteria; phylum Pseudomonadota; class Alphaproteobacteria; order Rhodobacterales; family Rhodobacteraceae; genus Celeribacter; species Celeribacter marinus. The sequence continues at coordinate 2,600,331 of NZ_CP012023.1, forward strand.
CCAATAGACACGGTTGGAGAACGCTTTGCGTGACAAATGATCGTCAGACCACTTTGGTTCCCACGGTTGCAAAAACGCCCGGCTTGCATCGCGCAACGCCACCCAATTTCGAAAATCACTGTGCTGAGGCAGTCGAAGCGTCATGCGCTCCGTATCAATCCGAACTTTGGCTTTGCGCGCAAGCATCAGGCAGCGAACCTGTCTTGTAGCGCCTCCAGAGTAGGTGCGTTTTCAATCGGACCATACAGTGCCATCGCCGCGTTGCCTTGTCCCATTTCAGACAAGAACTTGCGCGCCTTTTCCACACTCACATCGTCAATACGGGCGATGGTTTCGGACAGCTCAGGCACACGGTTCCAGATACCGATCATCCGCGCGTTTCGCTCCGCACGGCTTGACGGGCTTTCAAGCCCCATCAAAAGACCCGCCTTGATCTGTGCGCGCGCACGGTCGACTTCATCAGTGCGCATTTCATCTGCGGCGCGCTTGATCTCGTCGATGGTCAGCTCTGCCAGATCCTTGATCTCATCGGCGGATGTACCGGCGTAAATCGTGGTCATTCCGGTATCAGAATAGGCGCCAGACTGCGCATAAATCGTGTAACACAACCCGCGCTGCTCACGCACAGTTTGGAACAAACGCGACGACATCCCACCGCCCAATGCTGTTGCAGCGGTTTGGGCGATGTAAATGTCTTCGTCACGGTATCCCGGCCCCTCAAAGGCCAGTGTGAAGTGTGCTTGTTCGAGGTCTTTCACCTTGCGAAAATCACCGCCCTGAAACACCGCCTTATCAGCGATATCATCGCCGCGTTTGGGCAAGCCGCCAAAGATCGCTTCGGCTTCGCGCACGAGCGTGTCGTGATCGACGGCCCCCGCAGCCGATAGAACCATACGCTCTGGGCAATAGTGCTCTGAGATGAAGTTGGCCAAGTCCTCGCGTGAAAACGCATTAACGCGTTCCGCAGGGCCAAGAATGGTGCGGCCAAGCGCCTGAGACGGATATGCCGCCTCTTGCAACCAATCAAAAATCACATCGTCGGGCGTATCAAGCGATTGACCGATTTCTTGCAAAATCACACCGCGCTCGACCTCCAACTCACGAGGATCAAACACGGGGTTCATCAAGATGTCGCCAATCACATCGAGCGCCAAAGACACGTCATCTTTGAGGACACGCGCATAATAGGCGGTCGCCTCGCGCGATGTGTAGGCGTTCAGATACCCGCCAACATTTTCAAGAACTTCCGCGATTTCCAACGGGGAACGCCGCGTGGTCCCTTTGAACGCCATGTGTTCCAAAAAGTGCGCAATACCGTTTTGCTCGATCCGCTCATGGCGTCCACCCGCCAGAACCCAAACACCGATAGAGGCGCTTTCGAGGGCTGGCATGCTTTCGGTGACAATGCGGAATCCGTTGGACAGTGTATGTAGTTGGATGGTCAAGCGAGACGCTCCTTCACCAACGCTTTGAGCGTGGCTAAATCATTGGGGACAACGGTAAACCGTTCGTCTTTGCCGAACAGGTCACCCATACGTTCGGGCAACTCGGGATGGATGCCGCATGCGGCCTCCACGGCGGCGGGAAATTTTGCGGGGTGTGCAGTCGCCAGTGAAATCATCGGGACGTCCGACAGATGCGCCTCGGCCACTTTTACCGCCACGGCCGTATGGGGGCATAGCACTTCGGTCGTGCGTGCGTGGAATGCCGCGATCGCTTGAGATGTTTCGTCCTCGGACGCGCGGCCGGACGCGAACAAATCGCGCAAACGGTCCATCGCCCCTTGGGAAATCTTGAACTCTCCGGCTTTAAACTCGTCCATAAGCTGCGCAATTGCTGCGCCCTCACGGTCGTAAACGTCGAACAAGGCCCGCTCAAAGTTGGAGCTGACCTGAATATCCATCGACGGAGATATCGACGGTGTCACACCTTGCTTGGTGCAGGCTCCCGTTTCCATCGTGCGGTGCAAAATGTCGTTATGGTTGGTAGCGATTACCAATTCTTCAATCGGCAGGCCCATTTTTTTGGCAATATAGCCCGCGAAAATGTCACCAAAGTTGCCCGTGGGCACCGTGAACGACACCTTGCGATGTGGCGCACCAAGCGACACAGCCGAGGTAAAGTAGTAAACAACTTGGGCCAAAACCCGCGCCCAGTTGATCGAATTTACGGCGGCCAGTTTCACACCGTCACGGAACTCATGATCTGCAAACATCTCTTTGAGGGCTGCCTGACAATCGTCAAAATCGCCCTCAACGGCAAGCGCATGCACGTTCGCCTCTGTGGGCGTTGTCATCTGACGGCGCTGCACATCGGAAACGCGGCCATGCGGAAAGAGGATAAACACATCGACATTGTGCAACCCTTTGAATGCCTCAATTGCCGCTGATCCGGTATCGCCAGAGGTTGCGCCCACAATCGTCACGCGGTCGCCGCGGCGTTCAAGGGCCGCTTGAAACAACTGACCAATGAGTTGCATCGCAAAATCTTTGAATGCCAAAGTGGGGCCGTGGAACAATTCCAACAAGAAATGGTTCGGACCGAGTTGCACCAACGGTGCGCGCGCATCATGGCTAAATGTGGCGTAGGCTTTCGCAATGATCTCTTTAAACTCGGCGTCGGTAAACGTCTCGCCGATGAACGGTTTCATGACGCGAAATGCAACGTCTTCGTACGACTGGCCGGCAAAGGATGCGATCTCATCCATCGACAGGGTCGGGATGGTTTCGGGCACATAAAGCCCACCATCGGACGCAAGCCCTGTCAGCATCGCTTCTTCAAATGAAAGGTCCGGCGCATGGCCGCGTGTGGAGATATATTTCATCGCTCGTCTTTCCCTCTAGGGGCAGTTTGCATCACACGGGCCTCACCCGCGTCTGGCCCTCATACGCCACAGGAGCAAGCTTGTCATCCCGAACCAAACGGCGGCGAACAAAAACCACTGGACCATGTAGCTAAAGTGATTGTTGGGGATTGCCGCGACACTCACCGGTAGCGGCAAAATTCCAGTCCCCGTAGACTCCTGTGCAACGATCAATATCGGCGCAGCCTCAAGCGCCTGAGCCATTTTCGTCACGTCCCGCGCATACCAATAATTGGCAACGGGATCGTCTTGAGGAATGAAGCGGTCACGCTCGTCCGGCCACTGCAAATTGCCAACAACCTCAACGTCCCCCATAGAGCGCGCGGCCTCTTTTGCCGCCGTTGGCACATACCCACGATCCAGCATCACCGTGCGACCATCCTCCAAAGTCAGCGGAGCAATGATGCGAAACCCCGCGCCAAAATCACGCGACGAGACCAATACATGCAACTCCGCCGCGCCAAGGGTGCCACGGACACGCACCGGCCGGTATTCATCAACTTCAGGATCAAGGGTGAGCGGCAATGCCACGGGGGCATCATAAATCATTGCTTCGATCTGTGCGATTTCGGTTTCCTTTTGGGGAATTCGACCCATTTGCCAAAGGCCAAGCGCGATCAGGATCGCAAATCCGATAAGGCCGAAAACCAAAGTGGTGAGAAAACCGCGTTTCATACAGGCAAGCCTCCAAAGACAAAGGGCGCCGAGTTGCCCCCGCGCCCTTCTATGTCGTTTTTCATACGCGTTAAATACGCAAAGCCGTTACTGGCCCCAGACGTAGACCGCCACAAAGAGGAAGAGCCATACAACGTCCACAAAGTGCCAGTACCAAGAGGCGGCCTCAAAGCCGATGTGATCCTCAGGTGTGAAATGGCCGCGCTGTGCACGGAACAAGCAAATCAGCAAAAAGATTGTGCCGATGATGACGTGAGCGCCGTGAAATCCTGTGGCCATAAAGAACGCGCCAAAGAAGAATTCACCACCGAACGTCCAGCCTTCGTGAACGAGCAATTCATAATACTCATAGACTTGGAACAGCGTGAACACTGCGCCGAACAACACACCGCCCGCAAGACCGGCCACGATGTCTTTGCGCACATTGCCGTGGACAAGGGCGTGGTGCGCCCATGTGACCATCGCACCCGAACACAACAACAGCAGCGTGTTGATCAGTGGAAGGTGGAACGCATCAACGGGAATGATCTCCGGTTTGACGTATTCTGTCCCTGCATATTCGTACATGGGGTACATCGCGTTTTTGAAAAACGCCCAGAACCATGCTGCAAAGAACATGACTTCGGACATGATGAACATGATGAAGCCATAGCGTAGGCCAATGCGAACCACAGGCGTGTGATCGCCCGCTTGGTTCTCAAGGATCGTTTCGCGCCACCAGCTCCACATGACATAGAGCACGCCAACAAACCCGATCAAAAAGACGAAGGGTTGGTTGTTGTCGACAGCCGGTGACATCCACAAAACTGCACCAAACAGCATGATGAACGCCATAAGTGAGCCAAGCAGCGGCCACGGTGACGCTGGTAGGATGTGATAATCGTGGTTCTTTTCGTGCGCCATAAGTGCGTCCCTCTCCCTTGAGATGGTCCCTAACGGGTTAGTTGATGTCGGTGTCTTTGGTAACGTCGCTGTTCAAGGCGGCGTAATCCTCAGGCATATCTGTTTCGTAGAATGTATAGGACAGCGTGATCCGATGCACGAACTTTGCATCCCTGTCCGTGGTGATTTCGGGATCGACGTAGAAAGTCACGGGCATCAACACGCTCTCTCCAGGTTGCAACACCTGTTCGGTGAAGCAAAAGCAATCGATTTTCGTGAAAAAGCCGCCCGCCTCGAACGGGGCAACATTGTAGGTCGCTGTGCCGGCAATAGGGCGATCAGATGTGTTGGTCGCCTCATAAAACGCCAAACCTGTCTCGCCAATACGCAGTTCCATCTCGCGCTCGACGGGTTTGAACTCCCATGGAAAGCCGCGATCAATGGAGGCGTCAAACCGGATTTTGATGGTTTCGTCGAGAATCACATCAGATCCGGTATCGGACACAGACGTCTCGCCGCCAAAGCCGGTCACTTTGCAAAACCATGAGTAGAACGGGACGGAGGCCCACGCCAGCGCGCCCATCATAAAGACAACGCCAACGAGCTGAGCTGCGGTTTTTTGCGGTCCTGCCAGTGCCATTATTTTGTCATCCCTTGCTGTGCGGGGCCAACGCCGGGCATCAGCGCGTTGTTTTGTGCGGTGAGTTTGACCACGGTCAGGCTCATCACCAAGACGACGAAAACGCCCAGAACCAAACCGAGGCCAACATTACGTGATTTGCGACTGTTGTGAACTTTGTGAAGTTTTGCGATGGCCATTAGAATGGACCTCCTATGCCAAAATCGCGAAGAACTTTATCCACCATCAGGGCGGTAAAATGCAAAAACAGATAGGCGAGCGAGAGTTTGAAGACGTATCTCTCAACCTTGTACTTATCCGCCTCGGCTTGCACCTCGTCACGGCGGTAGATATCCCACGCGCCCTTTAGGAATGCGCCGTTCATGACCACGGCCACGACCAGATAGCTCCACCCTGCGAGAGGTGTCAGGAAGAGTGCGAAGGCCGTCAAAACCAGTGCGAATGTATAGACAAGGATGTGGGCGCGCGTGACGCGTTTGCCGTGTGTCACCGTCAACATCGGCACTTTGGCCTTGTCGTAATCGGAATTCATGAATAGCGCCAAAGCCCAGAAATGCGGCGGGGTCCACATGAACGTCAGCATGAACATCAACGTCGAGGCCAGTGTGATATCACCCGTCACAGCCGCCCAGCCGATCATCGGAGGAAACGCCCCTGCGGCGCCACCGATCACAATGTTCTGGGGCGTCGAGCGCTTGAGCCACATGGTATAAACCACGGCATAAAAGAAGATGGTAAAAGCCAAAAGGCCCGCGGCAACCCAATTGGACGCAAGGCCCAACATAACAACCGAAAAGCCCGACAACGTTAGACCAATGGCAAGCGCCTCGCCCGCCTCAACCTTGCCCGCCGGAATAGGCCGCTTTGCTGTGCGCTTCATCACACGGTCAATATCGGCATCATACCACATATTCAGCGCACCAGATGCGCCGCCACCAATGGCAATGCACAAGATCGAGAAGAATGCGACAAAGGGGTGTATCTCGCCCGGGGCCACAAACAGGCCCGCCAGTGCCGTAAACACCACCAACGACATCACGCGTGGCTTTAGCAAAGAAAAGTAATCGCCAAAGCCCGCTTCGCGTTCGTCGTCAAAATTGATGGTCGCGTCAGTCATCGCGCGGGGTGTCCTTGGGGTAACTGCCGCCCCGTCTTGGGCTCATGCAAGTTGAGCCTCGTGTCGGGGGCGGCTATGTCGTGCGTTGGCCAGTTTGCCATAGCGGGGCGATGAATGCCGCCCGCGCTAAACATGTATCGCTCCCGCACCTGCGCAAGGAGCGCGCCTCTTACTCGGCGGAGGCCAGTTGGATCAGCTGAGCACCCGTATCGAGGGACGCATATTCCTCTTTCGCCTCAGCAAGCCAAGTAGCGTAGTCTTCTTCGGAGACAACCTCGACCGTGATTGGCATGTAGGCGTGGTCTTTGCCGCACAGCTCGGAACACTGACCAAAGAATGTGCCTGTTCTTTCGGCGTTGAACCAAAGCTCGGCCACACGACCCGGAACGGCATCTTGTTTCACACCAAAGGCCGGAATGGTCCACGAGTGGATCACGTCCGATCCTGTCACGCCCATCACAACAACTTTGCCAACGGGCACAACAACACGGGTGTCTGTGGCCAGTAGGAACTGATCAGGTGTGTAGCCTGCGTCAATGAGCGCTTGCTCGACTTCAGGTGTGCGCACGTAGTTGCCGACTGTCGCCGGTTGACCAATCATGTAGCTGTCAAAACCAAAACCCTCATCAACGTAGTCATAGGTCCAGTACCACTGGTTTCCCGTCACCTTGATGTAAATATCGCCTTCTGGGATTTCTTGTTGCTTGAACAACACCGGAAGGGAGTAGGCACCAATCACAACAAGGACCAAAATCGGAACGATTGTCCAAGCCACCTCGATTGGGGTGTTGTGGGTAAAGGTTGCGGGTGTCGGGTTCGCGCGACGGTTAAAGCGAACAACCACGATTGCGATCAGCGCGATCACGAACAAAACGATGACACCGATGACCCAGTTCAACATGCCGTCGAGCCATTGGAGGTCACGTGCAAGCTCTGTCGCGGGCTCTTGGAAGTCGATACCCTTTGGGTGTGGAGCGCCAAGCATCTCGCCTGCGCTTTGGGCAACGGCGGAAACTGCGCCAGATGCTGCGAAAAAGGCGGCCGTTAGACCTAAGGTGAGGGATTTAGTGCGCATATTCTCTTCCCGTTTGTACGTTCAGGACGACGTGCCCTGTGTCACCGCGCTCGTTGGTCGAACGCATTTCCATTTGTGTCTTTGGCGCTGAGAGTCATACTAGCCATTCAACGCCCATCATTGGGTTCCCGTTTGACCGCTTTTTTTGATCTAGATCAAGCCCTGAGGACCATAATTTTATGTCACCGAGACGTTTTGACCCATTCCACGATGCTCTGGATCGCGATGCAGCCCTCAAAACACTGCAAGAAGCAGTGAATGGGGCCGACGACGGAGAGTTATTTCTTGAACGCCGCACCTCGGAAGGACTGGTGTTTGACGATGGACGGATTCGCAACGCCTCTTATGACGCGAGCGAGGGATTCGGGTTGCGGGCCGTGCGCGGCGAAACGGCCGGATACGCACATTCCACCGAAATTTCTGAAAGCGCTATTAAACGCGCCGCCGAAACTGCACGGCTGGCTGTGGGTCACGGCGGCGGCACGATGGCGGATGCACCGCGCGCAACCAACACACGGCTGTACACAGACGAAAACCCGATGGACGGCGCAGCCTTTGACGCCAAAATCGACACGCTGGCCGAAATCGACGCCTATCTGCGTGACCTTGATCCGCGCGTGGTTCAAGTCACCGCATCGCTTGCCGCCTCTTATCAAGAGGTGTTCATCCTGCGTCCCGAAGGCGGGCTTGTGTCCGACATCCGTCCAATGGCCCGCCTGAATATTTCGGTCATCGTCGAACAGGGCGGACGCCGCGAAAGCGGATCATCGGGGGGCGGCGGGCGCACGGGCCTAACCGGAATGATGCACCCTGATCACTGGAAAACAGTTGCCCGCGAGGCCTTGCGCGTGGCCTGTGTCAATCTCGAGGCCGTCCCTGCCCCCGCGGGCGTGATGGATGTGGTGCTTGGGCCTGGATGGCCCGGTATTTTACTTCACGAGGCTATCGGGCATGGCCTTGAGGGTGATTTTAACCGCAAGAAAACCTCAGCCTTTGCCGGTCTGATGGGACAGCAAGTGGCCGCAAAGGGCGTGACGGTTCTGGATGATGGCACGATTCCCGATCGTCGCGGCTCTATCACCATCGATGACGAGGGCACCCCCAGCGCAAAGAACACCCTGATCGAAGACGGCAAGCTCGTTGGCTACATGCAAGACCGCCAAAACGCCCGTCTGATGGGCGTGGCCCCTACCGGAAACGGACGCCGCGAAAGCTATGCCCACACGCCGATGCCGCGCATGACCAACACCTATATGCTGGGCGGTGATACTGCGCCGGACGATATTGTTGCCGACCTCAAAGACGGCATTTACGCCGTGGGCTTTGGCGGCGGACAAGTCGACATTACAAACGGCAAGTTCGTGTTTTCGTGCACCGAAGCTTACCGTGTCGAGAACGGCATTGTCGGCGCTCCAGTCAAAGGGGCGACACTGATTGGCGATGGGGCCACCGCCCTCAAACATATCCGTCACATCGGCAACGACATGGCCCTTGACCCCGGCATGGGCAATTGCGGCAAAGCAGGCCAATGGGTACCCGTGGGCGTGGGACAGCCAACCCTGATGATCGGCGGCTTGACCGTGGGTGGGTCGGCCAAATAACACGGACACCACCGCACACAACCTTGGACGATGTACGCACAGGCCGTTGTCGTTCTTGGTGTGTGCGCCTAGCCCGCCGCATCTGTAGCATGTGACACTACGCCACGCAGTGCGCACCAACCCGAAAGCACACATTCACATGACGATCAGCCACACCTCTGCCCCGGATGCAGGCCGCCCTTTGTTGGGCATTGTGCTCGTCGCGCTCACGACCCTTTTCTTTGCGTTGACCGATGTGTTTAGCAAACAACTGACGATGGCCTATCCTGTTCCTGTGGTGATGGCCGTGCGCTATTTGTCGAGTTTTATTCTGCTTTTGGTCATCTTTGGCCCACGCATGGGCAAGTCCCTGTGGGGAACCAACCGCACCAAACTGGTGATCGTACGGGCGGGCGTTCTCACGCTTGCGTCCTTGACCATGGGCCATGCGCTGCGCCTCATGCCCGTGGGAGAGACCATCGCCATTCTCTATCTTTCGCCCTTTGCCGTTATGGCGCTTGCCGTGCCAATCTTGGGCGAAAAGGTGACGCGTTGGGGTGTCTTTTTTGCCGTTCTGGGATTTTCAGGCGTGCTTTTGGTGCTGCGTCCGGGGTCTGGCCTCGATCCGATTGGCGTTCTATGGGCGCTGAGCAATGCGAGCTGTGCCACCGCGTTCCATTTGCTCACACGAAGCTTGTCACGCACAGAAACCGCCATTTCCATGCTGTTTTTTGTCACGCTCATCGGCTCGATCTTTTTCGTGGCTATGGCACTTCCGCATCTATCAAGCGTTCGCCCCCCGCTTCACGATTTGGGATTGATGGTGTTTGTTGGCATCACCGCCACCTCTGGACACTTCTTGTTTGCCGTGGCCTACCGCGAAGCGCCCGCCGCCATTATCGCCCCGCTCAACTATCTGCATCTGGTCTGGGCCGCGCTGCTTGGTTGGGCGGTGTTCAACTATACGCCTACGGGGCTGAGCGTACTTGGCATGGTGATTATTATCGGTGCGGGCGCGGCGCTTGCCGTCAATGGGCATATCTCAAAGACCAAACCCTGACGCAACGTTACATCGCTCCGAATATTTTAAATGCGGTTCAACATTTCTGTGTTTTGATAACCAGCCATTAACCAATTTGAGCGATATTAAGGATGCAAGAGACGGAGCGAGGCGGCTAAAATGGATTTCATCCCTTCCCACCACCCCCTCACCCCACCCCACGTTGCGGAAGACAAAGCTGTCCTCCTTCGCCTCTTGCGATCACGCCGTGTCGGCCCGACAACCTTTCACAAATTAATCGCGGAACACGGCACAGCAGTCGCCGCTTTGGATGCATTGCCCCATGTGGCGCGCAACGCAGGTGTCTCGAATTACCAGATTTGCCCCGAGGGAGTCGTGGCCGCCGAACTGGCCGCAGGTCGCGCATTTGGGGCCACATTGGTGGCGCAAAGTGACGCCGCCTATCCGGCTTTGTTATCCGCCCTCTCTGACGCCCCGCCCCTTATCTGGATGAAGGGTGATTTGTCACTGGTCGAGCGCCCGATGTTGTCCATCGTGGGGGCGCGCAACGCCTCCTCGCTTGGGGTTCGCTTTGCGCGAACGCTCGCCGCTGACCTTGGCCGTGAAGGGTTTGGTATCGTATCTGGACTGGCGCGCGGCATCGACGCCGCAGCTCACGAAGGCGCTCTTGAGACCGGCACAATTGCCATTTTGGCGGGCGGGCTCGACACGATCTATCCAAAAGAAAACACAGACATTTATCATCGCATTTGCGAAACTGGCATTGTGATGTCCGAGCAACCACTGGGCATGAAACCATTCGCGCGCCATTTCCCCATGCGCAATCGTATCGTGTCGGGATTGAGCCGCGCCACGATCGTTGTTGAGGCGGCCGCCAGATCCGGATCGCTCCTCACCGCAGGCAACGCATTGGATCAAGGCCGTGACGTTATGGCCGTGCCGGGTCACCCGTTCGACGCGCGCGCCTCCGGTTGCAACATCTTACTGCGCGATGGGGCCGCGTTGATCCGCAGCGCCCGTGATGTTCTGGATGCCCTCGCCAGCGCGCCACCCGCCAAACGCGTGCGACCGACCTCGCCCGCCTCACGCGACATCGCGCCTGCACCCCCCGTCAAGATCCCGCCAGCGCCCGCACAAACGCGCAGCCTGTCCGAGCACTCCGCGCTCCATACCGAAATTCTGGCGCGCCTGAGTACAACCGCACTGCCCGAAGATGCGCTCATGCGGGATCTCGATGCCCCCAAAGATCTGATCAGTGCCGAGCTGCTCAATCTGGAACTATCGGGCCGTATTGCCCGCAAATCTGGCGGGCTTTTGTCCCTGATCTAACAAACGCAAAAGAGTACGACTTTTTCCTGCCCTTAAGGGCAGGGGAAGAAATTGCGTTTTCACCCAATTGACAATCGCCAGTTGCGCAGCACATTTTGCCCCGCCATAAGACCCGCAAAGTTATGTAAGAGGACAAAGCATGCCCGTAGTAGTTGTTGAATCTCCGGCGAAAGCCAAAACGATCAATAAATATCTCGGCAAAAACTTCACGGTGCTGGCGTCCTATGGCCACGTGCGGGACTTGCCGGCGAAAAACGGATCGGTCGATACAGACGCCGATTTCGAGATGACGTGGGAGATCGGCGCAGACAGCCGCAAACACGTCAAAGCCATCGCAGACGCACTGAAAACCGACGACACGCTCATTCTCGCGACCGACCCTGACCGCGAAGGCGAAGCTATTTCGTGGCACCTGCAAGAGGCATTGACCAAGCGCAAGGCGATCAAAAAGTCGACGGCCGTGTCACGTGTCACGTTTAACGCGATCACCCAAAAAGCTGTCACCGAGGCGATGAAAAACCCGCGCCAAGTCGACGCACCACTGGTTGAGGCCTATCTGGCGCGGCGTGCGCTCGACTATCTCGTGGGCTTCAACCTCTCGCCCGTGTTGTGGCGCAAATTGCCCGGCGCGCGCTCTGCGGGTCGCGTGCAATCGGTGTGCTTGCGCCTGATCGTGGAGCGCGAAACAGAGATCGAGGCGTTCAACCCACAAGAATACTGGACAGTCAAAGCCTTGCTTGAGACCCCACGCGGTCAAGCCTTCGAGGCGCGTTTGACGCAATTGTCTGGCAAGAAACTCGACAAATTTGATCTTCACGACAAAATCGGGGCGGAAATGGCCGTGGCGGCTGTCTCGTCACGCGGTTTGCACGTTGATACGGTTGAGGCCAAACCCGCTTCCCGCAATCCCTCTGCGCCCTTTATGACCTCGACCCTACAACAAGAGGCGAGCCGCAAATTCGGCTTTGGGGCGCGTCAAACCATGAACTCGGCACAGCGTCTCTACGAGGCGGGTCTGATCACCTACATGCGAACCGATGGCATCGACATGGCGCCAGAGGCCGTGACCCAAACCCGTGAGGCGATTGCGGACCGCTATGGTGACAAATACGTCCCCAAAAGCCCGCGCATCTACAAAAACAAGGCCAAGAACGCCCAAGAGGCGCACGAATGTATTCGCCCAACCGATATGTTCGCCGCCCCTGACAAAGTGAACCTGTCCGACAAAGACCAAGCGCGCTTGTACGACCTGATCTGGAAACGCACCATTGCCGCCCAGATGGAAGGCGCACGTATGGAGCGCACCACAGTCGACATTACATCCGATGACCGCGAAGTCGTGTTGCGCGCCACCGGTCAAGTCGTCGTGTTCGACGGCTTTATGGCCGTCTACACCGAAGGCCGCGATGACGTGGACGAGGACGACGAAGGTCGTTTGCCTCAGATCACCCAAGGCGACGCGCTCAAACGCATTGCGGGTGGTTTGACCGACCAAGCCACGGACAAAACCGCATTGATGGGCGACAACGATTCCGTGATGGGTCTACAGCATCACACCAACCCGCCACCCCGCTACACCGAGGCCACACTGGTCAAGCGTATGGAAGAGTTGGGCATCGGCCGCCCCTCGACCTATGCATCGGTCCTCTCGACAATCGTGGAGCGCGAATACGTCAAGAAAGAACAAAACCGCCTGATCCCCGAAGACAAAGGGCGGATTGTGACGATCTTCTTGATGAATTTCTTTCGCAAATATGTCGGCTATGAGTTTACCGCTGATCTTGAGGCCGAGTTGGACGAGGTGTCCGCAGGCGAACGCGATTACAAAGAGGTTTTGGGCCGGTTCTGGCGCGATTTCTCTGCCGCAATCGGGGAAACATCTGAGCTGCGCATTTCCGAAGTGCTCGACAAGCTCGACGATGCCCTCGCCCCGCAACTCTATCCCGCCCGCGATGATGGGTCTGATCCGCGCGTTTGTCCCAAGTGCGGCGAAGGCAGCTTGCATCTGAAAACGTCCCGCTCTGGGGGCTTTGTCGGCTGTTCCAATTATCCCGAATGCCGTTTCACCCGCCCGATCAGTGGTGAAGGTGCTGAAAGCTATGAAAAGGTTCTTGGCCAAGACAACGGTGACGATATCTCGCTACGCTCTGGCCGCTTTGGCCCCTATGTGCAGCGCGGCGAAGTCACCGAAGAGAACAAAAAGCCCAAACGTGCATCCCTGCCAAAAGGGTGGGCCCCTGAGAGCATTGATCTTGAAAAAGCTCTGACATTGCTCAACCTGCCACGCGAAATCGGCATGCATCCCGATGGCGGCGCGATCTCGTCGAACCTTGGCCGTTTTGGCCCCTATGTCATGCACCAGCTTCCCGATGAGGAAAAACCGATCTACGCCAACCTGACCAATCCGGACGAAGTGTTCGAGATCGGGATGAACCACGCGATGGAACTCATCACGCACAAACGTGAAAATCCAGGCCGTGGTCGCGCGGCGGCAAAAGCCCTAAAAGAGCTAGGGGATCACCCTGACGGCGGCGCAATCAAAATCATGGACGGTAAATACGGCCCCTATGTGAAATGGGAAAAGGTCAACGTCACCTTGCCCAAAGAAATCAAGCCGGACGACATCACGGTCGAACAAGCCCTCGAATTGATCGCCACGAAAAAGCCGGCGAAAAAGAAGCCTGCGGCAAAAAAGAAGCCCGCAGCGAAAAAAGCCGCCGCCAAAAAACCAGCGGCGAAAAAGAAACCTGCGGCTAAGAAACCCGCAGCGAAAAAAGACGACTAAGCCGCGCTTGTATCTCAACTGACCGACACAAAAGAGCGCCCGATGTGGCGCTCTTTTCACATCTCGCGCCGCATGCGCACCCTCTTTCGCATGTGCAGAATATTGACAGCACGCCGCAGCTTCGCCACTGTCAGCCCAACACCATGAAAGAGGACCCCAAGATGAACAAAGTATATGGCTCCGCCACCGACGCTCTCGATGGGCTCCTCACAGACGGCATGTTGATCGCAGCAGGCGGGTTTGGCCTTTGCGGCATCCCCGAATTACTCATTGATGCCATCGTCGACAGCGGCGTCAAAGAGCTCACCGTGGCCTCCAATAACGCAGGTGTCGACAGCTTTGGATTGGGCAAATTGCTCGATACACGCCAGATCCGCAAAATGATGTCGTCCTACGTAGGCGAAAACGCCGAGTTCATGCGCCAATACCTATCGGGTGAGTTGGAGCTTGAGTTCAACCCGCAAGGCACATTGGCCGAACGGATGCGCTCGGGCGGACACGGCATACCGGCATTTTACACCAAAACCGGTGTCGGCACCGTGATTGCGGACGGCAAAGAGCATAAAGACTTTCCCACAGGCCCGAATGGACAACCCGAAACCTACATTATGGAAGAGGGTATTTTCGCCGACATCGCGATCGTCAAAGCATGGAAAGCCGACGAGACAGGCAACGCCGTGTTTCGCAAAACCGCGCGCAATTTCAATCCACCCGCCGCGATGTGTGGCAAGGTCTGCATCATGGAAGTCGAGGAAATCGTTCCCACAGGGTCACTTGACCCCGACAAGATCCATTTGCCCGGCATCTACGTGCACCGCTTGATCCAAGGCGACCACGAAAAGCGGATTGAGCAACGCACAACGCGTCCGGCAGCCTAAAAGCGCCGTGCGCTCCCCCTATGACACCTTAGAAGATCGTGCGTTTTGGCGCACCGCCGTTGCGGCGTGTGACCCGACAGCGGTAGCGGGTCTGTACCGCCCAAAGTTCGCGATAACCAAAGACACCGCAATCATGACGGCGGGATCGTGTTTCGCGCAACATGTGCATCGCACGCTCAAAGAGCGCGCGTGGACCGTCATCGACACTGAAACGCCACGCGGATTGTTTCCCCGCGATGTTCTCAATCGGTTTGGGTACGCGATGTATTCGGCGCGCTATGGCAACATCTATACCGTGCGCCAATTGCGACAACTCTTGCGCGAGGCCTATGGCGATTTGACCCCTGCCAACCCTGTGTGGACGCGCGGCGACCGCTTTTTCGATGCACAGCGCCCCAACGTGGAACCTGATGGATTGGAGAGCGCCGCTTTGGTTCGCGAAGCGCGTGCGCGCCACTTGACCGCGATCTGTGCCGCCTTGGCCAAAGCCGACGTGTTTGTCTTTACGCTTGGCCTGACCGAAACATGGATGCACCGCGACACTGGCACCGTGTATCCGACTGCTCCGGGAACCATCGCGGGATCGTATGATCCAGACGTTTATGCGTTCCACAACGCCACAACCTCTGAAATTTTGACTGATTTGGCCGCCGTTCGCGCGATCTTGCAGACGGTTAATCCACAGATGAAAATGCTGCTCACCGTATCGCCTGTCCCACTCACAGCCACCGCCACACCCGCCCATGTGCTGTCTGCGTCCACGTATTCCAAAGCCGTGTTACGCGCCGCCGCAGGTGAGTTTTGCGCGGTACATGAGGATGTCGACTACTTTCCATCTTTTGATGTCATCACCAACCCCGCTGCGCGGTCCTCGTTTTACAAGGACAATCTACGCTCGGTTGAGGATGCAGGCGTGGCCGCAGCGATGCGGATGTTCTTTGCCGCACATGATCCACAGGGTGCGGATGCGCCACCAGCGCCGCATTTGGAGACCGAGGACAACGGTGACGATGATGTGGTCTGTGAGGAGGCGCTGATCCGCGCGACCCGCACATGAAGGTACTCGTTCTCGGCACGTCTCACACCGTATGCTTTCGCGAGGCACTCACAGAGTTGCGCACAGACTACAGCGATCTCACTCTCCAGACATTCGGTCTTCCTGGCGGTAAATTCGCCGATGCCAGCTTTGAGGGCACCACATTTTGCGCGACACCTCATGCGCGCGATGTGGCGTTGGAGTGGAACGGGGTCACCCAAATTGATTTAGCCCCGTTTGATCATATTTTGATGGTGGGTGAGCGGTTCTCGTTTCAATCCATCACGCGTATGCTCGCCTCACACGATATCTTGGAAGACGCACCTCGCGCGGCGGACGCCCTGATCAGTACCGCAGCATTAGAGGCGCTCATTGATGGCGCAGTTGTCGCGCAAGTCAGTGCGATTGTCGCGCGTTTTGGACGCGATGCGCGCATCACCTGCCTGCCCGCGCCCTACCCGCTTGCCCGCAGTTGGAAACAAGGTGCAGGGCATGAACGGTTCATAACCACGCTGAGCAATCGCGACACCGCGCACCGTTGGATGACACGGTTCGAGGCCAGCATTGGCGCGCATCTGGCGAAGGCTGGCATGGGATTTCTGGCGCAACCTCGCAACACGCTGCATGACGCATTTCGCTCGCGCAATGCCTATGCATGGCCAAACTCATCACAAGAGGCCGCGTGCGCGCATGTCGACAACCGCCACCTCAACACCGAATACGCACGGATCGCCTTTGCGGCCTATGCGAATGACACCTTGAACATGCGCCCCACACGGGCGCACACTACGTAAACCGCGCAGACGCGAAAAGGAGAACAACACATGCCTTGGGATCGCAACCAAATGGCGGCACGCGCCGCACTTGAACTTCAAGACGGCACCTATGTGAACCTCGGCATCGGGATTCCAACGCTTGTGCCAAACTTCATCCCCGAGGGCGTAACGGTGACGTTGCAATCCGAAAACGGGATGCTCGGCATGGGGCCGTTTCCCGTTGAGGGCGACGAAGACGCCGACCTGATCAACGCGGGCAAACAGACCATCACCGAACTGCCGCAGACCTCCTATTTCGACAGCGCCACCTCGTTCGGCATGATCCGTGGCGGCAAGATCGCCATGGCCATTCTTGGCGCGATGGAAGTTGACGAAAAGGGCGATCTGGCAAATTGGATGATCCCCGGAAAACTGGTCAAGGGCATGGGGGGGGCCATGGATCTCGTGGCCGGCGTGGGCCGTGTGGTCGTGGTCATGGATCACACGAACAAACATGGCGATAGCAAATTGCTCAAATCCTGCACCCTGCCGCTGACGGGTCAGGGCGTGGTTGACCGCGTTATCACCAACCTTGGTGTTTTGGATGTGGTTGAAGGCGGATTAAAAATCGTCGAATGCGCCGATGGCGTCACCGAGGCCGAATTGCGCGCCGCCACTGAGGCGACAATCATCGACTAGACTTTGGCATTGCGATAGCGACACACGAACGGCCTCGCTTTACGCGGGGCCGTTTTTGCATGTCATGACTTTGCATGTCGTCACCTTGGCATGTCGTCACCTTGGCTTGATTGTTTATAAAATCGAAACAGCATCATATTCTTGCCCTATTTTGTCGCTAAAAAGCGATACAACGAAACCTCAGAAAACGAGCAAGATGTCGACCCAAACTCTACCACCCCCCCACAAAAAAACCGCACACGCGTGGCGTGATCGTGCACTTATGCTCGGTCTTTTGGGGCTTGTGGTGGTTGGTCTCATCGGTGCGGCGGCGGCCACAGGGTGGGATGAGACACTCGCGCAAGTTCGCAAATTGTCGCTTTGGCAAGTCGCCGCTCTGCTTGGGCTATCACTGGCCAATTACCTGTTGCGCGGATTTCGCTGGCACTTGTTTGCGCGCCACCTTGGCCTTGCCGTTGGCCTTTCCGCGAGTTTTCGACACTTCCTTGGCGGTTTTGCCATGACCG
This sequence comes from Celeribacter marinus, assembly GCF_001308265.1. GTDB lineage: Bacteria > Pseudomonadota > Alphaproteobacteria > Rhodobacterales > Rhodobacteraceae > Celeribacter > Celeribacter marinus. Next base: position 2,618,172 of record NZ_CP012023.1, read on the forward strand.
TCACCCCCGCTCGATTGGGCGAATTGGTACGGATGCGGTGGATTAAACGCGAGACGGGTTGGGCGATAGATCGCACCGCCCCGCTTGTGCTTGTGGACCGTGCCTCGGATTTGGCGGCGATGGCGATTTTGATGGGGGCGGCGTTGGCGTCCTCTAGCGCCACCATCTCGGGCGGCCCGTTTGTCACAGCCTTGGCCCTGACCGCCGCCTTTGTCGCCACCCGTCCGCGCCTGTTAGCATCGGTCGCAAACTGGGGCCACCGCGCCACCGGTAAGGCACCACGCGCTTTTGCCCGCATACGCCGCGCCGCCCGCTCGCTCGCGCCGTTTGCCAAAGGTGGCGCAATGTTCGCAGGCTCCGTGCTAGCGCTCATTGGATGGCTGGCCGAGGGCGTGGCCTTTTACCTATTGTTGGCATGGATCGGGGCAGATGTCTCGCTATCCACCGCCATTGCTATTTTCCTCTTCTCCACACTTGCGGGCGGCCTGACCGGCGCGCCGGGCGGTGTGGGCGGGGCCGAAGCCGCAATGATCGCGCTTTTGTCCCTTGAGGGAATTCCGCTCGCGATGTCCGTGCCCGCCACGGCCATCATCCGCCTAACCACGCTTTGGTTCGCAATCGCGATCGGGCTTGTGGTTTTTCCAATTGCAGAACGCAAATCGCTAAAGGTCTCCCATGGTTTGGAAAACGCTTGAGTACACTGGGTGGGGTCGCGCCCACACCGCAACGGGTGACGTTGCACGCCCTGAACGTCAATCGACATTGACGCGCCTGACCGCGCAGGTCGCCGCTCCCGCATTCGGCATGCGCCGCTCCTACGGCGATGCAGCACTCAACACTGATGGCCGCGCCTATGATATGACGCGCCTTGACCGTGTCATCGCCTTTGACGCGGCCACGGGTGTGGTCGAGGTCGAGGCGGGGATGCCAATCGGTGATCTTGGTCGCGCGTTTGCCGGCAAAGGATGGATTCCCCCCGTCATGCCCGGCACCGGATTTGCCACCATCGGCGGCTGTATCGCCAACGATGTCCACGGCAAAAACCACCACACGGCGGGCACCTTTGGTCAGCACGTCACCGAAATCACACTTATTCAGGGCGACAAGGTGCGCAAAATCACCGCCAAATCCGCACCGGATCTGTGGCAAGCCACCATCGGCGGCCTTGGCCAAACGGGTGTGATCGCCTCGGCAAAGGTGCAACTCATGCCCTGCAAAGGCGACATGATGGTGTTGACCGAGCGCCGTATTGACGGGTTCGACGAGTTCCTCGTGGCCTTTGACGATAGCAAAACCGACTACACCGTGGGGTGGATCGACGCCACAGCCAAGGGCAACGCGCTCGGGCGCGGCATCTTGGAAGAGGGCGAGATCACATCAGGCGTGCACGCCAAAAAGGACAAGACCCGCGAAGTGCCGTTTAACGCACCAAGCTGGGCGCTCTCTGCGCCCATCGTCCGCCTGTTCAACGAGCTGTATTTCCGCCGCGTCCCCGCAAGTGGGCGCACAAGCGTAAAGCCGATTTCCGAACCGTTCTTTCCATTGGATGCGATCCACAACTGGAACCGTCTGTATGGCAAAAAGGGCTTCAACCAATTTCAATGCGTGGTGCCACTGGATAAAACCGCCTGTCTGCGCATTATGTTGGAACGTATCGCCAACTCCGGCCTCGCCTCCCCGCTCGCTGTGCTCAAAAAGCTGGGCGCGGGGCGTGGTGGCTACATGTCGTTCCCGATGGAGGGCTATACGCTCGCCGTTGATTTCCCGAACCGCCAAGGGTCCGAGTTCCTGATACAGGAATTGACCGATCTGGCCCGTGACGCGGGTGGACGGATTTACTTCGCCAAAGACGGCGTGGCCTCGGCGGCACAAATCGCGGGCATGTACCCCGACCACGCCAAATGGGCCAAAGCCGTGAACAAGGCCGACCCCGACCGCCACCTTGAGACTGATATCGTGCGCCGCCTGAGCCTGCGCGACCCACAGGAGACAGCGCAATGAACACCACATGGATCATCCTAGGGGCCACCTCATCAATGGCCCGCGCGTTGAGCCGCAAACTCTCCGCCCAAGGTGCAACCCTGTTGCTATGCGGTCGTGACATGGACGACCTCGCGGCGACTGCCGCCGATTGCGTGGCCCGCGGGGCAACTGCCGCCGAAGCGCTCGCCTTTGACGCGCGCAAACCTGCCACCTTTGCGCCGATCATCGAACGCGCGACATCGCAAGAGGGCGAAATCAACTGCGCCGTCTTCGTCGGCTCGATGCCAAGCCAAGACGCGATTGACGCCGACCCGTCCCTGATCGAGGGCGTCATACAGGACAGCCACACCGGCCCCGCCACATTCTTGCAACTGCTCGCCCCCGAATTGGAGGCGCGTGGCCAAGGCACCGTTGTGGGCGTTGGGTCCGTGGCCGGCGATCGTGGCCGCATCGGGAATTATGTTTACGGGTCTGCCAAAGCGGGCTTTGCCACCTACCTGTCGGGCCTACGCAACCGCCTGACCCGCGCGGGCGGCCATGTTGTCACCGTCAAGCCCGGGTTCGTGGACACCGCAATGACATGGGATGTCGAGGGTATGTTCCTCGTCGCCGCCCCCGAAAAGGTTGCGGACGACATTCTCAAAGCCGTCAAAATGAAACGCAACGTGATCTACACGCCGTTCTTCTGGCGCTACATCATGTTGATCATTCGCCACATCCCCGAGGCGGTGTTCAAAAAGATGAGCATCTAAAGTCGGGTTTGAGGCGGCTCGGTTGAGATCATTCGACAAAGAGACAAACCAAAGGGCGCCCGCTGTGGCGCCCTTTTGCTATTCGCTGCGAAGTGCGTTGGTGGCGAACACGCAACCGTCTGAATACAGATCGGGCGGCGTCACGCAGAGCCCCCGCGCCACTTGCCACGCCGCAAGCACCTTTGGCACATAGGCGCGGGTTTCGGCGTAGGGCGGCGGGCCTTGGTGTTTGCTCACCGCGTTTTCGCCCGCATTATACCCCGACAGGGCAAGCGCCAGATCACCGTTGAAATGCGTGAGCAACCAATCGAGGTAGGCAATGCCGCCTTTGATGTTCTCGGACGGGTTCATCGAGTCCGTCACGCCGAACCGCTCGGCAGTTGCGGGGATCAACTGCATCAACCCCTGCGCCCCTGCCCCGCTTTGCGCATCGGCCTTGCCCGCGCTTTCGACCGCCATAACCGCCAGTGCCAAGGCAGGGCTGACCTGTGTGCCAATCGAATGAACGAGCAAATCGGTGCCGTAAGCGTTGGCAATATCTGTGACCTGTTGGAACGTGGGCTTTGACAGGCCTGCCGCTTGCGGAGCATCGAGTGCCTTGAGCGCAAGGGCAAACCGTTCCGGTGCGGCCCCCGTCACATCATGCGGCACCGCGTTCCAAAACCAGTCCTGTAGATCGGCGGGGACTTCAGGATCCGTGCTTACGCGCACCGTATTGGGCGCAGTCCCCGCGCCCTCGCCTTGTTGGCGGGCAATATCAGTGGGGCGGATTTGCACGGTGATACGTTTGGACGCACCGCCCACAGGCACACCGATGCGTTTTGGCGTGACTTTACCCCACGCGGGTTTGGTCGTGACTGTAGTCCCACCCAGCGTTTTGGGCACGATCGGTCCGGCAATATCTTGGGCAAACGCAGGCAAACCAAAGACCGCGCCGCCACACAGGCCCGCAAAAACCGCCGCGCGCAGATGAGTCGAAGAAAATAACAATAATCTATACCTAACTACGCGGTCTCCCCGCGCTCCATCCGATCGGTTTGTTGCAAGATCGCAAAAAAAGCCACCTCAAGCCAGTCATTAGAGGCATTTCGAGATCAATTGCATTTGATCATTAATCCTCTTTTTACCCTGCAAGCAGATTTGTTAGAATTGGTTAAGATTTAATATCGTTACTTATCAATTACTTAAGTGCATAAGTCTCTAAAATTTTCATAGTTCCAAAAACGTACCAATGCTGCCCCACTCTTGCCCCAGTTCGGGGGCCATATAGCCTCATCGAAACGCAGACAGCGACCAACTGGTACGGGAAACACCAGCGCCGAAGCGCCAAGACGTGGACATGAAATTAACGACCCTAGGAGGGACTGACTATGAAATTCTTCAAACTCGCAAACCGCTTTAACCGTGACGAAGACGGCGCTGTAACTGTTGACTGGGTTGTTTTGACATCCGCAGTTGTTGGCCTCGGCGTTGCAGTTCTCACAACTGTTGCAAACGGTACAAAATCGCTCGGCTCGACAATCTCCGCAGATCTCGCAGCTCGCACAACTACAATCAGCGGCTTCTAATCTAAGCCCCGCTTGACCACTCACACACAAGGAACACTGATATGAAATTTTTCAAACTCGCAAACCGCTTTAACCGTGACGAAGACGGCGCTGTAACTGTTGACTGGGTTGTTTTGACATCCGCAGTTGTTGGCCTCGGCGTTGCAGTTCTCACAACTGTTGCAAACGGCACAAAGTCCCTCGGCTCCACAATCTCCGCCGACCTTGCTGCACGTACAACGACCATCAGCGGCTTCTAAGCGAACTGAGATCTCGGGCCCAACGGGTCCGAGCAAAACACACCAAATCCGCGCCCTGCATTTGGGCGCGGATTTTACGCATGACGCACCACGCATCGCCCCAGACAGCGCAATCCAAGATCGCGGACCCCGCTTCGTCGGATGTTAAGCAAAAATCCTTATCACCGCCGCGGGTCCACCACCTGAATGCCACATTTGCACGCGATGCTATGTCCAAGTCGTTCAGGGTTTTGTCTCAAAACCCGTAGAAAGAGGAAAACCACATGCGCCTTATCTTTGGACTTGTACTGGTCATCGGCATGGCCCTTGCTGGCTTTGCTGTTCACATGACCCGTGGCTATATGTCGACGTATCAGGCCGAACTTGCCGCCGAAAAGGCAAACCGCACCCAGATCGTCAAAACCGAGGACATTTTTGTCCTGACAAAGAGCATTTCATATGGTGACGCCGTGACACCCGATTTGGTGAAGCTCGTGCGTTGGCCACTCGACAGCATGCCCGAGGGCGTCTTTCGCACACCCGAGGAATTGTTCCCAGAGGGTCTTGAAGTCCCGCGTATCGCGCTGCGTGCCGCCGAAGCAATGGAGCCGATTTTAGCCATCAAAGTCACCGCACCAGGTGAAGACGCAGGCGTGGCCTCGCGCCTTGGCCAAGGGATGCGCGCCTTTGCGATCTCCGTGGATGTCTCGACGGGTGTGTCCGGCTTTTTACGTCCGGGCGACCGCGTCGATGTCTATTGGAGTGGCCGCCTGCCCGGCTCACAAACCGATGTCACCAAACTCATTCAGTCGTCGATCCCGCTTGTCGCCGTGGACCAGACATCCGATGGCGAGCGCAAATCGCCGACGATTGCGCGCACCGTCACCGTCGAAGTGACGCAAGAACAGGTTGCAGCCTTGGCTCAAGCACAGTCATCGGGACGCCTTTCACTGGCTCTTGTCGGGCGCGACGATCAAACAACGGTCGGTGCCGTTCAGGTCGATCAAAACTCTCTGCTTGGCATCGAAGAACAAGTACTGGTTGAGGCCGAACGCGCCCGCGTTTGCACTGTGCGCACCCGTAAAGGGGCCGAAATCATCGAAATGCCGATCCCCTGCGCACAATAATCAGCACGGCGACCAAAACTTTTGCGCGCACCCCAATCCTAAAGGGTGCGCGCGTTTTCAATGCCTTATGGTGCATTTGAGCGGTGAGCCGCTGGCTTTTTTTGCGCTCGATCTATGCCAAACCCACATCACAAAAGTCCGCCAAGAGATTGATTCTTGCAAAAAATTGCCGTTTGGCGCATGTTAACGGTAATCGGGGCGCTAGACCCCATTTTTGAGGCGTGATCAAAGAGGCAGGATCACATGAAAATGATGAATATATTTAAAGCCGCCCTTATCGGGTGCGCCGTAATTGGGACTACCCCGACAGGGGCATTCGCCGATAAACTTCGTGTCATGACTGGCGCGCCATCGGGGACGCTCAATGTCCCGATGAACCGCGCAGTTGTGGTCGAAAGCGACGAACCCTTTGCAGAAATTTCAGTCGCCAACGCGGAGATCGCGGACATCTCGACATTGTCGGATCGCTCGATCTATGTTTTGGGACGTGCGCCCGGTCGCACAACAATGACCCTTTTGGCCCCTGACGGCTCGTTAATCACCAACGTCCAAATTCAGGTCACGCCAGACATTACAGAATTTAAAGAGCGCCTGAAACAGATCATGCCCGGCGAGGGTATTGAGGTGCGCACAGCAAACGATGGTATCGTGCTTTCGGGCGTCATCTCATCGGTTACGCGGATGGAGCGCGCGGTTGAATTGGCCGAACGCTATGCACCGGGCCGCGTGTCCAACTTGATGAACATCGGCGGCACGCAACAGGTGATGCTCAAAGTCCGCTTTGCCGAAATGGCGCGGTCGGTGTCCAAAAACCTATCGTCTTCTGTGGGCTTTCTCAATGATATCAACGTCATCGACCCCGCCACCGGCGCGATTGATGCGGCGACCAATTGGTCGGGTGGTTCATCTGGGACACTCATTGGCGCAGCCAACGGCGTCACGGGCGCACTTACGGCCAAAGACGATGCACTGGGCGCAATCAAGTTTGGCGGATCTTTGGGTGGCGTCGAGTTGGCGGTCGTCCTCGAGGCGATGGAGCAAAAAGGCGTTGTACGCACTTTGGCAGAGCCGAACCTCACCGCGCTTTCGGGCCAACAGGCGAAATTCCTTGCGGGTGGAGAATACCCTATTCCAGTACAAACACCCAATGGCATCGTGATTGACTACAAACCCTTCGGTGTTGAACTCGAATTTATCCCGCGCGTGGTCAATGGCGATCAGATCAACCTCGAACTTAAGGCGGCGGTATCGGGGATCGACAGCACGGTCAGCTACGCTATTGACGGCTTTTCGCTCAATTCGTTTAAGCGCCGCGAAGCGTCGACCACGGTAGAAATGCGCGATGGTCAGAGCTTTGCAATCGCGGGCCTGTTGCAAGATGATTTCCAAGATCTCAACGGTCAGGTGCCGTGGTTGGGTGACATTCCTGTCTTAGGGGCGTTGTTCCGCTCTATGGACTATCAGCGCGCTCAATCAGAGCTGGTGATCATTGTGACACCGCACCTTGTATCGCCAACTTCAGGTGCTGCATTGATCCTTCCAACGGACCGCGTTCGCGTCCCGACCGAAGCTGAAATGTTCCTCTTTGGCAAAACCTTTGGGGGTACGACCAAGCCTCAATCCGGCGGTGCAGGCGAAGTGGCGAAACAGGACTTCCAAGGGTCCTATGGCTACGTGATGGAGTAATCAGATGCGTGTCACGACAACAACAGCACTTACGGCCTGCGCCCTCTTTGCGCTCACAGCCTGTTCGGATTCCAAAGCATTTTCCGGCTTTTACCAAGAGGCCGGTGGCTACCTGAATGCCGGTGATTTTGGCAACGCCACTATGAACAACACCTTGGTTCATAATGGGGAACTCAAATACGCCGTGAACCTCAACGAGCGGTTTGCCTCCTCCGTGCCCACAACGGTGAACTTTGCATTCAACTCCGCCGTTTTGGACGCAGCATCGCGCGCCGTCATCGCGCGTCAGGCGCATTTCATCTCGCAATTCCCCGAGGTGCGGTTCCGTGTCTACGGGCATACCGATCTTGTCGGCTCGGACGCGGCGAACAAACGCCTTGGCCTGCGCCGCGCACAGGCAGTTGTGAACGAATTGGCCCGCGCGGGGATCTCCAAATCACGTCTTGAGGCCATGGTCTCATATGGCGAAAGCCAACCTATTGTTGCGATCGACCAACCCGAACGCCGCAACCGCCGCACCGTGACCGAAGTGTCAGGGTTCGTCGAGAGCGATCCGATTGTGATGGATAGCCGCTACGCCGACATCGTGCACCGCGAATACATCGAAAGCGCAACGGCGCCGTCCGAGCTGATCAAATTTGGTGAGGAAGAAACCAAGTAAATTTTATCAATGTTGTGAAATAGCGAATTATTACGCGATTTTGGCCCCATTGTTGCCCACATTCACCGTCACCTTCTTCTTATTGGGAGCAGTATGTCCGACCACCGAGTCGGACTGCGCGTCAAAAGAACAGGTGGCGGTTTTGGTTTAAAACATTGCCTTTGCTCTTTCGGCGCTCCGACATGAGAGAAGGACGCAGGCAATGACGAGTGAAACTGCATTGCAGACCAACGCACCTCTGGTGGCATGTACCATCAGCCGTGACGTGCAAAACTTCGATCTTTTGATCGAAGATATGGAGGACGCACTGGGCGAAGCCTGGGGTGATCTGTCATTCGATGATGCACGCCAATTTTTCCGTCAGCCTGATAGCGGTAGCCTGAAATTCGTGGCCGTGGCCATTGATCAACAGGACGAAAGCGCATTGGCGATGATCGCGGAGTTGATCAAATCCGCCAAGGTACAAGGCGTTAAGGTGATTTTGATCGCGGACGAAGTGTCGCCCATGGCGCTGCATCAGCTGTTACAATTAGGCGCCGAAGATTTCATTCCCTACCCGCTTCCAGAGAACGCATTGAACGAGGCTATTGCACGCCTTGACCGTCCTGAAAAAGCGCCGGCAGTCGATTTTGTCGAGACATCCGCAGGCACGCTCTACGGCAAGTCAAAGAGCAACCGCAATGGCGTGGTCTTGCCTGTGCAGGCCGTGTGCGGTGGCGCAGGGGCGACAACATTCGCCGTGAACCTCGCCTGGGAACTCGCCAATATCGAAAAGAAAGCACCTCAGCCACGCGTCCTTTTGATCGACCTCAACCTACAATACGGCTCGGTATCGACCTATCTCGACCTGCCACGCCGCGAGGCCGTGTACGAGCTTTTGACCTCAACCGAGTTGATGGATGATGACAGTTTTCGTCAGGCCTTGGTCGAGTTCAATGACACATTGGCCGTGATGACCGCGCCGCCTGACCTGCTCCCGCTCGACTTCATTAGCAGTGAGGACATCGAACGCTTGATCGACATGGCCAAATCGCAATTCGACTACGTGGTCGTGGATATGCCAACCACTTTGGTCAACTGGACCGAAGCCGTTTTGACCGCCTCCGAGTTCTATTTCGTCCCGTTCGAATTGGATCTGCGCTCGGCGCAAAACATCATGCGTCTGCGCACCGCCCTTCAGGCCGAAGATTTGCCATGGGAGAAACTGCGGTTCTTGTTGAACCGTGCACCCAAAGCCATGGACCTTAACGCGAAATCACGGATCAAACGCCTATCCGAGAACCTCGAAATTGCAATTGACGTGCAGCTACCGGACGGCGGCAAGATTGTCCGAGAAGCCTGCGATCAAGGTCTCCCACTTGCCCTTGAGGCCGCCAAATCCCCGCTGCGCAAAGAGATTATGAAACTCGCCGCATCGATACACGCCCACCAAGTAGAACATTTGGAAGCCGCCGAATAAGGCCGCCCAACTCCCTTGAGGAATACCGAGTATGTTTTCGAGATATAAAAAAGATGACGCCGCAAAGGCGCAACCCGTTCCAGAAGCCGCCGCCCCAAGGGCGACCGCGGCCCCAACAGGCGCGGCCCCGCACAAAACTGCGGTGACCAGACGTGTGATCGCAAAAGCGGCGCAGGTCGTCCCAGCGGACAAGGAAATCAAACGCAAGGAACGCATTTCAGACATCAAGGTCGAGATGCACAAACGCCTGCTCGAAGATCTCAATCTCTCCGCCCTCGAACAAGCGCCCGAGAAAGAGCTGCGCGCAGAGATTTCGGCCATCACCGCCGAGGCGCTCACCGATTTGGGCATGGTCCTCAACCGTGACGAGCGCGCAACATTGAACCAGAACCTCTATGACGAGGTGCGCGGTCTTGGCCCGCTTGAAACACTTTTGAAAGACGACACCGTCAACGATATTCTCGTAAACGGCCCGCAACAGATTTTTGTGGAACGTGATGGCAAACTGCAACTCACGGACATCACATTCAAAAACGAAAAGCACCTGTTGCGGATTATCGACAAAATCGTCTCCGCCGTGGGTCGCCGCGTCGATGAGAGCAACCCCTATGTGGATGCCCGTCTTGCCGATGGATCGCGCTTTAACGCCATGGTGCCGCCCGTGGCCGTGGATGGCTCGCTCGTCTCCATTCGTAAATTCAAAAAAGAGAAACTGGCGATCGACGATCTCGTGCGCTTTGGTGCCTTCACCGAAGAAATGGCCGTGTACCTTCAGGCCGCCGTGTCCTCGCGCCTCAACGTGATTGTATCAGGCGGTACGGGGTCGGGTAAAACCACCACGCTCAACGCCCTCTCGTCTTTTATCGACGACGATGAACGCATCCTCACAATTGAGGACACCGCCGAACTTCAACTCCAACAAACCCACGTGGGCCGCATGGAAAGTCGTCCTGCCAACGTCGAGGGCAAAGGCGCCGTGTCTCAACGCGATTGTCTCAAAAACGCCCTGCGTATGCGTCCCGACCGGATCATCGTCGGTGAAACCCGTGGCGAGGAAGTGATCGACATGCTTCAAGCGATGAACACCGGCCACGACGGATCAATGACCACGATCCACGCCAACTCCGCGCGTGATGGTGTGTCGCGTCTGGAAAACATGATCGCTATGGCCGGGATCGAAATGCCGCTCAAGGCCGTGCGCTCGCAAATCTCGTCGGCTGTGAACCTCATCGTTCAGGCCTCGCGCCTACAAGATGGCTCGCGCCGCATGACATCAATCACCGAAATCACCGGCATGGAAGGTGACGTCATCTCCATGCAAGAGGTGTTTCGCTATCAGCGCACCGGCTTGACGCCCGACAATAAAATCATCGGTCACTTCACGGCGACTGGTGTGCGGTCACACTTCTCCGAGCGGTTCCGCATGTGGGGCTACGATTTGCCCGCATCGCTATACGAACCCACGAAACCCTCTTAAGGCAGGTCAGGAAACGCCATGGTCCTTACTATTGAACCCATCATCTACGGGATTGTCTTTATCGCCGTGCTCTTACTTGTTGAGGGCATCTATCTCACCGTTTTCGGCAAGAGTATTTCGCTGAATTCAAAGGTGAACCGGCGCTATGAGATGCTTGAGAAAAACGGTGATCGCGAGCAGGTGCTCAACCAGCTTCGCAAGGAGATGGGCCAACACCTGCGCTCGCGCCAGATCCCGCTCTACTCCATCCTCGCCGAGAAAGCGCAAAAGGCCAATATTGCCTTTACGCCTGTCCAGCTCTTGATGGTTATGGGGTTTTTGGGTGCGTTCGCCTTTGTCGGCTTGACCATCGGAACCGCGACCTCTGTGCCAATACGTGCCATAGTGTCCGTCGTGATCGGGGTTGGTGCGGTGTTCGTCTGGATCAACGGCAAAGCCAAAAAGCGCCTGTCGATGATCGAGGAGCAACTGCCCGATGCGGTTGAGCTTATGGTACGTTCCTTGCGTGTCGGACACCCCTTTGCCAACGCACTAAACATTGTCGCCAAAGAAGTTCCCGATCCGTTGGGCACCGAAATGGGCGTGATCGCGGATGAAAGTGCGTACGGGCGCGATGTCGGCGAAGCTCTCAAAGATATGGCTGAACGCCTTGATATGCAGGATTTGCGCTTTCTCGCCGTGGCGGTGTCAATCCAACAACAATCAGGCGGCAACCTTGCCGAAGTACTGGATGGATTGGCCAAGGTGATCCGCTCACGCTTCAAACTGTTTCGACGCGTAAAGGCAATTACGGCTGAGGCCGCATGGTCGGGTAAGTTCCTGTCGGGCTTTCCTGTCGGCGCTCTCATCCTCATCGCGGTCGGCAAACCTGACTATTTCGACACCGTGAAAGACACAGGTGCCTTCATCCCTGCCGCCCTCATCGTCGCGGGATTTCTCGTCGCCAACGTCTTTGTGATGAAAGCTCTTGTGAACATCAAAGTTTGATCGACCCTTTGCCCGACAAGGCCAAAACGGCCCTACAAGGATACTCCCTATGACGGATCTTTTTACAAAACTACTCGGTGAAGAGCTTGGCCCCTTTGGTCCGCTGATCTTAATCGGTGTGCTTGGCGCCGTGATGATCCTCGCGGCGTTACTGATGCTGATGAACAAGCGGCGAGATCCGTTTGACCGCCTGACGGATTCAAGCCACGGCAAGGATCGCCATGTCAAAGGGGCGAAACTGCGCGACGAAAAAAAGGTCGACAAGCTCCAAAAATATGCGGCCTTTCTCGAACCGCAAAACGAAGAAGAGTATTCCGCAGCACAGCTCACCCTCATTCAGGCGGGGTATCGCGGCAAGAACGCCGTTCGCATGTTCCACTTTTCACAATTCGCATTGGGCCTGAGCCTTTTGGCGTTTGGTCTGATCCTCGCCATGATCAAAAGCCAGACACAAGAACTTAGCACCCAAGCAATGATCATGCATATCATCCTTCCGGGTGGTATTGGATACTACTTCCCAAAGTATTGGGTCACGCGCCGCGTTGAAGCCCGTAAGGAAGAAATCACCAACGGCTTTCCCGATGCGCTCGATCTCATGCTGGTTTGTGTTGAGGCGGGTCAATCACTGGATCAGTCAATTATCCGCGTTGCTCGCGAAATCCGTTCCGGCTTTCCCGCCCTTGCCGACGAATTCGACATCGTCAGTTTCGAGATCAAGGCGGGCAAGGATAAGGTCAATGTTCTACGCGATATGGCCGAACGCGCTGGCGTGGCCGATGTTGCGTCCTTTGTGACGGTACTTATTCAATCACAGGCCTTTGGGACGTCCATTGCCGATGCATTGCGGATATACGCCGCCGAAATGCGTGATAAACGCGTGATGCGCGCCGAAGAGGCCGCAAACAAGTTGCCTACCAAGATGACCCTTGCCACAATGATGCTCACCGTGCCGCCGCTGTTGATCATCCTGATTGGTCCGTCGGTCTATGATATTTACACGCTGCTCAACACCACAAAGTTCTAGCGAACACAAAGGTGGCGCGGCAAACTGAGCAAGGATACCTCAATGTCGCGCCGCCTATCGCGCCTGCCCTACTTTGCCGCGATCTGCGCGGCAAGCCTCGCCTTAGCCGCGTGCAACACGGGTGGCCTCAGCCAGCTCAAGGGAAGCCCTTATGCGCCCAGTGGCCTCAACTCATCCCAAACGTCCATAGACGGGCTATTGGTCGGGCACCGCCTGATGGAGGCGGGTGAATATGAGTTGGCGCTCAAATCCTACTACCGCGCGGCGGGCGAACAGGGCGTCACAGTTGATACCCTCTCGGCAATCGGGTCTGCGAACCTCAAATTGGGCCGTTTGGGACAAGCCGAAAGTGTTTTGCGCCGCGCCACGGATATGGACGAAACCTTTGTTCCTGCATGGAATAACTTGGGCGTTGTGTTGATGGAGCGCGGCAATTACGGCGAGGCCGAACGCGTGTTTCGCATCGCATTCGCCTTGGATAGTGGCCAATCTGCCGACATACGCGACAATTTGCGCTTGGCACTCGCCAAAATCGAAAACCCTGCATATATTGATGAAAACGAAAGTGATTTCGCTTTGGTGCGTCGTGGCACGGGGGATTATCTCCTACTGGCACGCTAGGTGGACCGTGGGGTCAAACCCCGATCTATGACAAAAGGATCCGAAAACGGGCCACGTCATAGCTATAAAACGGCCCCTTGAGCAGTCGAGCGAAACGAGCAGACATAAAGGGTGGCAGGCACCATGCGCAAAATTGTAATGATTTCGCTAGCTCTTACGGGCGCGATGGCTCTTTCGGGATGCGAAGGTGCCATGTCCGAAGTGAAGCGGGCAAAAACGGGCGTCAATGTGATTGACGAAAGCAACCTCAACGAATTGATGCTCGGCGCGGCCGACCCTAACGAGGCTGTGTCCTATTTCTCGCGCTCTGTTGCCCAAGACCCCTCGCGCTCAGACCTAAAACGCGGGCTTGCCAAATCGCTCATCCGGTCAGGCAACGCAGACGCCGCCGTCAAGGCATGGGAAGCCGTGATGAAACACGACGACGCGACCAGCGACGACCGTGTGGATTACGCCGATGCCCTGATCCGCATTGGCGATTGGAAAGGCGCGGAAAAGCAACTCAACGCCGTACCACCAACCCACGAGACCTATAAACGCTACCGCCTTGAGGCGATGATTGCCGACAGCAACCAAGAGTGGAAAAAAGCCGATAGTTTCTACGAAACCGCAGCCGGCCTAACCACCAAGCCCTCGTCCGTGCTCAACAACTGGGGCTACTCCAAATTGACACGCGGTGAATTTAAAGATGCCGAAGTCCTGTTTGGCCGCGCCATTACCTATGACCCCTCCCTCTTTACCGCCAAAAACAACATGGTGTTGGCGCGCGGAGCACAAGGTAAATACGATCTTCCTGTTGTCGAAATGACCCAGATCGAGCGCGCACAATTGCTCTACACCCTTGGCCTGTCTGCCGTGAAGTCGGGCGATGCCGTGATGGGTAAGGGACTGATCAAAGAGGCGATTGAAACGCATCCACAACACTTCGAGGCCGCCGTGCGCAGCTTGCGCGCCCTTGAGGACAATGTGACGAACTGATGCTGACACTTTCAACAGGTGCGGCCCTTTGGTTTCTTGTGGCCACTACGCCGGTGGCGTTTGTGAGCGCATTTAACGATCTCAAACGCATGAAATTGCCCAACGCATTGGTGTTGGTTTTGGTGGCGATCTATGTGATCAGCGGACCATTTGTGTTGTCGTTCGAGCAATATCTATGGGGCTTTGCGCACGGCGTCATCATGTACGGCGTCGGAATGTTTTTGTTCATGTTCGCAGGCGTTGGTGCGGGCGATGGTAAATTTGCCGCTGCGATGTCCATGTTCATTCCCTTGGCCGATGCCATGCCCGTACTGATGATCTTTTGCGCATTCTTACTTGGTGCATTTACGGCCCACCGCATCCTCCGCGCGGTCCCTGCCATACGCCGCGCCACACCCGATTGGGTGTCATGGGGCCACAATAAATTTCCGATGGGCCTCGCCTTGGCAGGCACGCTTATCACCTATTTCGCAATCGCAACCTTTGGTGCGTAGGACGATTTTTAGTCGCCACGCACAATCGGATACACCAAAAACAGATCGTCACGGATCGGGGCCAATACGCGCAGCCCCGCCCCCTCCAGTGCACTCAGCGCAGCCTTGCGGTATTGCACCGAATGGGCGCACAGCGGCACCACAATAGCATCCGCATTCTCAAGGCCCGGTGTTCCGGCGTAATACCACGGCGCCCCGCCTTTGAGCGGCGCAAAGCCGCCAATCATCCATACCATCGACGCAACATCCGCCATATAGAACTGTGTCTCGGGCGCGAAATTAAAGGGCGATTGTTTCAGCCGATCCGCAATATAGGTGTCAACGGCGGTATCACCAGAGACAAGCGCACAGCGCGGCAACGCTTCACCCAAAAATGTTGTGACCTCACGCGCTTTGCTCTCGGCCTGATAGTCATCTAACGCGGGAATTTCGTCCGCAAGAATACGGCGTGCAAAGACCACATTGGAGCGCTCGTTAAAGGCAAAGACATCATTGAACTTCGGTGCATCCGACATCAATACACTGTAGTTTTGCGTGTTCTCGGACAGGTGGCGAAACGGGCTTGTCACGATGTTTTGCAAGGACGGCATGATGAGCGCAAACGACACCAGCGCAAGCGCATTTAGCGCCGCCTTACCATCCGCATTGAACAAGACGCGCACCCCACGCGCAGGGCGATGTGCAAGCAAATAGATCGCCAAAAGGATGAGCCATTTGGGATCATTTCCAAAGTTTTGATAGGTCACGTAGATGAAGCCGGGGAGCAAAAGCATCAACAGCAATCCGGCACGGTCCTGACCGCTTTGCCGCAGCACCACCACCGACAAAATCGCCACAATTGTCGCAACGAGGAACTGCGGCCCGTTGATGATCTGCGCCAACGGCAAACCGGGGGCGGCGCGGGTTTCAGAGCGCGCCACCGTCAAAAGATCGCCTATATAAGCCTCGAAAATGCCAACCCCGAAAAACAACGCGATCAATGCAGCACATAGCGCGCCGGCAATCACACCAAACACAAGCGACGACACGGCACGCCGCATCACCAACGCCAAAACAATCGGGACAAAGAATGCGACAAAATACGTAGGCTTGGACATCGCCAAACCCGTGAGCGCGAGTGCAATAAACACCCCGTCAAGGCGCGGGTTTACGTGATCGTCATGCGGCGGCACCACCGCGAGCAAAATCGCGACAAAGGCCATCACCCACGCCCAGCGATTGTAATACATGGAGACAGACACCGACAACATATCCTCGCCGTGCACAAGCGCCAGAACGAGTGCGATGCAGACCACGCCAAACACCCACGATGTCACACCGGTCAGCCGCGAGGTGCCCACGCGCCAAACTATGGGCGCGAGGATCAACGCCACCAAAATCTGTCCCGCGATAAAGGCCTGACCAATACCAAACCCCGCCTTGGCCATCACCGCCACGGGCACCAAGGCCATCAATCCAATCGGTGTCTCGAAATCAACATGGGGCACCTGCCCCATCACCATACGCGCCACCATGTCGACCATGTAGGCCGTATCACCCTCAAAGCGGTCGATATACAACCCGCCCTTGGCCAAGCCGACCCCACCCAAAAGCGCGATCAACCCCGCCAAAACCAATGCGTAGCGCGTTGATGAAATCTTGCCCATTTTTACCATGCCTTTGATGACTGTTCGCATCTTTAGTTTGCGCACACGCTACGGCCAAATGCGTCAGCAAAAAAGGGACAAAGACCAAAATGCGGCCTTATTGGTGCCGAATTTCCCCAATATCCAAATCGTGACCCATCCAGTTGCGCCACCAACGCGCGACACGAGCAATGTGAAAGATCGCGCGATGAATATGCAAGTGCAGCCCAACGTCTTGGCCCCGACCCAACCCAAAACACTGGCGGAAACGGGCCTGAATATGGTCATGATGCGCGATATCTTACTCAAGACCATGTTTCGCACCAACCAAGAGCATGTGACGCAGCTGTCGCAATCCATGTGCTTGCCTGCCACCTTAACCCAAGATTTGGTAGACAATGTACGCGAACAAGGCCTCGTTGAGGCAACGGGAACGCTGCACGCGGGATCAAGTTCCGAAATGGGATTTCGTCTCTCGGACACCGGAAAAGCGCGTGCGCTCGACGCGCTGTCGCAATCCGAATACTTTGGCCCGATGCCAATCCCGCTCGCGCGTTACGCCGAACAGGTCAAAAAGCAATCCGTGCGCAATATGATGATCACGCGCGCCGCCCTCACGGGCGCAATGGGCCATCTTATTTTGCCGCCGGACCTTTTGGACCAACTCGGACCAGCCGTAGGTGCGGGCCGCTCGATCCTAATGTACGGCCCACCGGGCAACGGAAAATCATCGATTTCAAACGGTATCCGTGACGCACTTGGCGATCTGATCTATGTGCCGCGGGCGATCGAATACAACGGGATGGTGGTCACCGTCTATGACCCCCTCATGCACGTCAAACGCGAGGAAAATGAGGATAGCGCGACCGCCCTTCGTCGCACGGCCAACCGCTTTGATCGTCGCTACGTGCGCTGTGAACGTCCGACCGTGGTGACGGGCGGTGAGTTATCGCTCGACATGCTTGATCTTGTCTACAACCCGACCGCACGTACGTATCAGGCCCCGCTTCAACTAAAATCCACGGGTGGCATTTTCATCGTCGATGACCTTGGCCGCCAAGAGGATCCACCGCAAAAACTGGTCAACCGTTGGATTGTCCCGCTCGAAGAGAACAAGGATATTCTAGCGCTTCAATCGGGCGAAAAGTTCGAGGTGCCATTTGACACCTTGGTGATTTTCTCTACCAACTTCCACCCAAACGAGATTTTCGACAAAGCCGCGTTGCGCCGCATCTTCTACAAAATCAAAATCGACGGGCCTGATCAGGCCGGCTTTCTCAAAATCTTTGCGATGGTCGCCAAGAAAAAAGGTGTGCCCCTCAATGAGGCCGCCCTCGTGTATCTGCTCAAACACAAGTACGCGACAATCAACAACGTCTACGCCAACTATCAGCCGGTGTTTTTGATCGATCAAATCATGGCCATTTGCGACTTTGACGGGCTACCGTATCAAATGACACCCGACCTCATTGACCGCGCATGGGCCAATATGTTCGTGAAAGAAAGCCATTTCGACCACTAAACGCGCCCAAATCGCCACCGCGACGATGAAGGTGCAATTCAAAATGGCGTTAGATTTTCTAACTTTCCAAACGCCCGCATCCACGTCATGCTCCCGTAAAGGGAGAACAATCTATGACAAAAATCGGAGTGGCTGGCGTTGGTCGGATGGGGGGCGGAATGCTCACCAATTTGCGCAAAAATGGAATTGACGCGGTGGGGTTCGACATTCGTGATCCGTCCGAATTCACCCTCCCCGTTACCAACGACATTGCGCAATTTGCGAACGGGCTAACAACGCTCATCACTGTGGTGCGCGATGGCGATCAAACCGATGCGCTCTTGCTCGAGACACAAAAGATGATTGAGGCGGCAACCGATCTTAAGACGCTTATCATCTCGTCCACGCTATCGCCGCGCTACCTCTTGGCGCTGCGCGAAAAACTACCTGCCGACCTAAACGTGATCGATGCGCCAATGTCAGGGGCCGAAGTTGGCGCCCGCGAAGGCACACTTGCGTTTATGATCGGCGGCACCGAGGCGCAAGTTGCAGACAATATGACGCTGTTTGAGGGTATGGGAAAAACGATCAAACACATGGGCGAGTTTTCCATGGGCGCACAGGCGAAAGTCCTCAACAACATGCTGTGCGCAAGCCACGTCATCGTGGGGCGTTTGGCCCTTGATTGGGCGCGAGAGGCGGGTTTGGACGAGGACAAACTGCTTGATCTCTTCGAGGGGGCAACCTCGCAAAACTGGTTTACGTCACGCTACAAAGACATCGAATTTGCCAAGCACGGCTACGAGCCAAACAACACGATCGCGATCTTTATAAAGGATCTCGGCTGTATGATCGATGCCGCCCCAGAGGGCGCATCAACGGCCATTCCACAGATCATGATCGACGGCATGCGCGCCCTCAAACCTGTCGACTAACATGATAGAACCAACGGCATCGGGCACACATTTGGCCCGATGCACGGCCATCCATTGGCCAACAAAAATTCCACCGGCTTTCCGTCTGAACGGCGCTAGGCGGTCAAACCCTTGGGCTCGGCCAAACCGTGTGCGCGGCAACACGCCGTCAATGTATTGGCCAAAAGACACGCGATTGTCATGGGCCCCACGCCACCCGGAACGGGAGTAATCGCACCGGCGTTCTGCGCGGCCTGTGCGTAATTTACGTCCCCCACGAGGCGCGATTTCCCCTCGCCTTTTTCAGGTGCAGCAACGCGGTTGATCCCCACATCAATCACCGTCGCGCCCTTTTTAATCCAGTCACCCGGCACAAATTCGGCACGCCCCACGGCGGCCACAACGATGTCTGCACGGCGCACAACATCTGCGAGGTCTTTGGTGCGCGAATGCGCCACCGTAACGGTGCAACTGTCACCCAACAAAAGCTGTGCCATCGGTTTGCCCACGATATTGGACCGCCCGATCACAACCGCATTCAACCCCGACAACGAGCCAAGATGATCGCGCAGCATCATTAAACAGCCAAGCGGCGTACACGGGACCATCGCCTTTTGGCCCGTAGCCAGCCGACCAACATTGGAGATGTGAAACCCGTCAACGTCCTTTTCGGGCGCGATCGCATTAATCACGAGGCTCTCGTCAAGGTGCTTGGGAAGCGGCAACTGCACCAAAATGCCATGCACATCACTATCCGCATTGAGTTGCTCAATGAGCGCCAGCAAATCGGCCTCGGCCGTCTCGGCAGGCAATCTGTGCTCATAGGAATTCATTCCAACTTCGACGGTCAATTTGCCTTTGGAGCGCACGTAGACTTCGGATGCCGGATCGTCCCCAACCAAAACAACGGCCAATCCCGGTGTGATGTTTTGCGCTTCTTTAATGCGGGCAACGTGATCGGCCACTTTGGCACGCACGGTCGCGGCAAAGGCTTTTCCGTCGATGATTTGAGCTGTCATGATGTCGGTCCTTGATTGGTCTGTTCGGGGGGCATTGCGCGCTCTTCGCGGGCAATCATATTCTCGATCATGAGGCGCCACATGGCCGCGGCGGTCTCCGGCTCAAACCCGTCTGCTTGTGCGGCGGATCGTACCTTTGCCACGACATCCTCAACACGGGCGTCAATGCGCGCGGGTAGGCCCGCTGCGGGCTTGATCTGTGCGGCGCGATCGATGTGCTTTTGGCGTAGCGCCAACAGGCGGATCAACGCGCGGTCGATCTCGTCAATCTGCACCCGCAGATCATCCATGGTGTCAAAGTCTTGCGGCGATTTAAATGTCATGTCGCGGCCTCCGCGCCCGCTGTAGCACGGGTTTTGTGGGGTTTGAAGATCACGCTTTACTCGTAATCATAAAAAATCGCTCCTACGGGAACAACGCGCCCCTTTGGCACGCATCGGGTGGAACGGATTATCTTGGCTTGTACGGCGCATCATCCGTCCGCCACCAGATCGCCCCAATGAAAAACCGCGCCCCAATGGGCGCGGTTCTAACGTGTCATGTATCCGTGTTGCAAAGCCAACTTACGCAGAAGGTTCCGGCTCCATGTCACCATCCGCTTTCGGCTTGGCACGGGTTTTAGGCACGGCCGTCACGGACGGCGTTCCTGTATCCGAAGACGATGAGTTGTCATCATCATCCCCACGATTGAGCGCCTCGCCTGCGATCACTTTTTGGATTTCTGCGCCGGTCAACGTCTCATATTCCAAAAGCCCCTGCGCGAGATTTTCAAGGTCTTGACCTTGCTCGGTCAGGATGCGGCGCGCCGTCTCATAGCCGGTATCGATGATCTCTTTGACCTTTTCATCGATCAGCTTTTGGGTGTCTTGCGAGTGGCTCGTGCCGCCGCCATAGCTCCCCAAATGGCTGTCTTGCTCGTTGGCATAATCCACATATCCAAGCTCGTCGGCAAAACCGAACTGCGTGACCATAGCGCGTGCGATACGGGTCGCTTGTTGGATGTCGGATGAGGCCCCAGATGTGATGTTTTCCTTGCCGAAAATCAGTTCTTCGGCGACACGCCCGCCCATCGCCATGGCGATTTTCGAGGTGTATTTGGTCCAGCTGACAGACAATTGATCCCGCTCCGGCAACGAGAGAACCAGACCCAATGCACGGCCGCGTGGAATGATCGTCGCCTTGTGGATCGGATCGTGCTGCGGCACGTTGAGGCCCACAACGGCGTGACCCGCTTCGTGGTAGGCGGTCAGCTTTTTCTCGTCCTCGGTCATGACCATGGAGCGGCGCTCCGCGCCCATCATCACTTTGTCCTTGGCGTTCTCAAAGTCTTCCATTGTCACGAAACGACGACCGATACGCGCCGCAGTCAGAGCGGCCTCGTTGACAAGGTTGGCAAGATCGGCGCCCGAGAACCCCGGTGTTCCGCGCGCAATGATGCGCAGATCGACGTTAGGGCCAAGCGGCACTTTGCGCGCATGCACGCCCAAGATTTTCTCGCGACCTTTAATGTCGGGGTTTGGCACCTGAACCTGACGGTCAAAACGGCCAGGGCGCAACAGCGCGGGGTCGAGCACATCAGGGCGGTTGGTCGCCGCAACGATGATGATACCCTCATTGGCGTCAAAGCCGTCCATCTCGACAAGCAACTGGTTGAGCGTTTGTTCGCGCTCGTCGTTACCGCCACCGTAGCCTGCGCCACGTGAGCGACCGACCGCGTCGATCTCGTCGATAAAGATGATGCATGGCGCGTTCTTTTTACCCTGTTCGAACATGTCGCGCACACGGCTTGCGCCGACACCCACGAACATTTCGACAAAGTCGGAACCAGAAATGGTAAAGAACGGCACACCTGCCTCGCCCGCAATCGCGCGTGCAAGCAGGGTTTTACCTGTACCGGGAGGACCAACAAGCAATGCGCCTTTGGGGATTTTACCACCAAGCGCCGAGAACTTTTGTGGATTGCGAAGGAACTCGACAATCTCTTCAAGCTCTTCTTTGGCCTCGTCGATGCCTGCGACATCATCAAAGGTCACACGACCATGTTTCTCTGTGAGCAACTTGGCCTTGGATTTGCCAAAGCCCATCGCGCCACCTTTGCCGCCGCCCTGCATCCGGTTCATGAAATAAATCCACACACCGATGATCAAAACGAATGGCAAGAAGGTCATGAGAACTGTGACGAACCCGCTCTCTTCTTGTGGCGTGCCTTTGACGGAGACGCCTTTGGATACCAACTCGCGCGCGATATCACGATCACCGGGGTTGATGGCGTAGCTGCGACGATTGTCAGAACCGGTGAAGATAAGCCGTTCACCGTCGATCTCGACAGAGGATACCTCCCCATCGTCAACGCGCTGCATTAGGTCGGAATATGCGATCTCGTTTGATGCCATGGACGCCTGATTGCCCCCAATGACATTAAACAAAGCCACAACGAGCATCAAAAGCACAAGCCAGAAGGCGAGATTACGTGCGTTACCCAAGGGTGGTCTCCTCAAAATACCTTACCCGCGCAGACGAGCGCGGGGCTTTCCCTTAAAATAGGGATCGAACGCATAAGTTCAATGCGATAAAAGCGAAGTATAGAAGTGACCGCTCGGAAATATCAATTCTGCGCGCGCCACACCAAAGCTTGCGGCCGGTGCAGACACGAGAATAGGGCCGCGAAATATCGCGGGTGACGATTTGAGACTTTCGCGTGGCGGCCAGTTTTGTTGGCGCTCACCCAGTTGCGCCAATCCGTCATCACCAAGAGCGCGCACAATTTCTTTTGCATTTTCAGACCCTTGAACGCGCCAACGCCCATCCCATACCTGACCTACGCCACAGGTGGCCCCTACGACCGCGCTATGTTCACGGGTCATGCGCAAGGTGTCACTCCCCCCCAACAGGCGTACACCGTGCAGCGTGGCATCGCGTCCGCGAGAAATCGCCGCTAAGAATTCTTGTAGCTTTACACCACGCGGTCCGTAGTCAGCCGAGGCAATCCACCGCAGGGCATGCGCCACCAAACGACGATTTATCTCTGGCGCCGCGTCCATAAAGCCACGTCGATTGAGGATCAAATCCCCACCCTCGACCGAAATACAATCAAGCGCGTGGTCATGCGTGGCAAAATCCAAGGCTGATCGCACCTGTCCAAGATGATCCATCACACGCCCCACAACATGCATATCAAGGCCAAGAGGCTTCAACTGCTCCATAGCTTTGCGGGCCTTCACACGGTCATAGGTCTCATCCTCATTGGTCGGATCATCAATCCACACCTGTTTAAGGCGGCGCAAATAGTCGCGCAGCTCAGAGCGCTCTTGCATCAATAACGGGCGCACCCATGTGATGCCCTCAGAAGTGCGGCGGCGCTGCATGCCTGTAAGGCCATCGATGCCCGACGCCCGCGCAAGTCGCATAAAAAACGTCTCGGCCTGATCATCAGCGGTATGGCCAAGGGCGATCGTATCGATCCCTCGGTCTTTGGCCCACTGCGCCATCAAACTATAGCGCGCACGGCGTGCCGCATCTTGGACATTGCCGTGCCCATCCCAATCCGTCCATGTCAACGTATCGTGTTTGAGATCGAGGGTGTCACAGGTCTGCGCCACAAAGCGCGCTTCGCTCGCGGCCTCAGGGCGCAATGCGTGATTCACGGTGACAACCTCTAGAGCAACCCCCTCGCCCTGCGCCCAGTCCGCCAAAAGACGCAAAAGCGCAATACTGTCGCCCCCACCGGACACGGCCACACCAAGCTTTGCGGGCTTGTCATAGGCAAACGCAGAGGCAAGTTGGTGGCGCAACATGGCTAACCCTGCCGCGCGCGGCCCTGTGTCGTCTGTCATTGTGTGTATCTCTATTCTGCGCGGCTACGGACAACCGATGGTTTGACGCGCGGCCTGTGCCTCCGCGTCCTCAGGCGCACCGGGGAAGCGGTTTCCAACCTCGGTGAGCATCACACAACCACGATCCGTTTGCCCCAAAGCCGCCAATGACATGCCCAAACGCAAGAGCGCTGACGGGGCGCGGTCCCCCTCGGGTGCTGTCGAAAAACTGTCGAGATAGGCGCGCGCCGCCTCTGATGTCTGGCCCAATTGTGTGAGGGCTTCGCCGCGCATAAACTGGCTTTCACCCGTGAGAGAACCGCCCGTATACGTCATTGCGAACATCTCAAACGCTGCGGCCGCATCCTCAAACTGTGCCTCCTCATACAGGCCCATTGCATGATCGAAATCAGACTGCTCCGTCATGGCCATTGAACCCACCCCATCCATAGGGGCGTCCGCACCCGGCCCTGAGGCCACGGCGGGTGCCGTCTCGGCCACGCCCCCGAGTGGTTCAAGGGGCGGAAGAGCGCCGATATCGCACCCCGCCTCTAACTCGCATAGACGAAAATTGAGATCATCGAGCTGGTTCGTTCCGTCCTTGACCACTTGGCCAATGCGGTATTCCAACTCTTCGACTTTTGCCGTCAGGCGCGACAAAGCCGCCTCCATCAAGTCCACACGCTCAAGCGTGCTTTCGCCCGCAAAGGCGGTGTTTGGCGCACCCGTTGTGCTCAACTCGCGTGTCAGCTTGGTAATCTCCACCGACAACACCGCCGCCTCTTGCCGGATATCGGCCAGAGTTTGCGTGTCTTGGGCGAAACCGCCCTGTGCCGTCAGTATGCAAAGGGCAGATACCGCCCCAAAGATCACCCGTTTCATCGCGTGCGCCTCACTTTGTTTGTGTCGTAACTTAGATTAGCTAATACCTGCGCCCGCAGCCAAAACCGTCACAGCGCGCCGGTTTTGCGCGTAACAGCTTTCATCCGAACACACCGCCAACGGACGCTCTTTGCCGTAGGTCACGGTCTTGAGGCGCGCAGGGTTAATCCCTTGCGAGATCAAGAACGCCTGAACAGCCGCAGCACGGCGTGAACCGAGGGCAAGGTTGTACTCGCGCGTGCCTTGCTCATCGGCGTGGCCCTCAATAATCGTCGTGTAATCGGGATTGTCCAACAACCACTGGGCCTGACCGCGTAGCGTTTCACGTCCCGTGTCGGTCAATGTGGATTGATCCACAAGGAACAAGACGCGATCTCCAATTGTCTGGTTGAAATAGGCAACGGAGGTTGGGTCATTCAAAGATCCCTCAACAATGCCCCCATTCGCACCATTCGCGCCAAACCCGTCCGCACCCGCACCACCGGCGCCAAAACGACCCGGATTGGTACAGGCCGAAAGGCCCAAGGCGGCAATTAAAAGGACTGCTCGTGTAGCAGGTGCTTTGAAAAATGTTGTCATATCCGTCATCCTTTGCGCATGTGTATGTCGCGTTACTTATGTGAACCATAGCACCCTCACCTCGTCTTGGGGAGAGGGCCGTTATAGTCCTATCTCAATAGAGGCGACCAAGCGGGATCAGAGGCCCCCGCATTGGTTGGCAGACGCTTCAGGTTACGTCCCGATATGTCGACCGTATAGAGCGCCGTCTCGCCCCCGGCCCCTTGGCTTTCGCGGGTGAACATGATCACGCGACCGTTCGGAGACCAGCTTGGCCCCTCATCCAAAAACGATGCGGTGAGCAGACGCTCCTCAGAGCCGTCCGTGCGCATCACACCGATATGGAACCGTCCGTTCGCTTGCTTGGTAAAGGCAATGAGATCCCCACGTGGCGACCAAACGGGCGTGCCGTAGCGCCCTTGCCCAAACGAAATCCGTTTTGCTTCGCCGCCACTGGCAGACATGATATAAAGCTGTTGTGTGCCAGAGCGATCACTCTCGAACACAATCTGCGATCCATCGGGTGAAAAACTGGGCGCGGTTTCAATCGCGGGGGTCGAGGTCAATCGCTCTGCCTGACCGCTTGCAATCGTCATCCGGTACAGATCGGTGTTGGCCCCTGTTGCCACCGAATACACCACCGATCCCCCATCGGGGGAAAAGCGCGGCGCAAACGACATGCTCTCGGCCTGCACAGGCAATGTACGGCGCGTAACGGTGCCGACATCCAACATGGTGATCTGAGGAAAGCCGCTTTCATACGACGTATACAGCACACGGTCGCCTGTGGGTGAAAAGCGCGGCGCCAAAACCAACGAACTGTCATCCGTCAAAAACTGCATGTTCTCGCCATCATAGTCCATCACGGCCAGACGTTTTTTGCGGTCATTTTTCGGTCCTGTTTGGCTCACAAAAACAACACGGCTGTCAAAATACGGCCCCTCGCCCGTGATGCGGGAATAGACGACATCGGCCACTTTATGGGCAATACGGCGCCATGAGCGAGTCGTGCCGCCAAGTTGCAATCCGTCTCCCAACGGCACATCGGCAAACACGTCAAAGACGCGGAACTTGACGCTTAGATTTCCGTCCGCATCGGTCGACACGGCACCGGTGACCAAGCCTTGTGCATTAATTGCTTTCCAATCGGCATATTGGACGGGCGCGCTAAACGACGACACCTGACTGATATGGGCCGAGGGTGGGATTTCACGAAACAACCCCGTTCCGACAAGATCGGCGGCAATCACATCGCTAATCTGGCGGGCGAACTCGGCCGCATCGGCTGTTTCCGCAATAAAATCAGGGATCGCCAACGGGACAGGTTCAATCACACCTTGGGTGATGTCGATTTTCAAGGGACCGGTGTCTTGCGCCACGGCGGCAACCGAGAAGCTTAGCACGATCGCAGTCGCGAACGAACAGGTCAAAGTTGCGGCACCAGAAATCAAGCGTATCATTTAAACCTCATCTGTTCGGGATCGAACGTCATTTCAATATCGCGCCATTGGTCATACTTTTCCACTGGCAAATCAAATCCGCGCGCGCCACAGCGCAAAATTGCGCGCCGCGCCACCTCATAGGCCGCATCAGCTGCCGATTGTGATCCGCCTGAAAAGCCGATCAACCTTAACGAGCCGCTATTGGGCGTGCCATCTTGGTTCATCGAAACGCCAACGGTAATGGTTGTGCGCATCGCATCCGACGATAGCGCGCCGACATTCCAACATTGTGACACCGCCACACGAAGCCCCTCACGCTCGCCACCCGTCAAGGGCGGACCAACAGGGCGTGTGGGCGCTTGTGCCGTGTCTGACGCCGCCGCAGCCGCAATCAATGCAGACGCCGCATCCGCCGCGGCATCTGCGGCCGCGTCATTGGGCGCGGTCTGTTGTACGGGCGCAGGCCTGTCAGTTTCGCGTGCGTCTGCCGCGCGTGCTGCCAGATTGGCAGGGCGCGATTTAGGGCGCGGCGAGGTGGACATGCCTGATGGCGTCTCGGCCTCTGTCACAATTTCGGTTGCGGCCTCTTCGGGAGCGGCCTCGGGGGTGTCCTCTTCAACCACCTGCGCGCTGTCCGCATCGGGCGATACTTGCGGTGTTGGCGCATCTGCAATGTCCGGTTGCGGTTCTGGCGTTGTTACGGCTTCGGGCGCAATCCGTGGCACAGGGCGCGGTGTTGGCTCTTGGTTCGGAACATCAGGCAAGCCCGCACCGGGATCCTCAAACGACACCTGCGGATCGGCTTGTGGCGGCGATTGCTCGCTCACTTGCGCTTGCGGTGTCAGGGGCTGTGGCGGTTGCGGCGCAGTATCTTGCACAGGCGTTTGTGGCTCTAACTGGGGGCGCGCTTGTGGAACGGCGTCCGCGCTTGGCGCTGCCTGTGGGGCGATTTCGGCTTGTGGGGATGCCTGCTCTGGGGCGTCTTGGACAACTTCGGGGGCCGAATTACCGGTCATCGCCGCGAATTCAGCCTCAGAGATCAACGCGACCTCTTGTGTGGCCACGGGTTGGCTGGCCTCTGGAGTCAAAAACAGACCCCCCAAAAGCGCATAGGCGATCAGACCGAAATGGCCCGCCGCAGATATGTACTGGCCCGTGTTCACCGAAAAACGCCTCTAGTTTCCCGAACCGTCAAGCGTAGGTCCGCCTGTTTCGGTCACAAGACCGATATTGCGAAACCCGCCGGCATTGAGCGCGCCCATAACTTGGACGACATCCGCATAGGGAATGGACCCGTCCGCGCGCAAAAACACTTTGTCATTCGTGCGCTCGGCGGCAATCGCGCGCAACTTGGTCACGAGCTCCTCAACAGGTTCTTCGTTGGTCATCAAAAGGACACGACCGTCCGCCGTCAGGGTGATTGACAACGGCTCCTCTTCCTCTTGCGACAACGCGGTGGCGGCCGTTTCAGGCAACTCGACCGGCACGCCGACAGTCATCATTGGGGCCGCGACCATAAAGATGATCAACAAAACCAGCATCACATCCACGAACGGCGTGACGTTGATCTCACTCATTGCAGCAGATTGACCGCGGCGGCGCGATCTACGCCCGCCGCGTCCACCTGATTTTTGCATCACACCCGCACTCATGGCTCAGGCGTCCAATTCGCGCGACAAGATGGTTGAAAACTCATCTGCAAACGCCTCATAGCCGCCCAAGATGCGGTCACTATCAGCGGACAATTTGTTGTAAAACACCACCGCCGGAATAGCTGCCAAAAGGCCCAGTGCAGTCGCAAGAAGCGCCTCGGCGATCCCCGGCGCTACAACCGCGAGGTTGGTCGACTGCGCCATTGCGATATCTTCAAACGCGGTTTTGATCCCCCAAACAGTTCCGAACAGGCCAATAAATGGCCCCGTTGAACCGACAGTGGCCAACAACGAAAGACCGCTGTTCATCGCTTCCGCCTCTTTGGAAATCGCGACATCCATTGAGCGGTCGATCCGCGCACCAGCACCCGCAATCAAACGCCCGTCATCGCGGTGCGAACGACGCCATTCGGTCATCCCCGCAAAGAACACCCGCTCAGAGGCTGTCGTCGGATTGCCGCGCAATTGGTCGTAAAGCTCGTCCAATGGCTCACCCGACCAGAACGCGCGATCAAAGCTATCGGATGCGCCGCGCGCCGTCCGGTATGTCAGGTGTTTTTGGATGATAATCGACCACGACCAAAACGAGGCCACAATCAGCATCAACATCACAACTTTCACAATGAAAGTTGCGCGCATAAACAACGCAAGCAAAGAGAAATCGATCTCCGATGCCATCGCAAGGGTGGTGTGTTCCATGTACTGCTCTTTTTCCGCCTGTGGCCGCCTTTTGACGGCTCTATAGTTAGCCTATTGTTTACTATACCGGCAGCCCTCACGCCAACACTTACCTGTGAAGCGCGCGACAAAAGGGCCGAAACGGCCCTGACAGACGCCGATTTAGTGTAGATTTCGGCGGATAATTGCCGGAAGTCGCGCGGGATGACCGGTTTGAGTGATCGCCACAATCGTCACAACGGCCGAAAACAAGATCTCTTCGGCACGTTTAACGTCTTGGGTAAGGACAATACGTGCGCCCGTCATGGCATCAACACGGGTCTCAACGGTCAATTCATCGTCGAATTTAGCGGGACTGAGATAATCAGCCTCGACACGGCGCACGGCGAATACAACGCCTTCGTCTTGTTTGAGCGCCACCTGATCCACGCCCATATCCCGCACCCACTCGGTGCGCGCGCGCTCTATGAATTTTAGATAGTTGGCGTAATAGACGATGCCCGCAAGGTCGGTATCCTCATAGTACACATGGACGGAAAATGTATGGGTCATATGCGCGGCCTCGTTTGGGGTCAGCCCAACCCTATGATGCAGATGTCAGACGGGCAAGAGGCGGATATCACACCTCAATCCACCCTATTGCGCGGCGATCAAACGCGCATAGAGCCGTAGCGCGTGCGAGGCGTCACGCGCCGCCACGGGCAAGATCGGATCATACGCCGCACGCAACAGGTTCGCCACATCAGGCCGCACAACTGTGCCCTC
Organism: Celeribacter marinus; assembly: GCF_001308265.1. Classification (GTDB taxonomy): domain Bacteria; phylum Pseudomonadota; class Alphaproteobacteria; order Rhodobacterales; family Rhodobacteraceae; genus Celeribacter; species Celeribacter marinus. The sequence continues at coordinate 2,648,055 of NZ_CP012023.1, forward strand.
AGAGGCCACGGCAAGCGGGCTATCTTGGCTAAACGCGGTGTCCGACCACAGCAGCATCGCTTGGACGGCTTGGCTCAGGGCAATCACATCGGCGGGCACCTCTTGCATCGCCTCACTCATGCGCACAAAGGTAAAACACGCCTTGATCGCGCCATCATCGTCGAACCGAAAGGCGCGGTACTGATGCGCATCACGCGCCTTTAATGTCGTTACTTTTGCATCGAGATCAGGGATCATATCGCCCAAGCGCGGCACATCGCGCAACTCGTCCCACTCGGAGAAAAAGAACACCATCAGGTTCGATCCAAGCTCAGGATCAGTCTCGGCAATCTCATGGCCAGCGATTGCTACACAGGCTTCAATCGCGCCTTTGACAATCTGCAATGTCGCATCCTCGACACCGAAACACACGGGGGCAATCGGGCGACCCCAACGCGAAAACGCATAGTCTCCAGAGGCACGGGTGAAAAATGTCTCGACGATTTCGGGGCTTGTGTGTGGCTGATCTTGGGTCATGGCGCCGCGTTTAACGTCTCCGTGTCACCTGCGCAATTCCTCACTTGCCGAACATGTCCGACTGGTCGGGGGGCTGCGGCGCATTCAACCCCAAATGCGCCCATGTTTTTTGTGTGATCATACGCCCACGCGGCGTGCGTTGAATAAGACCTTGTTGCAACAAATACGGCTCGATCACGTCCTCAATCGCATCGCGACTTTCCGACAAAGCCGCCGCCATTGTTTCAACACCCACGGGACCACCGTTAAAGTTTTCGGCAATCATCGACAGATACCGACGGTCCGCGCCATCTAGGCCCAGTAGATCAACACCAAGCCGCGTTAGCGCATTATCTGCAAGCGCCTTTGAGATTTTTCCACCGCCTTCGACAACTGCAAAATCCACCACGCGGCGCAACAGACGTCCGGCGATCCGCGGCGTTCCGCGCGCGCGTTTGGCAATCTCGTATGCGCCCTCGGGATCTGTCGGAATACCCAAAAGCCGCGCACCGCGCGTGACGATTTCGTGCAGCTCCGCAATCGTGTAAAACTGCAACCGTGTGGGGATGCCAAAGCGGTCACGCAGCGGCGTGGTCAACAAACCCAAACGCGTGGTCGCACCCACCAACGTAAAGGGCTGTAATTCGATCCGCACGGTGCGCGCGGCTGGCCCCTCTCCGATCACGAGGTCCAGCTCGAAATCCTCCATCGCGGGGTAAAGCACCTCTTCGACAACCGGATTCATGCGGTGTATTTCGTCGATAAACAACACATCGCGGGCCTCAAGATTGGTCAGGATCGCCGCCAAATCACCCGCCCGCGCCAAAACTGGCCCAGAGGTCATCTTGAAATTCACTCCAAGTTCACGCGCCATGATCTGTGCAAGGGTGGTTTTACCAAGCCCCGGAGGACCGTGGAACAATACGTGGTCCATTGCCTCCTCGCGCTGTTTCGCGCTCTCGATGAAAATACGAAGGTTGGCGCGCGCTTCCTCTTGGCCGATAAATTCGCCCAAAACCTGTGGCCTCAGCGCGCGGTCGGCATCCTCGGCGCGCGCTTCAGGGCGCAGTGTCGGGTCGGGTTGATGATCGTCGGACATGCGCGATTACCCTTTCGGCGCGAGCAATTTTAGGGCGGCACGGATCAACGTTGAGGTGTCCGCGTCTGGCGCGTCCTGCGCCGATTGCGCCACCGCCCCCAACGCATCGGTCGGTGAATACCCCAGATTTTGCAGCGCGGACAACGCCTCGGCCTCGGCATTCGCATGTGCAGTGGGTGCGGCTTTTGGCGCCGCTTTGCGGGCGGGCGGCCTGTCGTTCTCAATCACCTCGTCGCGCTCACTCGTGTCCAAAACCGCCTCGGCCAGTGATCCGCCCAACTCCATTGCAGCAGGGGCTTTGTCTTTGAGTTCCATAATGACGCGCTGTGCCGTTTTTGGCCCGACGCCCGGAGCGGCCTTGATCGCGGACCAATCACCCAAGGCAATTGCGCGACCGGTGGCCTGTGCGCCAAGCGTGCCAAGAATGGCCATCGCCGCTTTGGCCCCGATGCCTTGCACGGAAATCAACAGCCTGTACCACTCTTTTTCCAATAGTGATGCAAAGCCGAACAGCTGCATCAGATCCTCACGCACGAGCAAATCGGTATAGAGCGAAATCGCCTCGCCACGCGGTGGCAACGCCATGCGCGTGCGCTCGGACACGTAGACAATATAGCCGACCCCGCGCACGTCGATCATCGCATGATCTGCGCCAATATAGTCAATGATACCTGTGAGTTTACCGATCATGAGGCCGCTTTCTTGATAGCATCCGCAAGCCGTGACGACGACTGCGCATGGTAGGAATGTGTAATGGCAATCGCGAGGGCGTCAACCGCGTCAGGCCCGGCCAGCTTCGCACCTGGCAACTGTAACTTGATCATATGCTCAACCTGCTGTTTGGCCGCATGCCCAACTCCGACAACGGTCTTTTTCACCGCATTGGGGGCGTATTCACCAATCGGCAGCCCTGCTTGTGCGGGCACCAAAAGCGCAACAGCGCGCGCTTGGCCCAATTTCAATGTGGCAACCGCATCTTTGTTTACAAAGGTTTGCTCAACAGCCGCGCAATCAGGCGCATAGGTCCGCACAACATGCGTCATCTGATCAAACAACGACAAAAGGCGCGTGGCCAGATCGTCGGAGGCCAAAGAATGGCATACGCCATTGGCCACATGGGTCATGCGCGGGCCCGCGACATCAATGATGCCCCAACCCATATTGCGCAATCCGGGGTCGATGCCCAACACACGCATATCTCTGCCCTGCTCTATTTTTATCGTTGATCAACAGTTAGCACGAAACAAGAACATTGACCAAGGGCTTTTATGATAACACTCGCGCACGGACGCCAAAAAGGAGAAAGACCGCACCCCAAATGAGGTGCGGCCCTTAACGTGGCATCAGACGGGGCTATGAGGGAAACACGCCGCACGATCTGATGTATGAAGCCCTATTACAGACTGGAGAGAAGCAATTTAGAGCGGCGCGCCACCCATATCGTCGCAGGGTCGGCCGTCATGGCCCACGCCCCCACACGTTCAACAATCGTACCCTCTTTCAATGTCGCGACACGCGCATTGTAAGACACGGCACCAAGTGACGCGAAAACCAGCGCCTTAAATAACAAAACACCCAACAACGAAAAAAAGACGAGACGCAAAGGATTGCGTGACGCGTGGCGACGTGGCCGCGCGATGATTAGACCGTCTTGGTTGACCGAATAGACCGCGCCGTGTTCCAATTTACGGCGCTGGACCTCGATCCGCGTCAGACGTTGCTCAAATGATTTAGCCCCAGCATAAGCCATGGCAGACCTCGTAGATATCGGCCCCCACCGACCATGACAATATTGCGGCAAATTGTGTCAAAAATGGGGCAAGTAGATCAAAACGGTCCTGTTTTGGCCTATATTGCTTAAGCTCTCACAAGCGTTAGTGACGTCCAGTCAACAATCTCGTCTCGCTGGGTTAGATTGAACCCATTGCGTGTATAAACCGCAATTACATCGTCGGCTTGCGCGTGCAACATCCCCGACAGAATCGCCACGCCACCCGTTTTGATCTGTGCTGCCATTTCAGGCGCCAAGCCGATCAGCGGTCCTTTCAAGATGTTGGCAAAGATCAAATCATAGGGGGCGTTTTCCGCGAGAACCTCATGGGAAAATCCCGCCGCCTCAAGACAGATCACCTGACCGTTTAGCGCATTGGCGTCGACGTTGGTTTGCGCCACATCCACCGCAACCTCATCAATATCGGAGGCATACACAAGATGCTCGGACACTTTCGCCGCCGCCATGCCAAGAACCGCCGTGCCACATCCGATATCGGCGACACGCTCAAACGTCTGACCCTCAGATAACAGACGGTCAAAAGCGCGCAGACATCCAAGCGTTGTCCCGTGGTGACCCGTCCCAAACGCCATCGCCGCCTCGATCAAAAGCCCAATTTTATCGGCAGGCAATTTATCGGCATCATGCGCCCCGTAAACAAAGAAGCGTCCAGCCTCGACAGGGGCCAAATCACGGCGGACCTTTGCGACCCAATCGGTTTCTGGCAGCTCGGAAATCACAAAATCGGCTATGCCACTGGCTTTGGCCAATAGCGCCAATTCGATCTGATCGGGGCGCTCAGAAAAATACGCGCCGACCTCCCAAAGATCAGAGTCATCGCCAACCTCAAACACACCCACGCCTGTCGGCTCGGGGATCAGCGTTTCGAGCTGCTCACCAAGCGCCTCTGCGAGGGATTTTCCAGTAATCTGTGTAACTGCGGTAAAGGTCGGCATAACAGCGCTCCCGAATTGTTGTTGCCTTGGCCATAAAGAGAACCCGCGCCTTACTCAAGCGCGGGTCCGGTGTTTCGTCATAAGACATGCAACGCCGCTATGCGACACCAACGCCAAAATTGATCGGACAACTCACACCCGTGCCCTTTAGACCGCAATAGCCGTTCGGGTTTTTCGCAAGATACTGCTGGTGCTCTTCTTCGGCAAAATAGAACGCACCTGCGGGCAACAATTCGGTGGTCGTGGAGCCAAAGCCCTTTTCTTGAAGCTCGGCATTGAACTGTTGGTTCGATTGCTCCGCCTCCAATTGCTTGCGCCCGCTGTCGTAATAGATTGCGGACCGGTATTGCGTGCCTGTGTCGTTGCCTTGGCGCATCCCTTGGGTCGGATCATGGTTTTCCCAAAATACGCGCAACAAATCTACGTAGCTGATCACAGCCGGATCATAGACAACCCGCACAACTTCCGTGTGGCCGGTTTGGCCAGAACACACCTCTTTATAAGTCGGGTTGGGGGTATATCCCCCCGCATAACCCGCCGCAGTATTTACAACACCTGGCAATTCCCAAAACAGGCGTTCAACACCCCAAAAACACCCCATCGCAAACACGGCCTCTTCGTGCGTGTCGGCGGCGGGCGCGGTGAGCGGGCAATGGAACACGTAATGGTCAGCTGCGGTGGCAATCGGGTCTGGGCGTCCAACCAATGCCTCGTCGGGCGTTGGCAATGTTAGTTTCTTTGTAAACACACCCATCATGGCGGTCTCCTCATTGTGCATTGTAATGCGCGCGATTGCATGCGCGGTCATGAATGAGTTTAGCGCGGATCGTCAGCGCGCCAAGGCGTAATCGCGCACAGCTGTGTTACCTGCGCGTCACTCGGCGGGCGTGACTGCGACCGTTTTAAACACCCGCCACTCATAGCCCTTTACCGGATGGCGCGGAATCAAGAGCGCCAACAACAGCGAGACAAACGCCATTGACGCGGCCAAGATAAAGACACCGCCCGGAGAGACGATCCAAAGATACCCGAGCGAGGCCGGTAAGAACACGGCCGCAATATGGTTGATCGTGAACGCAACCGCTGCGGTCGGCGCAATGTCTTCGGGGTCTGCAATCTTTTGAAAATAGGTTTTAAGCGCGAACGCCAAACCGAACAGCATATGGTCAATCACATAGAGCGTCGCGGCCAGAACCACGCCCCACCCGAGCCAGTAGATACCACCATACAACAAGAACACGATAATTAACCCGATGTATTCAATAACAAGGACAAAACGTTCGCCGCGCACCGCCACCAGTTTACCCATCAACGGGGCGACGATCATGTTGACCATAAAGTTGATCAAAAACAGCCCCGTGACCTGATGCACCTCAAAGCCGAATTTTTCGACCATCATAAAGGCGGCAAAGACCACGAAAATCTGACGCCGCGCACCGGCCATGAATTGTAGCGCATAGTAAAGACCATAACGGCGCTTCAGAACAATCGAGCGCTTTTGCGGGCTTGGCTCTTCGAACTGCGGATAGGCATACATCGCAAAGAGGGCGACGAGCGCCGTGAACCCACCACTCACCATATACACAAACGCATAGGACAAATCGAAACTCTTCCACGTCAACACCAGAGCGCCATAAGCGATCAAGGACGCCGCACTGCCCGCCGCCATCAGGCGACCGATCACAATCGGGGCACGCTCTTTGGACAACCATTGCAACTGAAGCGACTGATTGACCGTCTCGAAATAGTGGAACCCGATCGACGACAACATCGTGACAACCAAAATGCCGCCAAGGGACGGAAAGAATGCGGTAACGGCCGTAGCCACACCCAAGAGCAGCAAGGCCACAAGCCCCAACACCTGCTCGCGCATGAACATCAAAAGCGCGATGACACCCACGGCCAGAAAACCGGGGATCTCACGCACGGTATGAAGCCAACCAATTTCGACGCCCGTAAACCCCGCCGCCTCAATCACAAAGTTATTGAGCAAAGCCGACCATGTGTTGAACGCGATAGGCATCGCAAACGCCATCAAGAAAAGAAGGCTTTCAGGGCGGCGCCACAACGGCAACTCGCGCGCACGCGAAATGGGAAAGAGTGCATGTTTCATAGGTCAAACCTTTAGGCGCAAATATCAGACTTGGGTAGCGTCAAGGTGTGCACACCCCACCCGACAGCCGCGCGGGTGGGATACTCGGCATTGGCGACCTGCCAATGAGGCGCACGCACCGTCGGTCGTGCGGACCTTTTCATATGCGCATATGTGCAATCGTGTGATATAGATCAAAGCGCGCATCACGCATTACCGCCATAAGCGCACGAACTGTGCGCGCGGAGGATCACACATGGACATTCTTGGACTGGTTGAACGCATCGGCGAGGCACCGAGTGCCGCGTTGTTTGGCATGATCACCGGCCTTATTTTTGGCATATCGGCACAGCGCTCTCATTTTTGCCTGCGCGCCGCGACCATTGAATTTGCCCACGGACAGTTGGGCAAAAAAGTCGCCGTATGGTTTTTGACCTTTTCAACGGCGGTCGTATGGGTCCAAGGCGCGCAAATGCTCGGGCTATTTCGCGCCGCAGATGCCCGCATTATGGCCGTTCCGGGGTCTTGGTCGGGGGCCATTATCGGCGGTCTGATGTTTGGCGTTGGCATGATTTTAGCGCGGGGATGTTCGGGGCGTTTGTTGGTCATGGCATCGTCGGGCAACCTGCGTTCGGTTGTGGCAGGGCTCATTTTTGCGGTCACAGCGCAAATGAGCCTGCACGGGATCTTGTCCCCATACCGCGATAAACTTGCTGCACTTTGGGTCACACCGGGGGGCGAAAATGTCCACCTGTTGAAAGCGCTACACCTGCCCGAGCAAACCGGATTGCTGCTTGGCCTCGCAATTGCGGCACTTGCACTTTATCTGGCCATCAAAAACCAGATCGGCCCGCGCATCTGGATTTTCGCCTCCGGTGTCGGCTTTGCCGTGGCCGTGGGCTGGGTTCTGACGTGGTCTTTGGCCCAAGTGGCGTTTGATCCTGTGCCCGTCTCATCGGCTACGTTTTCTGGCCCATCGGCCAATACCCTCATGTTCTTCTTGGACCGCAACGCCGTGCTCGAATTTGACGTGGGCCTAATCCCTGGCGTGGTGATTGGTGCCTTTTTGGCCTCCCTATGGTCAGGCGAATTCAAATGGCAAAGCTTTGATAGCGTGCCTGTCATGCGCCGCTCGATGATCGGGGCGGTTCTCATGGGCTTTGGCGCGATGCTTGCGGGCGGCTGCGCTATTGGCGCGGGCGTCACGGGTGGTTCGGTGTTCGCGGCCACCGCGTGGCTTGCACTGTTTTGCATGTGGATCGGCGGCATGGCCACGACTTATATATTGGACCAAATGCCCCTACCCGAGACCGCCTGAGATGCCGCCCCACGGCGATTGCAGATCGGCTCTGGGTCTCCGATCAATCTCGCCTTAATCGCCGCCCCACGGCGATTAAGGATCGGCTTTTAGGGCTCCGCCCGCTCGCGCCTAAAACGCCACCCCGTGGCGTTTTCAAGACGGCGCTCTCACCAAAAGCTTTGCGGGTCAATGTCGATTTGAAGCCGCACGGAACCGGGCAACTTGATCTGCCCCACCCACGCGCTCAAAGCGCGCTGTATCGGTGCGGTTTTCTCGGCCTTCACCAACAGACGGATACGGTGACGCCCGCGCACCCGTGCAATCGGTGCGGGCGCAGGGCCGAACAATTGCGCACCGACCTGTTGCAATGGCCCCGCGCGCCGCGCAAGCGCGTTGCCGATGTCCATCACCTGTGCCAAATCCGGCCCCGACAGGATAATCCCCGCCATACGCCCGTAGGGCGGCACCCCCGCCATTTTGCGCTCGGCCGCCTCGGCCCGCCAAAACCCCTCCTCGTCGCCTGCGATGATCGCACGGATCACGGGATGTTCGGGCTGATAGGTCTGCAACAGGGCCACGCCCTTTTTCTCCGACCGCCCTGCCCGTCCCGCAACTTGGCGCATCAACTGAAACGTGCGCTCGGCGGCGCGTAAATCCGAGCCTTGCAACCCCAGATCGGCGTCGATCACCCCCACCAAAGTAAGGTTGGGAAAGTTATGCCCCTTGGCCACCAATTGCGTGCCGATGACAATATCCGTGTCGCCCTCGGCAATCTCGCGAATAGCCGCCTTGAGCGCACGCGCCGAGCCGAACAGATCCGACGATAGCACCGACACCTTGGCATCAGGAAAGCGCTCCGTGACCTCCTCGGCCAGACGTTCCACCCCCGGCCCCACGGGGGCCAACCGCCCCTCGACCTGACAACTCGGACAGGCCTCCGGCATCGGTTTTGTCTCGCCACATTGGTGGCACACAAGACGCTTGAGAAAACGGTGTTCAACCATCCGCGCATCACAGTGATCACAAGCGATCTGATGGCCGCACGCGCGACAAATGGTGACGGGCGCATAGCCACGGCGGTTGAGAAACAACAAGCTTTGCTCCCCCAACCCGATGCGTTTGGTCACCGCTCGCGCCAAGGCATCGGACACAAACCGTGTCGCAGGCATCTTTTCGGAGCGCAGGTCAAGCGCATGCATATCGGGCATAACCGCAGGGCCAAAACGGCTTTCCAGATCAAGACGCGTGTATTTGCCCGCCTCGACATTGACCCATGATTCAAGGCTCGGTGTAGCCGAAGCCAACACCACAGTAGCCGAACAAAACGTGGCCCGCAGCACCGCCATATCGCGCGCTGAATACAGCACACCGTCCTCTTGTTTATAGGACTGGTCGTGTTCCTCATCGACCACGATCAACCCGAGGTTCTGAAACGGCAAGTAAAGCGCCGACCGTGCCCCGATCACCATCTGTGCGCCGCCCGCGCCCACCATTTTCCACACTCGCCGCCGCTCGGTCATGGTCACGCCCGAATGCCATTCGGCAGGCTTTGCGCCAAACCGCTCCTCGACGCGGGTCAGGAATTCCGCCGTCAACGCGATCTCGGGCAACAGGACAAGCGCCTGACGCCCCTGCGCCAGACATTCCGCCACCGCCTCCAGATACACCTCGGTTTTGCCCGACCCTGTGACGCCCTTGAGCAGTGTGGTCGAATAACTCTGTGATGCCACGGATATGCGCAGCGCCTTGGCCGCGCCCTCTTGTGGCCCACTCAACTCTTTGCCCGCCTGCGCTGGATCAAGCCGCCCATAGGGCAAATCACGCGGGGTATCTTCCTCAAATATCACGCCCTGCGGTACCAGCCCCTTGATCACCGAGGGCGTCACCCCCGCCGTATCCGCCAACTCCTTGAGCGTAAAGGCCAGCCCGCCATACTCGTCCAAAACGTCCAGCACCCGCGTGCGGGCCTCTGTTTCACGCTTGGGCTGTCCCTCGCCGCGCCGATACACCTTTTGCATCGACGGCGGGTTCATCAATCCGGGCGCACGAGTGGCAAGCCGCAACATCGCCGCCAATGGCGTCAGCGTATAATCCGCAACCTTTTCCAAAAACGACCGCATCTCATCACGCATCGGCGCCACGTCCAACACATTGGAAACTGCCCGTGCTTTGGACAAATCAAATCCGCCGCGCCCCGCGCCCCAAACACAGCCCAACACCTTGCGCGGGCCAAGTGGCACTTCGACAAACGCGCCCACTTCGCAGCCGCCCACGGGCGCTTTGTAATCAAGCGACCGGTCAATCGGCTCACATGTGAGCACGGCCACCAATGTGCCTTCGGGGAAAAAATGTGTTTGGCTCATAGGTGTTAAATAGGCGTTTTGCGCGCAGGGTGCCAGAACCCCTTTCTCCCCGTGTGCGTTTGCACTATGACTTAGCGGAAATCTGGCGACATAAAGGAGCTACCCTCATGAAATTTTTTGTTGATACCGCTGACGTCGATGCGATCCGCGAACTGAACGACCTTGGGTTTGTTGATGGCGTGACCACCAACCCGTCCCTGATCAAGAAATCCGGCCGTGACATTCTTGAAGTCACCAAAGAGATTTGCGATCTGGTTGATGGTCCTGTGTCCGCCGAAGTCACCGCACTCGATTATGACGGTATGGTCGCCGAGGGTCGCAAACTGGCCACCATCGCAGACAACGTTGTGATCAAATTGCCGCTCACACTCGACGGTCTCAAAGCCTGTAAAACACTGTCGAACGAAGGCCACAAAATCAACGTGACCCTGTGTTTCTCCGCGAACCAAGCATTGCTTGCGGCCAAATCCGGCGCGACTTACATCTCGCCGTTCGTGGGCCGCCTCGACGACATCAACATTGATGGCCTCGACCTGATCGAAGATATCCGCACCATCTACGACAACTACGGCTACACCACTGAAATCCTCGCCGCCTCGATCCGCACCGTCAACCACATCTCCGATTGTGCGAAAATTGGCGCCGACGTCATCACCGCCCCTCCCGGCGTGATCAAATCCATGGCCAACCACGTGTTGACCGACAAAGGTCTGGCGCAGTTCGTGGCCGACATCAAAGAGGCCGGTATCAAGATCCTCTAATCTTGCCTCGACCCAATCTATTGAAACGCCCCCATGCCTCACCGCGCGGGGGCGTTTTTGCATCTGGCGCGTGCAAACCCGCCACAGACAGGCCGCACAGCACCACCGTTAACCTTTAAACCATTGATCCGCGCGGCACACTCGGGGCATATTGCCCCAAATAGACCGAACAATCGGCAAGCAGTGAGACGAGCTATGACAAACCAGTTCCCCAAAGCGATTGCGCCGTTGGACGATGCGTTGCGTGAAAAGATTATTTCCGATCCCGATCTGATCCTTGACGATCTCGACGTGATGCGCGCCCTCGTCTCCGCCAATGAAAACACCGCAAGCGGCAATGTTGTCGATTTGCGCGGCATTGCGATGGACCGGTTGGAGAACCGTCTTGATCGCCTTGAGGATACCCACCGTGGTGTCATCGCTGCGGCCTATGAAAACCTCGCGGGCACCAACCAAATTCACCGTGCGGTTTTGTGCCTGCTTGAGGCGCGCGATTTCAAAGACTTCCTGACCCGTATTGGCACTGACGTCTGTGACATCTTGCGCGTCGACGCCGTGAAACTCTTGCTGGAAACCGAAGTCGACGAGGACGTGCCCGCCCTGCGCAGCCTTGGCGATGTGATCGTCACCGCCGAACCGGAATTCGCAAAGGCCTATGTCACCCTTGGCCGCAACATCCCGATGCGCACGGTCACCCTGCGTCAGGTCTCGCCGGACACCGATATGATTTATGGCGACCACGCCGCCGACATCCGCTCCGAGGCCTGTATGATGCTTGACCTCGGTGAGGGACGTTTGCCTGCACTTTTGGTGTTTGGCTCGGAGGATCCGCACCTGTTTCGCGCGGCGCAAGGCACCGATTTGCTCGCGTTCTTTTCCGGCACATTTGAACGTTTGATGCGCCGCTGGCTTCAAGAATGAGCCTCGTACCGACAGGAGGGCTACGCGCCGCTCTTGGCGATTGGCTCGATCATGAACGCGCCCTTAAGGGCGTGGCAGACAACACAATCACCGCGTATTCCACCGATGTGGCGGGGTGGTTGTCATTCTTGATGGCGCACCACGGTGAGGGGTTCGGCATCTCCAAATTCAAATCGCTGACGATATCCGACATGCGCGCATGGATGGCCCATGAGCGTGGGCGCGGCTCACAGCCTCGGTCGCTGGCGCGGTCACTCTCTGCCGTTAAGGGATTCACGCGGTGGCTGGCCGAGCGCGAAGGCTTTGACGCCACCGCAATCTTGTCCACCCGCTCGCCAAAGTATCAACGCAAATTGCCGCGTCCGTTGTCCGCCGATGCCGCGAAAGACATGATTGGCACGGTCGCGATGCAACACGACGAGCCGTGGGTTGCCGCCCGCGACAGTGCTGTGATTACGGTCCTGTATGGGTGCGGGCTGCGTATCTCTGAGGCATTATCGCTAACGGGCGCGGATGTGCCCTTGGCCGAGGTAATCCGTATCGTGGGCAAAGGCGGCAAGGAACGTGTCGTTCCGGTGCTACCCGCCGCTCGCGCCGCCGTTGACACCTATGTGCGGCTGTGCCCCTACGATCTGGAACCAACGCAACCGCTGTTTCGTGGCAAACGTGGCGGGGCGCTCAATCCGCGTCAAATCTCCAAAGTGACAGAGGCCGCGCGGATGCAACTTGGCCTGCCCTCCACCGTCACGCCGCACGCCATGCGCCACTCGTTCGCCACACATTTGTTGAACGCAGGTGGAGATCTACGCGCGATCCAAGAGTTGCTTGGCCATGCCTCTCTATCCACCACCCAAGCCTACACAGCCGTTGATGCCGCGCGCCTCTTGGAGGTCTATGAAAACGCCCACCCCCGCGCAAAATCGCTCTAACGCGCGGATCACATTTGGCAGGTGTGCCATATCGTAAGGCTTGCAACGCCCCGCAACATCGCCCATCACGGTTTGCATGACCCAGTTCAAACACTCCGCCAAAGCCAACAGCGTTCACATCTTGACCGCAGTAGGCGCGACACTCGCAATGCTTGCGCTCTTTTCAGCCGCCCAAGGGCAATGGCGCGCGATGTTTTTATGGATTTTGGCCTCAATGATTGTCGATGGTATCGATGGACCATTGGCGCGCCATTTTGACGTCAAAACCCATGCCCCCCGAATCGATGGCGTGATCTTGGATTTGGTCATCGACTTTTTAACGTGGGTGTTCATTCCCATATTTGCGCTGTTCCAATCTGGCCTCTTGGCGGGATGGACGGGATGGTGCGTGGCCCTTATCGTCACCCCCGCCTCCGCGCTCTATTTTGCGGACACGCGTATGAAAACGTCCGATGGATCGTTTGAGGGCTTTCCGGGCGCGTGGTCTATGGTCGCCTTGGTCTTTTTGGCATTGGAGCCACCCACGTGGGTGATGGTGACAACAATCGCTATCTTGACCCCCGCGATGTTCCTGCCGTTGCGGTTCGTCCATCCCGTGCGCACGGCGCAGTGGCGTTGGATCACCCTTCCCATGACACTGATCTGGACGGCTGCTGCGGCGATTTTGATGGCTGGGCACCACACAACCGCGCTCACACTCGCCCTGAGTCTCAGCTCGGTCTATTTGCTGTTTGCGGGCATGGCCCAACAGATTTTGGCGCGAAAAGCCTAAAACAACACCCGACTTAACTCGTATTTGATGCAAGTTTCCGAACAGCGCGGCGCGATGTAAGCCACGCGTTAAACTATTTGCGCGATACTTAGCGCGTGGGATATCTCCCGCAACGTTTGGGTGGACGGGTCCGCTCGCTGAACGGATGAATCATGAATATCTCGATGGGGCCGGCCTATGTCGCAAATCCCTACATCGCACCGGCCCAACCCCCGACAAGCGTGGGCAGCGCGTCACACTCAAGCGGCGCAATTGCGGGGACCAAGGCCGAAGGCGCGCCACCAAACGGGGCACGCCCAAACGGCCCGCCGCCCAATGGTCCACCACCAAGCAAATCAGCCGAAACAGGATCTGATGCACAATCCTTGTTCGACGCATTGATCGCGGATGACACCGAAGACGACGCCAATACCCTAGCCGCAAACAACGCCAATGCCCTGTACAACGAAATGCAGGCTCTGATCTTGTCGAACGCGGTTTAAGTCGCACACGCCCCCGTAGACAACACCTCGCGGCGATAGATCATCGGCGCGGCCACGGTGCGCCGCACACCGCACAAAGCATCCCTAAATTTCAGAAAATACGACCTAATTTCAGTCCGTTAACATTAAATGCAATCGAATTTCCTAAACTGGCCTTAACGCAGATGAGGTTTCTTACGCGGGCAGGATGCACCTGCTCCAGAAAGGAATCTACAATGCAAACTCTTGAAACTTCCCCCGTTGGCGCGCCCGCCATTGGGACGACTGCACCCGCTCCCCGCGCGCAAACCCGTCACAGACCCCCGCATTTGCGACCCGTGGCCAACCTTCCAACACCCGCCTCAAACCTCACTAATATGGTGCAAAGCCATGTGGAACGCATTCTCACGGTTGTGTCGCAATGCGATATGGCAACCGCTGAAACTCTGACATTGGCCCATGAGGCACACGAGGCATTTGCTCTGATGCTTGCGTCATTGTCAGAAACACGCGCCTAAAATGCATAAACATACAGACGAAAAAGGGCGCCGCAGTGGCGCCCTTTCCCAAACTCATCGGTCATCTCGACCTTAATCAAGCGCCTCATCACAACGCCCACAGACATCCGCGTGGCTGTGCTGCCCGACGTCAGGAAGAATTTTCCAACACCGCTGACATTTCTCGCCCTCAGCCTTTTCAAACACCACGGCAACACCCGCAGTTTCAGGCAGGCGGAACGCCTCGGACGGTGCCGGATCGCCGGTCACGTTGATCGCCGATGTGATGCACAGATCGTCAAAATCGACGGTGGCCAAAAGATCGCGCACAGCCGCATCCTCGACGTGGACCACGGGAGCCGCCTCTAAGGACGCGCCAATCACCTTATCCTGCCGCTGGATTTCAAGCGCTGCGGTGACCACACGGCGGGTCTTGCGAATGGCGGACCATTTCGCCGCCAGTTCCGCATTTTTCCACGCCGCAGGTGTTTCGACAAAATCCTCCAAATGGATCGAGGCGTCTGTCCCGTCGAACCGCTCAAGCCAAACCTCTTCCATCGTAAAGGTCAGGATCGGCGCCAACCACCGCGTGATACGGTGATACAAGATATCAAGCACGGTGCGCGCCGCACGCCGCCGCGCTGTATCACCATCACAATAAAGCGCATCCTTGCGGATATCGAAATAGAACGCCGACAGATCCACGGTGGCAAAGTTGAACACAGCGGTCCAGACGCCCGAAAAATCGAACGTCTTGTAGCCCTCGCGCACCTGCTCATCGAGCTCGGCCAAACGGTGCAACACCCATTGCTCCAATTCGGGCATGTCCGCCGCATCCACACGGTCGGCCTCGGAAAAGTCCGCGAGCGATCCGAGCATATAGCGCATGGTGTTGCGCAAACGGCGGTAGCTATCAGCAACGCCTTTGAGGATCTCCGGCCCGATCCGCTGATCAGCGGTGTAATCGACCTGCGCCACCCAAAGGCGCGCAATATCCGCGCCGTATTGTTGGATGATCTTTTCAGGAACGATGGTGTTGCCCAGAGATTTGGACATCTTCATGCCCTTTTCATCAAGGGTAAACCCGTGCGTCACAACGTTTTTATAGGGCGCGCGCCCCTTGGTGCCACAGGCCTGCAACAGCGATGAGTGGAACCACCCACGGTGTTGATCGGTCCCCTCAAGATAAACATCCGCGATGCCATCAGGCGTCCCATCTTCGCGATCGCGCAGCACGAATGCGTGGGTTGACCCGCTGTCAAACCACACGTCGAGCACGTCGAACACTTGGTCATAGGCGGCAGGATCGGCGATGCCGTCGAGCATCTTTTCCTTGAACCCGTCCTCATACCAAACGTCCGCGCCATGGTCCTCGAACGCGGCGGTGATACGGGCATTGAGATCGGCGTTGCGCAACAGAAAATCGGGATCGGTCGGCAATGCGCCCACTTTGGTGAAACAGGTCAGCGGAACACCCCACGCGCGTTGACGCGACAACACCCAATCGGGACGGCTCTCGATCATCGAATATAGGCGGTTGCGACCCGTTTGCGGATGCCATTTGACGAGCTTGTCGATCGAGGTCAGCGCACGCGAACGGATCGTGTCGCCGTACTCGCCCATACCATCGTCAATCTTGCGATCCACCGATGCGAACCACTGTGGCGTATTGCGGAAAATCACCGGCGCTTTGGAGCGCCACGAATGTGGATAAGAGTGCGTCACGCGCCCCCGCGCAATGATGCCCCCCGCCTCGACGAGTTTGGCGATCACGGCGGTGTTGGCCTTGCCCTCTTTGCCCTTGTGATCAATCACGCGCTGATCGGCAAAGAACGGCACATGCGGCAGGAACTCACTATCCTCGCCCACGTTATGCGTCATGCGGTCGATCCAGTTGCGTTTGACGAAACACTCATAGTCGTCTGCGCCGTGGCTGGGCGCGGTATGGACAAACCCCGTCCCCGCCTCATCCGTCACGTGATCACCGTCGATCATCGGAACATCGTAATCCCAAAAACCGTCCGCGCCCTCAATGCCCGCAAACGGGTGTGCAAGCGTCAACGCGCCAAGCTCATCCGCGCTGACATCGCGCACCTTTGTGAACTCGGTCACACGCGATTTGCCTAATGCGTCCTCGGCCAAAGCATCGGCAAAGAGGTACAATTCGCCCGGCGCGGTCCAACTTTCCTCTTCAGTCGCATCGACACGGTATAGGCCATAAGCAATCTTTGGATTGAACGCGACCGCCTTGTTCGATGGGATGGTCCACGGGGTCGTGGTCCAGATCACAACACGAGCCTCGGCCAAATCACCCTCAGCCCCCGACACCACCTTAAACGGCACCCAGATCGTGTGCGATTTATGGTCGTGGTATTCGATCTCGGCCTCGGCCAATGCCGTTTTCTCAACGGGCGACCACATCACAGGTTTCGAGCCTTGGTAGAGCGTGCCGTTCATCAAGAACTTCATGAACTCGTCGGCAATCACCGCCTCCGCATGGAAATCCATCGTCAGGTACGGATCAGCCCAGTTGCCAGTGATGCCCAACCGTTTGAATTCGGCGCGTTGCACGTCAATCCACTCGGCGGCAAAGGCACGACACTCTTGGCGAAAATCAATGACCGGAACGTCATCTTTGTTTTTGCCTTTCTGGCGGTATTTTTCCTCGATCTTCCACTCGATCGGCAGACCGTGACAATCCCAACCGGGGACATACCGCGCGTCAAAGCCCATCATCTGGTGCGACCGCACGATGATGTCCTTGATCGTTTTGTTGAGCGCGTGACCGATGTGCAAATGGCCGTTCGCATAGGGAGGGCCATCGTGCAACACAAACGGAGTGCGCCCCTCAGTTTTGCCGCTTTCGCGAAGGCGGTCATACACGCCGATGTCTTCCCACCGCTTGAGCCACTCAGGCTCGCGTTTGGGCAATCCCGCGCGCATCGGGAAATCGGTTTTTGGCAGATTAAGAGTTGATTTGTAGTCTGGCCCGCTATCGCTAGGCGTGGTCACGTCGGAACACATGTCTGATCGGTCCTTGAAAGGGAAAGGGTATGGCTGGTCGCGCGGCGCGGATATCTCATGCGCCTTGTCCCGGCGGCTCAACGATCACTGCGGATCAGAGCGCCGGGCTTATAATTCGTATCAGTGCGAGAGCCACGAAATTCATGAGGCCGTTATAGGCGCGCGCTGCCACAGGGGCAAGCCTACTTGCCGCATTGCAGCCCGACACAAATCAGCGCACACTCAACCCGCAGCTTTAGGATAAAATCATGACCGAACCTCGCTCTGCGATGCCGCCCAAATTTGAAATTTCACACGACGACATCGACCGTGTTCTTCGCATCTTTTACGCCAAGGTGCGCCACGATGAGACCTTGGGCGCGGTGTTTGGCGCGCATGTCGACAACTGGCCGCACCATGAGGAAAAGATCGGGCGGTTCTGGCGCAACGCAATCTTGCATGAGCGGGTCTATGACGGCGCGCCCCAGCGGGTTCACATGGCCGCTCCCGAGATCAAAGAGGGTCATTTCGCCCTCTGGCTCGGCCTGTTCGACGCGACATTAACCGACGAGCTAGACGCGGACACAGCGCAAAAGTGGTCCGCTTTGGCACACCGCATCGGCCGCGCGTTTCGCATGGGTATCGCCCAACGCGATCAGCCAAAAGATGCCCCGCCCAAATTATTCTGATGTCTCAGACTTGGCGAACACTCCCGTGAGCGCCCGTTTGACAAGCCCCGAAACAGACGGCTTTTTCTCCCGCAGATAAGGCAGCGGACGACAGACCTCCATCGCCGCCACGCCAACGCGGGCGGTCAGCGCACCGTTGACAACCCCCTCACCGAACCGGCGCGACACCTTGGCCATCACGCCGCCCCCCGCCATCGTGCCGATGAGATCATCACCCACGGCAACGGCCCCCGTGGCAACCAGATGCGTGAGCACAGATTTCGTCACCCGCCATGAGCCAAGCGTGCCGGAGCGCCCGCCGTAAATCTCCGCGATACGGCGGATCATCCGCAAATTCGCCGTTAGTGCTGCAAACACATCCGCAAGCGCAAGCGGGACCAGTGCCGTGACCGTGGCCACCTGACGCGCGGCCACTTCGACCTCGCGGCGTGCGGCGGCATCAAGCGGGGCGAGCAATTCACGCTCGGCCAGATGCAACACGCCGTCCGCATCAAACACCTCCGCCTGACGCTCGGCAAACCGCTCGCGCCCCCACGCCAATTCATCGCGGGATTTATAAACGTCGAGCAATTTCTCGGTGACACCCCGCGCCGCTTTCACATCCGAATTGGCAATCGCCACCTCGGCCGCTTTGTGCAGCGTATCAATGCGTTTGAGCCGCGCAAAGGCCGACAGCTCCTTGAGCGCAATCGCAAGTAAAACAACGACAAACGCCCCCGTCAGCCCAAGGGCCGCGTAGCCCAAAACAGGGTTTCGCGCGATCAAACCCGCCACAAAATCATACGCCGATAGCGACAACACAAACACGAACAACGTGCCCAAAAGCCGCCAGAACCACCGCGCCAAGGCACTTGGTTTGCGCGCTGCCATAACCGCCACGCGCTCCATCGCCGCGGGGCTGCGAACGGGCAAGACATCAGGCACAGGATCGGCGTTCGACGGTGTTACGGCGGGCGCATCATCAAGGTCAATCAAGATGGGGCCACTGCGTTTTGTCTCACTCACAACTTATCTCCGATCAAAAACTCCGCCGCGCGATCAAGACGTATATGGGGTGGCCCCTCATGCGGGCGCAATGTCATCTGTGCGGGCAAAAACTGCATAACGCCGTATTCATCACCGAGCCACGCCGTGGCCCCTTGTCGCGCGGGCGCTAAAATATGCGCGGGATCTTGCGGCAATTCGCCCGCATAAAACGCCGCCTGTTTGCTGCCGCCCTGCCCGTCTGCCACGCGCCCCCGCACGAGGTCCAATGTCTGCCCGCCATGATCGCGGGTTTCCTCAACGGTGGCACGAAGTGCGGCAATCGACATGGCAGAGGTCGCAGCCCCCGAATAATCCGCGCGATCACGCGCCTCTCGCACCAACGCCTCCATAATGGCGGTCAAACGCGCGTGCTGACTGTGATGGATATGGTCCGCTTTCGTGGCCGCAAACAAAATTCTCTCGACCTTCTTTTGCCCCAAAAGGGCAAACAACCGGCCCACCCGTCCGGGGCGAAAAGCACTTAGGATATCCGCCATTGTGCGGCGCAAATCCTCGACCGCTTTGGGGCCCGCATGAATCGCCCCCAAGGCGTCCACCAACACAATCTGGCGATCGATCTTGGCAAAGTGATCTCGAAAAAACGGACGGACAACTTCGCGCTTATAGGCCTCAAAGCGGCGTTCAAATTCGCGGCGCAGCGATCCACGCGGGGCGCTCCCTTCGGGCAGTGGCGCAAACGTCAGCACAGGGGAGCCCGCCATCTCACCGGGTAGTAAAAACCGCCCCGGCGTGCAATCGGAATAACCCGCCGCGCGCGCCGCATTAAGATAGGCGGTGAACGGCTCGGCGAGTGCTTTGGCGTCCGGCTCGCTATGCGGCGCACCCGCATCTACACAGCCCAGCGCCTCCAAAAACGCCGCCCCCTCGTCGCGTGCCTGCGCATCGGCCAACGCCTGAACAGACCAATCGGCGTAGGATTTATCCATCAACCCGAGATCCAAAAGCCACTCCCCTGGATAATCGACAATATCCAGATGTACGGTGCGCGGGCCGGAGATTGCGCCCAAAAGTCCCGTTGGCTGCACCTTAAACGACAGGCGCAATTCGGACACGGCCCGCGTGCTTTGCGGCCAATGCGGATCGGGTGCCGTCAAGGCCGCCAAATGCGCCTCATAGTCAAAACGTGCCACCGTATCATCGGGCTGTGGTTGCAAATAGGCCGCCGTGATCGCCGCCGATCCACCCAGTTGCGGCATCCGTCCCCGATCCAACAGGTTCGCCACCAGCGATGTGATAAATACGGTTTTCCCCGCACGGCTCAATCCCGTGACGCCCAAGCGGATCACAGGTTCAAAAAGCGCCTCATTGACCCCGTCCTGCACCGTTTCCACGCCACGCAAAATACGGTCCGCAATATCGTTGATGATCAAGGCTTTGCCCTTCCGCCGGTTTTCTTTGACTAACATAAGCACGTCACGCCCCCTTTCAAAGGGCTGTCTGTATCTGGCCATATCGCGCCTCTAGACCAATCGCACGCGGCGCGTTAAAGCAGGGGCATGCCCAGATATGCCCTCCTCATCGAATACAACGGCGCACCCTTTTCGGGGTGGCAACGTCAAAAAGAACACCCGTCGGTGCAACAAGCGATCGAAGAGTCCTTGCGCATTTTAGAGCCAGAGTGCGAGACCATTGGGGCGGCGGGGCGCACGGATGCGGGCGTGCATGCCATGGGTCAGGTGGCGCATTGCGATATGGTCAAGGATTGGGATCCCTTCGCGCTTGCCGCCGCGATCAATCAACATCTCAAACCCAAGCCCATCGCGATTGTAAAAGTCGCACGGGTGGCGGACGATTGGCACGCACGATTTAGCGCCTTTGAGCGGCGCTATATGTTTCGGATGATTTCGCGCCGCGCGCCGCTTGTGCATGAGGCTGGACTGGCATGGCATGTCAAACACGACATCGACGCCGCCGCGATGCAATTGGGCGCCGACCGCCTCATCGGGCATCACGATTTTACCACGTTTCGCTCAACCATGTGCCAAGCCGACAGTCCCAACAAGACACTTGATGCCGCACGGGTCGAGGTGTTTGACGTGCCTTACGGCCAAGAAATTCGGCTCTATTTTCGCGCCCGCAGTTTTTTACATAACCAAGTGCGCTCCTTTGTCGGCACGTTGGAGCGTGTCGGTGCAGGGCGTTGGACGCCCGATGATGTCACCACCGCCCTTGAGGCGCGCGACCGCACGGCCTGTGGTCCGGTCTGCCCGCCGCACGGTTTGTATCTGATGAGTGTGGGCTATCCGAGTGACCCGCTTGGCGTCGACACATCCGAACACGGTTAATACGAAAGCGCTAAATTGAACGGTTTGCCGTGGGTCGGTCTTATGCCTGCCCCATTTGCGCCCGAATTGCGCACGATACCTATCGCTAGCAACCTTAGGAGATATCGTATGTCACTCGCCACGCTCAGCTTTGATCAAATCGCCATGGCCGCGATGACCGTTCTTGCCCTACGCGAGGTCATGATAGTGACCCTGCCCGACCGGATTGCAGGGCCAAATGGATGGCTCGTCAATACGAACGCGGGCGATCGCGCATAACGCACAACTGCCCGAAAATTCAGCACACACGTAAAACGCCGCGTTTATGCCGTGGTGTTTCAGGGTCAATCATTGAACCCATGCCGCCCGTTTGATCTAAAAATGTTAGGATTTAACAACGGCGCGGCTTTTGACCTATGCAGATCGTATCATCTCAATTGCGAGCGCGCCTTGATGCGCTTTTAGTCCAGATTTATCCAGATCACGACACCGATGCGTTGCGCACACAGATAACAGACGCGTTTTGGCCCGATCCGTCCGAGCAGCGCAACCGTGCACGCGCCCCCGGTCAAACGCTTTGGTCCGAGAAAGACAGCGTGGTCATCACCTACGGGAATTCGGTCCAAGACGGCAAACACAAGCCCCTTGATCTGCTGCACGACTTTTTGCAACGCTATCTGATGGGCACGATCAACGGCGTGCATATCCTGCCGTTCTTTCCGTTCACCTCCGATGATGGGTTTGCGGTGACGGACTACCGCACCGTGAATAGCACTTTGGGGGACTGGGAGGATATCGAGCGCATCGCAATCGAATTTCGCCTGATGTCCGATCTGGTGTTAAACCACGTCTCGTCACTTTCCCATTGGTTTACCGACTACTTACAAGGGCATGCCCCCTACGATCAATTCTTTGCCGAGGCATTGCCGAGCGATGATTTGAGCGATGTTGTGCGTCCGCGCACCTCGCCGTTGCTGCGCGAAGTGGACACGGCTAACGGGACAAAACACGTCTGGTGCACCTTTAGCCATGATCAGGTTGATCTGGACTTTCACAACCCTGAGGTCTTGCTGGAATTCTTGCGGATCATGCGGCTTCACATCAACCACGGCGTCCAGATCATCCGCCTTGATGCAGTCGCGTTCATTTGGAAAACGCTCGGTACCTCATGCGTCCACCTGCCCGAGACCCACGCCATTGTCCGCCTCATGCGTTTGCTGTGCGACTACAATGCCGATCCGGTTGTGCTCATCACCGAAACCAACGTGCCAAATGCCGAAAACCTAAGTTATTTTGGCAACCGCAACGAAGCGCATATGATCTACAACTTTTCCCTCCCGCCGCTGTTGTTGCACGCGCTGATGTCGGGAAGTGCGCTCCATCTCAACCAATGGCTGATGCGCATGCCGCCCGCACAACACGGGTGCGCCTATCTCAACTTTTCCGCATCCCATGACGGGATCGGCGTGCGCGGCGCCGAAGGGTTGTTATCGGGGGACGAATTGGGCGACATGATTGGCGCGGTCAAAGAGTTCGGCGGGCTGATCTCCATGCGCGCGCTCGCCGATGGGTCTGAGAAGCCGTATGAAATGAACATCACCTTTTTTGACGCATGCAAAGGAACCATATTAGGCGGCCAAGACGATCTCCAATTTGAACGGTTTTTGTGTTCACAGACCATCGTCATGGCCCTTGAGGGGGTTCCGGCCTTTTATATCCACTCCTTGCTCGGCACCCCGAACGACCATGACGGCGTTGCCAAAACCGATGTCAAACGCGCGATCAATCGCCACCGATGGGATTATCCCGCGCTGCGTGCACAACTAGATGATCCGGCCTCGATCCACGCCCGCGTGCTAGACGCGCTCAAATCCCGCATTGCGATTCGCACCGCACATAAGCCGTTCAATCCAAACGCCACACAGTTCACCATGCAACTTGGCGAAGAGATCTTTGGCCTATGGCGGCAATCACGCGAGCGCGATCAGTCTATCTTTGCCATGCATAACGTCACCGATCGCCCCGTCACCATCCCGCTCCAGTCCATCAACCTCATTGAGGGCGAGGAGTGGTGGGATATTTTGACGGGCGCGCGGATCGACCCCGCCAAACGCGACCTCACCTTTGCGCCCTATCAGTGCCGGTGGCTGTCCAACCGTCCCTAAGAGGCATCAAACACGCAAACGCGCCGCGTGCCATTCCAGATGCTCCGCCATAAACGTCGAGATAAAGTAGTACGAATGATCGTACCCCTCTTGCATGCGCAGGGTGACCGGCTGATCCGCCGCGGCACAAGCCGCCGCCAACAAATCGGGCTTGAGTTGTGTCTCTAGGAAATTATCGCCCGTGCCTTGATCGACCAAAATATCCGCAACTCGTGCGCCATCCTCGATCAACGCGCAGGCATCATAGGTCCGCCACGCCGCGCGATCAGCCCCCAGATATCCCGAAAGCGCCTTTTCGCCCCACGGACAATTGAGCGGCGACACAATCGGTGCAAACGCCGATACCGATTTGTATTGATCGCGATTGCGCAGCGCGATCGTGAGCGCGCCATGTCCGCCCATCGAATGCCCCATGATCGCAACACGGCTTATATCGGCGGGAAAGTCCGCGCCAATCAGCGCATGCAATTCGCGCTCGATATAGTCACGCATGTTGTAATGCTGACCAAACGGCGCCTCGGTCGCATTGACGTAAAACCCCGCCCCAAGGCCGAAATCATACGCCCCCTCGGCATCATCCGGCACATCCGCGCCGCGCGGGCTTGTGTCCGGCGCAACAAAGATCAGTCCCAACGCGGCACAGGCCGCGCGATACTCGCCCTTTTCCGTCACGTTGGCCTGCGAACAGGTCAGCCCCGACAGGTAAATCACCACGGGCAGGGTCGCCCCCGCCGCGTGATCAGGCACAAACACGGAAAATTCCATGTCCGTTCCCGTTGCGGATGAGGCATGTTTATAGACGCCCTGCGTACCGCCGTGGCTGCGGATTTTCGAAATGACTTCAAGGCTCATAGATCAAAATACCACAACAGAACGGATGCTTTCGCCCGCATGCATCAAATCAAAACCCTTATTGATCTCGTCAAGTGTGAGAACATGGGTGATCATCGGATCAATCTCGATCTTGCCGTTCATGTACCAATCCACGATTTTTGGCACATCTGTGCGGCCTTTCGCGCCGCCGAATGCCGTGCCTTGCCAAACGCGCCCTGTGACCAACTGGAACGGACGGGTGGAGATTTCCTTGCCCGCTTCGGCCACGCCAATCACGGTTGAGACGCCCCAGCCACGGTGGCACGCTTCCAACGCCTGACGCATCACCGTGGTGTTGCCGGTGCAATCAAATGTGTAATCCGCGCCGCCATCGGTCAGCGCCACGAGGTGTTCGACGATATCGCCATCGATCTCGGACGGGTTAACGAAATGAGTCATGCCGAACCGTTCGCCCCACGCCTTTTTGTCGTTGTTGAGGTCCACACCGATGATTTTATCCGCACCGACCATCCGCGCGCCTTGCAGTACGTTGAGACCAATCCCTCCGAGGCCGAACACGATGACGTTTGCCCCCGCTTCGACCTTGGCCGTGTTGGTGATCGCACCGACCCCCGTGGTCACGCCACAGCCGACATAACAGGCCTTGTCAAACGGCGCATCGGGACGAATTTTGGCCACCGCAATCTCTGGCACGACGATGAAATTCGAGAACGTGGAACAGCCCATGTAGTGATAAATTGTCTCGCCTTTGTAGCTCATGCGCGAAGTGCCATCGGGCATCACGCCCTTGCCTTGTGTCGCGCGGATGGCGGTACACAGGTTGGTTTTGCCCGACAGACAGGATTTACACTGGCGGCATTCCGGCGTGTAAAGCGGGATCACGTGGTCGTCGGGTTGAACCGATTTGACGCCCGCGCCCACCGCGCGCACAATCCCCGCCCCCTCATGGCCAAGCACGGCGGGGAACAATCCCTCGCTGTCTAACCCGTCAAGCGTGTAGGCGTCCGTGTGACAAATACCTGTTGCCATAATCTCGACCAGAACCTCGCCCTCTTTGGGGCCTTCTAGATCGATCTCGACAATTTCGAGGGGTTTGTTGGCTTCAAAAGCGACAGCGGCACGGGTCTTCATAAGGGTACTCCAAATTGGTGCGGGCCGACAAAAGGCCCGACGGAAAGCCGACGACAAGCAGACGGAAGGCCGACACGAAAAATACACCCGTGCCAGCTTTTCTTTTGATAGGGAATAGCCTATCAATAGTATCAAAATCAATCAGGAAATCCGAACGTGATCGATAAGTTGGAAATGTTCATGGCCGTTGCCCGCGCGGGACATTTCGGACGCGCCGCCAAAACGCTTGGCATAACGCAACCCACATTGTCGGCCGGCATAAAGCAGCTCGAAGACCAACTTGGCGTGACCCTCATCTTGCGCGGATCGCGCTTTGGCGGCTTGACCCCAGAGGGTCAGCGCGCTCTGCACTGGGCGCAGCGGATCGTCGCGGACACACAACAATTGCGCGCCGAAATGCACGGAACGGGCGCCGAGCTTTCGGGGCAAATCCGCCTTGCGGCAATCCCGTCTGCGCTGACATGGGCCGCGCGTCTGGCGGCACAAATGCGCAAGAACCATCCAAATGTAAGAGTCACAATTCTCTCTCGCACCTCCTTGGAAATCCTCGACATGATGGAGGCCCACGACATCGACGCGGGCCTGACCTATTTGGACAATGAGCCATTGGGCGATGTGGTTGTCGAACCCATTTACATCGAAACCCCAGTGGCCGTGACACGCGCCGACACACCGCTCGCGGCCCGCCCCGATATGGCGTGGTCTGATTTTGACGGGCTTGCGATGTGCTTGCTCACGGCAGACATGCAAGGGCGCAGGATCATCGACGCGCATTTTCAAAACTCAGGCGTGACACCCGATGTCAGATTGGAGTCCAACTCGACCGTTGTGTTGACCCGTACTGTTCAAGAAACAGGTTGGGTGACGATCCTGTCGTGGGATCTCGCCACGTTTTTATGTGCGGGGACGGCGTTAAAAATCATCCCCATAACGCCGCAAAGCCTTGGACAATCGGTCGGACTTGCCGCACCGCGCCGTGCCAGTGAAACACCCGTATTGACAGCCCTCATGGCCGCCGCCGCCCATATCGCAACGTCCAAGTCGCCAGTCACCCCCTCAATAAAACCAGCGTAGAAGAGCCATCATGTCCGCAACCGATCCCACTGATGACACCCTATCGCGTCTCATTGCGCGACACCGCGATTGCGAAGGTCCGCTGTTGCCGATCTTGCATGACATGATGGAGGCGTTTGGTCATATCGACGAAGGCACCTACCCTCAACTGGGCCGCGCACTCGGGATCACACGGGCCGAAATCCACGGCGTTGTCAGCTTTTACCACGACTTCAAAACACGCCCTAACGGCCACCACACGATCAAATTGTGTCGCGCAGAAGCCTGCCAATCGGTCGGAGCAACCGAAACACAATCGGCCCTTTTCGACCGCCTTGGCCTTACAGATTTCGGCACAACACCAGATGGCCGCATCACAGTTGAGGCCGTATATTGTCTCGGCCTGTGCGCATGTGGACCTGCGGCGTTGGTCGACACGCAACCGCGTGGACGGGTGAGTGCACAAAGTCTTGCAACCGAGGTGGGCGCATGAAAATCTACGTTCCTCTCGATAGTGCGGCTGTGGCCTTGGGCGCTGATGATGTGGCCGCAGCGATCACGTCCTATGCCGCAAAAGCCGGGATATCCGTCGAGATTGTGCGCAATGGGTCGCGCGGAATGGTTTGGTTAGAACCGTTGGTGGAGATCGAAGATGCCCAAGGGCGGCGCGCGTTCGGCCCGCTCTCTCCCGCCGATGTCCCAGCGCTTTTGGAGGGAACTTTAAAAAGCCTTGGCCGTGTGGAGGACATCGCGTTTTTCGCGCGCCAGACCCGCCTGACCTTTGCGCGCTGCGGCCTCATCGACCCACTCGATCTGACGAGTTACGCCGCGCATGGCGGGCTTGGCGGCCTCAAACGCGCGTTAAGCATGACTGCGCAGCAAACGGTCGAAGAGGTCACAGCATCTGGCCTACGTGGGCGCGGTGGCGCGGGGTTTCCTACGGGCCTCAAGTGGGAGACAGTGCGCAGCGCGCAAGCCTCGCAAAAATACATCGTGTGTAACGCCGACGAGGGCGACAGTGGCACCTTTGCCGACCGGATGTTGATGGAGGGCGATCCGTTCTCCCTCATCGAGGGCATGGTGATCGCCGGCCTCGCCGTTGGGGCCACACGCGGTTATGTCTACCTAAGATCCGAATACCCCGTGGCCATTCGTGTGATGCGTGCCGCCGTCGACATCGCGCGCGAAAACGCCCTACTTGGCGAGGACATTCTCGGCACGGGCACGGCGTTCGACGTGGATATTCGTGTCGGCGCAGGGGCGTATGTGTGCGGCGAAGAGACAGCGTTGCTCAACTCACTTGAGGGCAAACGCGGAACGGTACGCGCCAAACCGCCCCTCCCTGCGCTCCATGGCTTTATGGGCCAACCTACGGTGGTCAATAACGTCATTTCGCTCGCCACAATCCCTGTGATATTTGAGCATGGCGCGGCTCACTATGCCGCCTTTGGTATCGGCCGCAGCAAGGGCACCGTGACACTTCAACTCGCGGGAAACGTCAAATATGGCGGGCTGTTCGAGGCAGGGTTCGGCATGACTTTGGGTGATGTCGTGACAGACATTGGCGGCGGGACAGCCACGGGCAAGCCCGTCAAAGCGGTGCAAGTCGGCGGGCCGCTTGGCGCGTTTATGCGACCAGACAAATTTGAGACACCCATTGGATACGAGGAGTTTGATAACGCGGGCGGCCTGATAGGCCATGCGGGCCTGACGGTCTTTGATGACAGCGCGGACATGGGAGCGCTCGCGCAATTCGCAATGGAGTTTTGCGCCATTGAAAGCTGTGGCAAATGCACCCCCTGCCGCATCGGATCGACGCGCGGAGTGGAGACGATCGCGCGCATTCGAAACGGCGACCACGCGGCCATTCCCTTACTCGAAGACCTATGTGACACCATGCGCGATGGATCGCTTTGCGCACTTGGCGGCTTCACCCCCTATCCGGTTTTATCGGCCCTCAATGGATGGCCCCAAGATTTCGGCGTCACAACCGCGGAGGTCACGCAATGAAAGACATCATCATTCCATGGGACGACACCGATTATGGCACGCCAAAACAAAACGGCGCGCCAGTCTCTCTGACAATCGACGGGCATGACATCACAGTGCCAAGTGGCACATCCGTGATGCGTGCGGCGATGCAGGCAGGGCTAAAAATCCCCAAACTCTGCGCCACCGATAGCGTCGAGGCCTTTGGGTCGTGCCGCCTGTGTGTCGTCGAAATCGAAGGGCGGCGCGGCACACCCGCGTCCTGCACCACACCAGTGGCGGACGGAATGGTTGTGCGCACCCAAAGCGAAAAGGTGCAAAAACTGCGCAAGGGTGTGATGGAGTTATATATCTCCGATCATCCGTTGGATTGTCTGACCTGTTCGGCCAATGGCGATTGCGAATTACAAGATATGGCGGGAATGGTTGGCCTGCGCGATGTGCGCTATGCCAAGGGCGCAAACCATTTCGAGGATGCTCAGGATTGGCGGCCCGTCGACGACAGCAACCCTTATTTCACCTATGATCCCAGCAAATGTATCGTCTGCTCGCGCTGTGTGCGCGCCTGCGAAGAGGTCCAAGGCACGTTTGCGTTGACCATCGAAGGGCGCGGATTTGAGAGCCGCGTTTGCGCTGGCGATACACTTGACGATTTTCTGTCCTCCGACTGCGTGTCGTGCGGCGCGTGTGTACAAGCCTGCCCCACAGCCACACTACAAGAGAAATCCGTGCGCGACCTTGGCACGCCCACCCGCAGCGTCATCACAACATGCGCCTATTGCGGTGTGGGGTGCTCGTTCAAGGCAGAGTTGAACGGTGATACGGTGGTGCGCATGACCCCGCACAAACAGGGCCGCGCAAACCGTGGGCATTCGTGTGTCAAAGGGCGCTTTGCGTACGGCTATGCCACCCACCCCGACCGCATTCTCAAACCGATGATCCGCGAGAGCATTGACCAGCCATGGCGCGAAGTCTCATGGGACGAGGCATTCGGGTTTGCGGCCGCTCGCATTGCAGGCATCCAAAACGCACACGGCAAAAACGCCGTAGGCGTCATCACGTCGAGCCGGTGCACCAACGAAGAAACCTATTTGGTCCAAAAACTGACCCGCGCCGTGTTTGGAAACAACAACACCGACACCTGCGCACGGGTGTGCCACTCGCCCACGGGCTACGGCCTAGGCCAAGCGTTCGGCACTTCTGCGGGTACACAGGATTTCGACAGTGTTGAACACACGGACGTGGCGATCGTCATCGGCGCGAACCCCACGGACGGGCATCCGGTGTTTGCCTCACGTCTGCGCAAACGCTTGCGTCAAGGGGCCAAACTGATCGTGGTCGATCCGCGCCGCATCGATTTGCTTGCAACCCCGCACATGGGCGAGGGCCATCACCTCCCCCTCAGACCCGGAACCAACGTGGCCGTGATCACCGCCCTCGCGCATGTGATCGTCACCGAAGACCTGTTCGACGCCGACTTTATCCGCACGCGTTGCGATTGGGACGAATTCGAACTCTACCGCGATTTTGTATCGGACCCCCGCCATAGCCCAGAGGCCACAGCTTTGCTTACAGGCGTACATGCGGGGGCACTGCGCACTGCGGCACGGGCGTTTGCGACAGGTGGGAATGGTGCCATCTACTACGGGCTTGGCGTCACCGAGCACAGCCAAGGATCGACCACCGTCATGGCGATCGCCAACCTTGCGATGCTGACCGGCAACATCGGGCGCAAGGGCGTGGGCGTGAACCCGTTGCGCGGACAAAACAACGTCCAAGGGGCGTGTGACATGGGATCGTTCCCGCACGAATTGCCGGGATATCGCCATGTCAAAGACCCCGATACCCGCGCCATTTATGAACAGGCGTGGGGCGTTGAGATCAATCCCGAACCAGGTTTGCGCATTCCCAACATGCTGGATGCCGCGGTCGCTGGACGGTTCAAAGCGCTCTACATTCAGGGCGAGGATATCTTGCAATCCGACCCCGACACCAAACATGTCGCAGCGGGTCTTGCGGCGATGGAATGTGTGATCGTACACGATCTGTTTCTCAACGAGACCGCAAACTACGCGCATGTATTTTTGCCCGGTTCGACGTTTTTGGAAAAGGACGGGACATTCACCAATGCAGAGCGCCGTATCAACCGTGTGCGCCGTGTTATGGCCCCCAAAAACGGGTATGCAGACTGGGAAGTCACACAGCGCCTCGCCAATGCATGCGGTGCGCACTGGGCCTACACGCACCCGAGCGAAATCATGGCGGAAATTGCGGCCACCACGCCGACATTTGCAGGCGTCACCTATGAGATGCTTGATGCGAAAAACTCTGTTCAATGGCCCTGCAACGATGCATTTCCCGATGGCGCACCGATCATGCATGTCGACGGGTTCGTGCGCGGAAAAGGCCGTTTGATCATCACCGAATATGTGGCCACAGACGAAAAAACCGGCCCGCGCTTTCCGCTGCTTTTGACCACGGGCCGTATCTTGTCGCAATACAATGTTGGCGCACAAACACGGCGCACCGCCAATACCATTTGGCACGATGAGGACGTGTTGGAGATCCATCCCCATGACGCCGAAACACGCGGCATCAATGGGGGTGACCATGTACGTCTGGCATCGCGCGCGGGGGAGACATCGTTGCGTGCGACACTGACCGACCGCGTGTCACCAGGCGTGGTCTACACCACGTTCCATCACCCCGCCACACAGGCCAACGTTGTGACCACCGATCACTCTGACTGGGCCACAAACTGTCCCGAATACAAAGTCACAGCGGTGCAAGTCGCCCTATCAAACGGGCCAACCGATTGGCAAGACAGCTACCACGCGCACGCCATGCAAGCGCGCCGCATTTCGGACCCACCACAATGAGCGCGCCCACTGATAATCTGCCCGACGAGGTCGCCGTGGCCCTTGTGCTCAACGGTTCGACCGTTGCCGTTTTGATGTCCACGCCGCACGACCTCACCGATTTGTTACGCGGCTTTGCCGTCAGCGAGGGCATCGTGGAGCGGGGCGCGGATGTGACCGAATGCGAGGTGCACGAGTATGATGAGGGGATAGAGGTGCGTGGGCGTATTGCGCAAGAGCGCGCCAGCGCACTCGACGCGCGCCGCCGTGCCTCTGTCGGCCCAGTGGGATGCGGGTTGTGCGGGATCGAAAGCCTGACCGCCGCAACCGCCAAGCCGCCCCATGTGCCCCCCGCGGCACCTACCCTGTTTAAGGCCGTTCGCGTTTCACTCGCCGCCCTCAACGCACAGCAAGTTATGCATCAGCAATCGCGCGCGATGCATGCGGCGGCGGTCTTTACCGCCCACGGATTACAGATGGTGCGCGAGGATGTGGGGCGTCACAACGCACTTGATAAACTGATCGGCACGTTCGCGGACACGCCTATGCAAAACGCCGGAATTTTGATGACCTCGCGTCTGTCCATCGACCTTGTGCAAAAATGCGCCCGCGCGGGCCTGTCGGCGCTATTCTCAGTGTCCCGCCCAACCAAAGCGGCCGTAGAACTGGCGCGTGAGATCGGTATGACACTTGGCGTTGTCACGCCTTCTGACATCATCTTTTACGCAGGCGCACCTAAGGAAGCGGACCAATGACAGACGAAAAAATGATCCGCATGGTGAATCAGATCGCCACGTTTTTCGCCACCCAACCCGACACGGATAAGGCGGGTACAGTCGCGGCACATATCATGGATTTTTGGGATCCGACAATGCGCGCCCAACTTGTCCAATTTGCGCAAACAGATGGTGCAGGGCTTGACCCAATCGCAATGGAAGCGGCGCAGTCGCTCACGTCCCACTGAGTGGGGCGACCTGCGTTAGAAAAACTGCCGTAAGATGGGCGAGGACGCCGCGCCGATGACCCGCGCATTGCCGCCCACACGCGCCTGTTCAATACGCGGCACAGTGATCCCGCGCACATCAAGACGCTCAAACTCCAGACGGGTTTGCGCCACAAGGCGCGTGCGGACATCAACCGGAAACGCCCCATCGATCATCACAGCCTCAAAATCGATCACGCTGACCACACTGCGCACCGCGTGAGCCAGCGCTTTGGCGGACGCGAGGATCCAATCATCAAGTGATATCCCAAAGCTCGACCAGTCTTGCGGCATCGCCCACATTAAATTTGTATCACCGCCCGCCTTTGCGACAGCAGCCTCCAAGACATACAGCGAGGCCACATCCATCAACGCACATTCGCCACCACTTTGAGAACCATCGTCATACGGCACCCGCAACGGGCCGAGCGCACTGGCATTACCCTGTCGCCCTTCGATCACCTTGGAATCCATAACGATACCACCACCAATGAAAGAGCCCACAAAAAAGTATGCGTAGTCGTAAAACTCGCGCCCACGGCCGAACACATATTCTGCGCGGCACGCGGCGGTACCGTCGTTTTCAGTGAATAAAGGCAGCTCCGTGAAGGCCGCGACCTCTTTGGCGAAATTGATGTCGCGCCAAATTTGGAAGTCCTCAGGGGCACCAATGGCGTCCACCCAACTCCAAATTTCGTTGGGCGCTGCAATACCCACTCCACAGATGCGTGCGCGCTGGTTGTCACTAAGCCCGTTGGACAGCTTTTCCATACCCTCTTTCAGATACGCGAAAATCAGATCGGGCATTGGATACCGGTAAGTCACAATGCTCTGGCCAAGCACCTCCCCCGCAAGGTTCATGATCGCCAAATCTGCACTACGGCGGCCAATCTTGAGACCAAACGACAGCGCCCCGTCCGGGACAATTTCCATTGGGATGGACGGCTTGCCCACCTTGCCCCGTTGAGGTTCCCCACGGCGTACAAGGCCATCGGATTCGAGTTTGCGTAGGATGTTGGACACTGTTTGCGCGGACAAATCCGTGCGCTTGGCCAACTCACTGCCTGGCATGCCACCATGGCGCTGTATCAGTGACATCACCAACCGCTCGTTCAGTGCGCGCACCCCGATCTGGTTGACGCCCGATCGCAGTTCTTTGACTTCGCTTTTGCCCACAAGTGGTCCTCCAATCGTGTGACCTTGCCTCAAACCCTTTAATAAATCAAATGGATTTATTTATTGACGCGCTCATCAGAATCAGATCAGTTAAGCGAGTTCCGTTTGAGGAAACGGTCGAATATTCGGACTCACAGCCATAAAGGCGCAGTCCACACTTTGGGAGGAACTACCATGAAGACATTGCTCGCAGGTAGCGCAATTGCGCTCGCAACGATGACATCCGGCGCATTTGCCGCTGACGTGTCCGCGTGCCTTATCACAAAAACAGACACCAACCCCTTCTTCGTGAAAATGAAGGAAGGCGCTGAGGCCAAAGCGGCCGAGCTTGGTATCGAACTTAAATCTTTCGCAGGTAAAGTAGACGGCGACCACGAAACACAAGTGGCAGCTATCGAAACGTGCATCGCAGACGGCGCAAAAGGTATCTTGATCACAGCGTCCGACACATCATCCATCACAACATCTGTTGCTCAGGCACGTGATGCGGGCCTCTTGGTCATCGCACTCGATACACCGCTCGACCCGATTGATGCGGCTGACGCGACATTCGCCACGGACAACTTCCTTGCGGGTGAATTGATCGGCAAATGGGCTGCGGCGAAACTCGGTGCAGATGCGGCAAACGCGAAAATCGCAATGCTCGATCTCGCAGTGTCCCAACCAACCGTTGGCGTTTTGCGCGACCAGGGCTTTCTTCAGGGCTTTGGCATCGAACTTGGCGATCCAAACAAATGGGGCGACGAAACCGACCCACGTATCGTCGGCAATGACGTCACACAGGGCAACGAAGAGGGCGGCCGCAAGGCAATGGAAAACCTCCTCGCGTCTGATCCTGAAATCAACGTGGTCTACACGATCAACGAGCCTGCTGCAGCTGGTGCCTACGAAGCTCTTAAATCCATCGGCCGTGAGAATGACGTTCTCATCGTGTCCGTGGATGGCGGTTGCCCAGGCGTTCAGAACATCGCAGACGGCGTGATCGGCGCAACAGCGCAGCAGTACCCGCTCTTGATGGCGTCCAAAGGCATCGAAGCAATTGCAGCATGGGCCGCCGACGGCACCAA
Organism: Celeribacter marinus; assembly: GCF_001308265.1. GTDB lineage: Bacteria > Pseudomonadota > Alphaproteobacteria > Rhodobacterales > Rhodobacteraceae > Celeribacter > Celeribacter marinus. The sequence goes on from NZ_CP012023.1 coordinate 2,682,730, forward strand.
GCCAGCAAACACCGAAGGCAAAGATTTCTTTGACACAGGCGTTGCTTTGATCACCGATCAGCCTGCGGACGGCGTTGAGTCAAAATCCGTAGCCGAAGGCATGGACCTCTGCTGGGGCTAAGTTAATCGACCCCCACGGGGTCGCGTGACGCACACACACAGCAGGGGCGGGCAGAAATGTCCGCCCCTCGTGCAAAATAAAAAGGGGTGGCCCACTGATTGGGGCCGCAAATGGAGGCAGACATGTCTAGCGATAATTATGAGGCAGCGATCACGGACAAAGGGTCCGATGCAGTTGCCAGTTTTAACGACGAGCGCAAAGGTGCGCTTGCTCGGTTCCAACACCAACTCCACACGACGCCCGCTCTGGTCCCTCTGATCGTTCTGGTCGCGTCGATTGTTGTGTTCGGCCTCTTGCTCGGGTCCAAATTCTTTTCACCCTTTGCCTTAACCTTAATCCTACAACAGGTTCAGATCGTCGGCATTGTCGCGGCGGCTCAATCCTTGGTCATTCTTACGGCGGGTATCGACCTGTCGGTGGGGGCCATCATGGTGCTCAGCTCGGTTGTGATGGGGACATTTACATTCCGCTACGGGATGCCTGTGGGCGTATCGATCTTTGCCGGCATCAGCGTTGGTGCGTTATGTGGCTATATCAATGGCTACCTCATCGCCAAGATGAAGCTACCACCGTTCATCGTCACCTTGGGCATGTGGCAAATCGTACTGGCGACCAACTTTCTGTATTCCGCAAACGAGACCATCCGCGCCCAAGACATTGCAGCCGATGCGCCATTGCTACAGCTGTTTGCGACAAAGCTGAAAATCGGCGGTGCAGTCTTTACCTTTGGTGTGATCTTTATGGTCGTACTTGTGGCCATTCTCGCCTACGTTTTACGCCATACCGCGTGGGGGCGTCATGTCTACGCCGTGGGCGATGACCCCGAGGCGGCCGAGCTGTCCGGCGTCAACGTCAAAAACACACTGATCTCGGTCTACGTCATCGCAGGTGTGATCTGTGCCTTTGCAGGATGGGCCTTGATCGGGCGCATTGGATCAGTCTCGCCGACCTCTGGCCAGTTGGCCAATATCGAGAGCATCACCGCCGTTGTGATCGGTGGCATCTCGCTTTTTGGCGGTCGCGGGTCTATCCTCGGCACGTTGTTTGGCGCGCTCATTGTGGGTGTGTTCACACTCGGCCTGCGCCTCATGGGTGCAGACGCGCAATGGACATACTTGCTTATCGGCGCTCTTATTATTGCGGCTGTTGCCGTTGACCAATGGATCAGAAAGGTGGCCGCATAATGGAACCCATTCTCAAAGCTCGCAATCTCGTCAAACGTTACGGCAAAGTCGTAGCCCTCGATCACTGTGATTTCGAACTCTATCCGGGTGAAATCCTCGCCGTGATAGGCGACAACGGTGCAGGCAAATCAACCCTGATCAAAGCGCTCTCGGGCGCGGTTCAGGCCGATGCAGGCGAAGTGACACTTGATGGCAAGCCCGTGAACTTCAGCTCACCAAACGATGCGCGCCATGCAGGGATTGAAACCGTTTACCAAACCCTCGCCATGTCCCCTGCCCTGTCGATCACTGACAATATGTTCATGGGGCGTGAGTTGCGCCGGCCCGGTATCGCCGGATCGATCTTTCGCAAACTCGACCGTCCCGCGATGGAAAAGTTTGCGCGTGACAAGCTGTCGGAACTGGGCCTGATGACCATTCAGAACATCAACCAATCGGTTGAAACCCTATCGGGTGGTCAACGCCAAGGCGTGGCTGTGGCCCGTGCCGCAGCATTCGGGTCCAAAGTTGTGATCCTCGATGAGCCAACAGCAGCGCTCGGCGTCAAAGAAAGCCGCCGTGTGTTGGAGTTGATCCAAGAGGTCCGATCTCGCGGCATTCCGATTATCCTGATCTCGCACAACATGCCGCATGTGTTCGAAGTGGCCGATCGCATCCACGTGCACCGTTTAGGCAAACGCCTATGTGTGATCGATCCCAAAGAGTACACAATGTCAGATGCTGTGGCCTTTATGACCGGCGCAAAAGACGCACCAACCGAAGATCGGGCGGCCTAACCTATGAAAATTTCAGGTCTTGCATCTGAAATCAAAAAACTCGCACAAGGGCGGGAGCGCACGTTCATCGCCCTTGTCGGCCCCCCAGGTGCGGGCAAATCCACCCTTGCGGACCCGTTGGCCACGGCTCTTGGCCCACGCGCCCAAGTGGTGCCAATGGACGGGTTTCACCGCGACAATGACTGGCTTGATGCACGCGATTTACGCGCCCAAAAAGGGTCGCCAGAAACCTTTGACGTGGAGAGTTTTGTCGCATTGGTCCGCGCCCTCAAAACAGGGGCGGTGACCGAGTACCCATTGTTTGATCGCACCTCTGATAGCGTTGTACAAGGCGCGGGGCACCTGCGCGACGACGCCGACATTGTGATAGTGGAAGGGAATTACCTGCTTCTCAACCACGATGGATGGCGCGACCTGCACCCGCTTTGGGATGCGTCAATCATGCTCAACGTTGACGCGGACATCTTGCGTGGACGACTTGTGCAACGCTGGATTGACCACGGGTTTTCACCTAAAGACGCAATGGCGAAGGCGCGCGAAAACGATCTCAAAAACGCGGGGACCGTCATATGCGAGAGTATTCGCGCCACATATATCGTGCCTAATTAAAAGCCCCGCGCAGAACTGCGCGAGGCCTCAAACAATGCAGACACAACAGCTTTACTCAGCAGCGAGTGCGCTCGGCGCTGCAATCTGAGCGTTCAATTGCCAGATCTGAACAGCCGCATCAGCCGCCTCGCGGCCTTTGCCAACGAAATGATCGAAATAGAATTTTTCGTGCTCGCCTTTGGGCTGGAAATGATGCGGTGTTAACGACACGGACAGCATCGGCACACCCGTTTTCAATTGGGCATCCATCAGGCCGGAAACGACAGCTTGGGCAACGAAATCGTGGCGGTAGATACCACCATCGACAACCAAAGCAGCCGCGGCAATAGCATCAAATTCGCCCGTCTGCGCCAGTTTTTGTGCGACCAACGGCATCTCGAATGCGCCGGGCACGTCATAGGTTTCAACGACCGCGTCCACACCCAACTCGGCAAGGCGCGCATTGAACCCAACCAGCGCTTGGTCGACAATATCGGCATGCCAGCGGGCTTTAATAAATGCGAATTTTGGGGATTTTGTCATGGCTCATGATCCTCTCAAGCAGACAGAATCCCAGAGCATAAAGGTCGCCCCGCACGATTGCGGGTCGTTCATCCTCTCTCATCCGGACTATGACCGTCGGCTCTGGAATTTCACCAGTATCTGCTGACCCAAGGTTCTCGCGACAAGAACCAAGGCGCTCGCGGGCTATAACCGCCGGTGGGGAATTTCGCCCCGCCCTGAGAATGAAAGGTATTTAGGGGTGACGTACCCGCGAGTCAATCTGACGGACATAAAAACGCCCCCGCATCAAATGTGACGCGGGGGCGTATCCGAATCTCGTGTAATGAAACGATCAGGTTTTGAACACGCGGTAGATCGCGGGGATCACCAAAACTGTGAGCAAGGTAGAGGTCAAAAGACCGAACAAAAGCGAGATTGCAAGCCCTTGGAAAATCGGATCGGCAAGGATCACCACGGCCCCGATCATCGCGGCAATCGCGGTCAGCAAGATCGGTTTGAACCGGATCGCACCCGCGTCGATCAGGATTTGCACCTTGTCCACGCTCTCATCTGCGTTGCGGATAAAATCGACAAGCAGGATCGAATTGCGCACGATAATCCCCGCAAGCGCGATAAAGCCGATCATCGAGGTGGCCGAGAATGGCGCCCCAAGCAACCAGTGGCCAAAGATGATCCCAAGGAACGTCAGCGGGATCGGTGTTAGCACCACGAGGGGCAAACGGAACGAGCCGAATTGCGCCACCACGAGGATGTAAATCCCCAACAACGCGATGGCAAAAGCCGCGCCCATATCGCGGAAGGTGACATAGGTCACTTCCCATTCCCCATCCCACAACAGCGTCGGATGGCTTTCGTCATCGGGTTGACCGTAGTAGGAAATCACGGGCTTTTCACCCTCCTCCCACTCCATCGCATCAAGCGCGTCCGACACCGCAAACATCCCGTAAATCGGTGCCTCATAGTCCCCCGCAAGTTCGGCCGTGACCATTTCGGCAAAGCGCCCGTTGCGGCGAAAAATTGGGAACGACACGGCCTCTTCGCGCACGTCGATGACATCCCCAAGCTCAACCACGCCACGCGCACCGGGCAGGACGTTGGCGGGGATCGGCGTCGACAAAAACGCCTCATCCATCACACGGTCGCCTTTGGCGCGCTCGACCACGATGGGGATCGGATGCCGCCCCATACCGCGATGTGAATAGCCGACCGTGGCCCCGCCGTTCAAAATACCCATTGTGTCAAACACGTCTTGTTCTTGAACTTGGAAAAACTCCAGATCGTCCGTATTCACAGTGGCTCGCAAACGGCGCGGCTGTGTGCCAAAACTGTCATCGACATCGACAACAAACGGCACCGCCTCAAAGGCCGCGTGTATTTTGGTTGCGGTCGCACGGCGCGCATCAGCGGTCGGCCCGTAGACCTCGGCCAACAAAGTTGCCATCACGGGCGGTCCGGGGGGCGGCTCAACCGTTTTGATATTTGTCCCCACAGGCACGTCCAGTTGCGCGACCATCGCACGGATGATCAAAGCAAGCTCGTGGCTCGTGCGCTCACGGTCGTGTTTGGCCGTCAGGTTGATCTGAACGTCACCCATATTGGCCCGTTCGCGTAAATAGTAATGCCGCACCAAGCCGTTAAAGTTGAACGGGGCGGCGGTCCCCGCGTGGGTCTGCGCCGACACAACCTCGGGCAGGTCCACCACCAAACGCGCGATGGATTGCGCCACCGCATCGGTTTGCTCCACGGACGTGCCCTCGGGCATGTCGATCACCACAGACAGTTCCGATTTATTGTCAAACGGCAGCAATTTAACGGTCACGTCCTTGGTATAGATCGCGGTGAGCGACCCGAACGACAGCACCGCCGTGATGATCAAAAACAGACCTGAGCGCCCTTTGGAGGCAAGGATCGGCTTGGCCACTTTGGCGTAAACACGGCCCAACGCACCGCCATGATCAGCGCCACTATCGCCATGGCCGCCCGCATGCGCAGGCGCATTGCCGGCGATTTTGAACATCAACCACGGGGTGATCATCACCGCGACAAAGAACGAAAAGATCATCGCAGCAGAGGCATTGGCAGGAATCGGCGACATATACGGTCCCATCAGGCCGGACACGAACAGCATCGGCAACAGCGCCACAACCACGGTCAATGTCGCCACAATCGTGGGGTTACCCACCTCGGCCACGGCATCAATGGCGGCGGTTTTGCGGTCGCGGCTGTCTTTCATCCCCCAATGGCGGGCGATGTTTTCAATCACCACAATCGCGTCATCGACCAAAATCCCGATAGAGAAAATCAGTGCAAACAACGACACGCGGTTGAGCGTGTACCCCATGACCCACGAGGCAAACAGCGTCAGCAGGATTGTCACGGGGATCACAATGGCCACCACGATGGACTCGCGCCACCCGATCGCGATGAGCACCAAACCGATGATCGAGACGGTAGCTAGACCAAGGTGGAACAACAATTCGTTGGCTTTCTCGTCCGCTGTCTCGCCATAATCGCGGGTGATCTCAACGTGGATTGTGTCGGGTATAATCGAGCCTTCTGCCATGTGGACCTTGTGCAAAATCTCTTCGGCTTGGATCACTGCGTTCGATCCCGCACGCTTGGCCACGGCCAATGTCACTGCGGGCATGCGGGTGACAACACCATCCTCTTTGGTGACCGACGCCACGATTTGATCGGAGGTGTTGGAGACAAACTCCACATCCGCCACATCGCTCACATAGACGGGGCGCGCATCGCGGGTGGTGACCAAAAGACTGCCAATTTCGGCGGGCGAGGTCAGAGTTTCACCGACCACCAGATCAATCATCTGGCCACTATCACGTAGCGGGCCGGTGTTCATGGATGTGTTTGCCGATTGCACTTTTCCGGCAAGCTGTTGCAGCGTCACCCCGTAAAGCGCAAGGCGCTCTGGATCGGGACGCACACGGATCGCTTCAGGTGCTTCGCCAACGATATAGGATAGGCCGACATCGGAGATTTTCGCAATCTCGCCGCGCAGTTCACGCGCAATACGGGTCAACTCGTTGGCCGTGATCTCATAGTGGCCCGCTTTGGGCGATAGGGTCAGCGACACAATCGCCACATCATCAATGCCGCGCCCGACAATAAGCGGCTCGGGGATGCCCACAGGGATACGGTCAATATTAGCGCGCACTTTGTCATGGACACGCAAAATCGCGGCATCGGCGGAGGTGCCAACCACAAAGCGGGCGGTGACCATCGAATAGTCATCTGATGTCTGGGAATAGACATGCTCGACGCCGCTGATCCCCTTGACGATGGTTTCCATCGGCTCAGTGACGAGGCGCACGGCATCGGGCGCTTTCAGGCCCGGGGCCTGAATGTGGATATCCACAAGCGGGACAGAGATTTGCGGCTCTTCCTCACGCGGCAAGCTGCCTTGGGCCACCAAACCCACAGCAAGGGCGACGATGATCAAAAGAGGCGTCAAAGGAGAGCTGATAAACGCGCGCGTTAACGCACCAGCAAGCCCGAGTTTCCATGTTTTTGGCTCAGAGCTACTCATTGCAACACTCCCCATCCGCAGGGACGATGACATCGCCCACATTGAGACCGGTCACAATTTCGACCACCCCGCCGGACACATCACCCGGTACAACAGCGCGCAATACAACGTCATCGCCATTGTCGCGCACAGGCACAAAATCCATGCCCGAGCGCGTGATGAGCGCCTCAACTGGCACAGTGATTGCGTCTCTTTGCCCGACTGGGATGCGCACCAACACGCGCGCATCAACAAAGGCGGAGGATAGCCCATCGACCTCGACATCGGCAATCACGCGCCCGTTTTCGATCTGTGGATACAGGCGCACCAACGTGCCGCTCGCGGGCTGGCCCGCACTATCAATCACGATGGATGCCCCAGTGACCAAAGCCTGTGCATGGCGCTCGGGGATCGCAAGGCGCAGGTAAAACCCGCCGCCACCAATCGTAGAAATCGCTTCGCCGGGCATGACAACCGCCCCTTTTGTCACTGGCACGTTGAGCACGCGACCAGCAGCAGGTGCGAGCACCGCCCCCTCGGCTGTTTGTTGTTCGACAACGCTACGCTGTGCGCTCGTGGCCGCAATCTGCCCCTCCAACACGCCGACTTGCGTGCGCAGAGCGTCTAGACGTTGAACCGTGGTCACGCCCCGCTCAAGAAGGCTCTCACCGCGCGTCAATTCCACCCGTGCGTTATCAAGCTGCGTCTGCAACGCGGTGATCTGTGCATCAATCGCGCGCAGTTGAAATTCAAGCTTTTGATCAAACACTTGTCCAATAACTTGTCCCGCCTCGACAAGGTCGCCTTCAGAAATGGCAAGCTCGGTCAATGTGCCGCCGATACGGGCGCGGGCCGGAACCAGATCACGCGCCTCAATGCGGCCATAGACGGCCTTCCACTCGGTCACGCGAGACGAGGTGATCACAGTATCGGCCATGCCCATCAGGGGCCACAAACCAATCGTTGCCGCTATCATCATCAGCCTCATCGTAAATTCCTTTCGCGATTTGGGGCGCACATGTGGATATGCTTGGCCCGCGCAACGCGGACCGCACACCTGTTTAGCTCCAATCGCTAGGGCGGGTCTGTGACGAAGTCACATGTACGACATGCAAAACGCGCACCCCACTAGGAATGCGCGTTGAGATCAATTTCGAGATACACTCGGGATAGGCGCACCTCACCGCGCGGGCGCGATTAGCCGCCTGCGATAAGCGCCACGTTGCCGCCCGCTGCGGTGGTATCCACACACAGGTGCCTCTCATGCATCACATGTCCCGTGTCTGGCATACAGGGGATCAATGGCACAATCGCACCCGCGCGGCGTGCTAGCGCTTGTGTGTAATCTTGACCATCGTCGCCCCAATAAATCACCCCCGCAATACCACCGAGCGTTTCCAAAACACTGGATGGTATATGACCACGCGCACGGACCGCGATGCCGCCCAGTCGCTCGACCTCGGCGGCCTGTTCGTTAACGCCGGCTTGCGTTGGTCCAAGACAAAGGATCGGACCGCGCGGCAATGTGGTCAACCTATTGGCCTCACCCGTTGGACCGGGCATAGCCACAGCGTGACGCGGCATCGCATGCACGGTTGCGCGGGCATCATCGACCAACCGCTGAAGGTCCGCGATATCATCATCACAGGTCCACACCCCTGAGGCCGTACGCGCCTGCCCCGCGCAAAAGCGCGTCAGATATAGCGGGCCGCCCGCTTTTGGACCGGTTCCTGACAAGCCCTCACCCCCGAACGGTTGCGAGCCGACAACCGCACCAATTTGGTTGCGGTTCACATAGACATTGCCCACATGGACCTTGTCCGCGATCTCTTGCACACGGCTGTCAATACGGGTGTGAAGGCCAAAGGTAAGACCGTACCCTCGCGCATTGATGTCGTCGATCACACCATCAAGATCTGTTGCCTTGAATGTCGCGACATGAAGGACGGGACCAAACACCTCACGGTCCAGATCGCTAATTCCGTCAACTTTGATCAGGCAGGGGGCAACAAATGTGCCGTCTTTTGGCGGCAAGGTCCGGTAGAGCAACTGCCCGCCCTTGATTGCAGCCTCTATATAGGCGTTGATTTGGTCGCATGCAGCGGCATCAATCACGGGGCCGATATCTGTCGATAGATCCCACGGATCTCCAACGGCCAACTCGTCCATAGCCCCCTTGATCATTGTGATCAAAGCGGGGGCAATATCCTCTTGGACATACAAACAGCGTAACGCCGAACACCGCTGACCTGCGGACTGGAACGCCGAGGCCACGATGTCACGCGCGGCTTGTTCCGGCAACGCGGTGCTATCGACGATCATAGCGTTTAGTCCGCCCGTTTCGGCAATCAACGGCGCATCTGGCGACAGGTGTTGCGCCATGGACGTGCGAATGCGCAACGCGGTCTCGGTCGAGCCGGTAAAGACCACACCGTTTACGCGCGCATCACGCGTAAGCGCCGCGCCCACGGTTGCGCCATCGCCAATCAAGAGTTGAAGCGCCTCACGTGGCACTCCCGCCTTGTGCAACAAATCCACCGCCATTGTGGCAATGATCGGCGTTTGCTCGGCCGGTTTGGCCAACACCGAATTGCCCGCGGCGAGAGCTGCCGCGATCTGACCTGTAAAGATCGCCAGTGGGAAATTCCAAGGCGAAATCGCCACAACGCAGCCCAGCGGTTTTACATCGCCCAATCCCTCCGCTTGCGCTGCGTAATAGCGCAAAAAGTCGACCGCCTCGCGCAGTTCGCCCACGGCATCCGACAAGGATTTACCCGCTTCCACTGCCAGAGCGGCAAAGATCGCGCCAAATTCCGCCTCATATAAATCTGCCGCGCGGCGTAGTGCATCCGCGCGCTGTGCCACAGGCGCAGACCACGGCATTGCCGCCGCCAGTGCCGATGCGACAGTATCAGAATTCGCATCAATCGCCGTGCCGATGCGCGCGCCCGTTGCGGGGTTAATCACATCGCGCGGCGTGTCATGGACCTCAACCGCACATCGTGGTGCGGCTTGCGGTAAAACAGCAGAGGCACGCGCCACATTGATCTCGGCCAATGTGGCCTCATCGGTCAAATCGAACCCGCGAGAGTTTTCACGCTCACTCCCAAACAAAGCATGCGGCGCAACAAGGCCGCTATGCGCATGATGCTCCTCCAATTGCGCAAACGGATCACGCGCCACCTCTTCGGGAGAGACATCCTCATCGACAATCTGGTTGACGAACGACGAGTTGGCCCCATTTTCCAACAAGCGCCGCACAAGATAGGCGAGCAGATCGCGGTGCGCCCCTACGGGTGCATAAATGCGACAACGTGCGGCCTCATCGCGCAACACAATGTCGTGCAACCGCTCACCCATGCCGTGCAGTCGCTGGAACTCATAGGCCTGCCCGTCCGCCAATTCCAAAATCGCCGCAACCGTATGCGCATTGTGCGTGGCAAACTGCGGGTACAGGCGATCAGCATATCCCAAGAGGGTCTTGGCATTCGCGATGTAGCTGACATCAGTGGCGCATTTGGTGGTGAACAACGGGAAATCGGCGTGCCCTTCGACTTGGGCGTGCTTCATCTCGGTGTCCCAATAGGCCCCCTTGACCAGACGCACCATGAGCTTGCGATCGAGTGCAATCGCGGTGTCATTCAGCCAGTGAATGACGGCACCGGCGCGCCGGCCATAGGCCTGAACCACAACGCCAAACCCGTCCCAACCTGCCAGTTCAGGGTCGGCCAAAACCGCATGAATGACTTTTAGGGACAAGACCAGACGATCTTGTTCCTCGGCATCAATGTTAAACCCCATGTTGGCCGCACGGGCCTGACGCGCCAAGTCCCGCACAATGGGGACGAGTTCCGCCATAACGCGGTCCTCTTTGGCCACTTCGTAGCGTGGATGCAGAGCGGACAACTTAATCGAGATACCCGGATTGTCGCGGACCGATCCTTTGTCACAACGGGCCGCGATCTGCGTCATCGCAGCTCCATAGGCCTTGGCATAACGCGCCGCGTCACCCGCCGTCATCGCCGCCTCGCCCAACATATCGTAGCTGTAGGTGTAGCCCTTGGCCTCTTGGCGAGCGGCGCGGTCCAATGCTGCGTCAATAGATTGACCCAGCACGAACTGCCGACCCATTTCTTTCATCGCCCGCGACACAGCTGTGCGAATAACAGGTTCGCCCAATCGCTTTATAGCGCCACGCAGCGTCCCCGCCAACCCCGGCTTTTCATCATCAAGAACGCGCCCCGTGAGCATCAACGCCCATGTCGACGCATTCACCATCGGGGAGGACGCCGCACCAAGGTGGCGGCTCCAATCGGACGGCGCAATTTTATCTTCGATCAACTCGTCCATCGTCTCGCGATCGGGCACGCGCAACATGGCCTCTGCCAAACACATCAACGCCACACCTTCGCGCGTGGATAGACCGTACTCCGCCAAGAAATGCTCCATCAGTGTCGGCGCAGATTCTTTGCGGATGCGTGTGATAAGACCCGCAGCACGCGCGGAAATCGCGGCGCGCACAGGTGCACAGAGGGCTGCTTGCGCAATTAGCGCATCCAGCACCTCCCCCTCGGGGCGGCATTTATCAAAAGTCAGGTGATCGGACAAAGCCGTAGAGATGAGTGCAGCGTTCATGAGGGACCACCAAATTTGAGGGAAAGCATTCGGCCCCATTATAGTGGTTTTGACTCGCACCATATGACCTATTGAGGTACACATTGCAGTCAAGTCGACTAAAATTTACCCAAAGGGCAGTCCAAATGAAAAGTGTACTCGATAGCTTTGATCGCAAGATTCTCGATCTGTTGACCACGGACGCACGGATGCCAATCACGCAATTAAGTGTGCGCGTCGGCCTGTCTAAAACGCCAGTTGCCGCGCGGATCAAACGTTTAGAGGATGATGGGATCATAACTGGCTACCGCGCCGTTCTCTCCACCACACAGTTGGGGTTAAGCCACGTCGCCTTTGTTGAGGTCAAGTTGGCAGATACCCGCGAAAAGTCCCTACGCGATTTCAATGCTGCCGCAAAACTCGTCCCCGAAATTGCCGAATGCCATATGATCGCGGGGGGCTACGACTATCTCCTTAAGGTGCGGACCACCAATATCGAGGCCTACCGCGCCGTGATGGGGCAACGGATTTCAGCCCTGCCCCACGTGGTCTCCACCTCGACCTATGTGGCGATGGAAACGGTTGTCGAACAAACCAATCCGCCCATTTCAACCATCACATCGTAGCACATCGATCATCACACGATTTTTAACTAACATACTAGAACTCGCCTCTGACGCATGATAAGCCGTGAGACAACCGGCCGCGCCCACCACGTCGCGCGAGAACGCCGCCCCTCAAACGGAGACGAGACATGCAAGAAAGCTGGCGTTGGTACGGTCCATTGGACAAAATTGCGTTGTCCCAAATCGCACAAACTGGCGCAGGTGGAATCGTCACCTCTTTGCACGAAATCCCGTATGGCGAAGTCTGGACGCGCGCGGCCATTGCCGCGCGCAAATCGTTGATCGCGGATGCCCGCCACGGACAGGTTTGGAACGTGGTAGAAAGCCTTCCAATTCACGAGCGCATCAAACGTGGGGAGGGCGACCTGTCTGGCCTGTTTGCCAACTACCGTCAAAGCATGGCCAATCTTGCGGCCGAAGGCATTACAACGATTTGCTACAACTTTATGCCGCTGATCGACTGGACGCGGACCGCGCTTGCCAATCCGTTACCCAATGGCGGGACGAGCCTGCGATTTGAACAGGCACAAATTGCCGCACTAGAATTGCATATGCTAGAGCGCGATGGTGCCGAGGCCGACTTTAGCGACGATGTGAAAGCGCGCGCAAAAGTGTGGTTCGATGCCTCAACCGCTGATGATCGCGAAGCCTTGATCAATGCGGTAATGGCGGGCCTCCCCGGCGCATACGACCGCTATGACGTGCCTGCCCTAAAGCACGCTTTGACGCTTTACTCCGGCATGGGACGCGATGACATTCGCGCCAATTACGCTCGTTTTCTTGCGGAGGTTATTCCTGCCGCCCAAGATCTCGGCATGTCGTTTTGCGTCCACCCTGATGACCCGCCGCGCGACATATTCGGCCTGCCCCGCGTTGTGTCGAACGCCGAGGACATCGCGTGGATTTTCGACCAACAAGACGCAGTTGAAAACGGATTGACCCTCTGTGCCGGATCGCTGGGGGCCAACCCCGCGAATGACATTCCAGCGATTGCGCGCCGCTTTGCCGAGCGCATCCATTTCATCCACTTGCGCAACGTGCGCAAAGACGCGGACGGGTCGTTCGAAGAGGCGGCACACCTCGAGGGCGACACCGATATGGTTGCACTCATCGCTGCCCTTTTGGCCGAAGAGAGCCGCCGCAAAGACATCGGCCGGTCAGACACCAACATTCCGTGGCGCCCCGATCATGGCCATGAACTTTTGTCGGACATCGGATCGGGCACACACCCGGGTTACCCACTTATCGGGCGGCTCCGTGGGCTGGCCGAAATACGCGGTATCATTGCGGCGCTGAGCCATTCACAGGTCACGTTTACCTAAACGATGGACACAGCACCATCACTGTCCCTGATGGCGCAGAACCACGGCCACCGTCTTGAGGAGCACTTTTAGATCCTCCGAGACAGACAACGTAGCATCATACTCTTCGTCAAACGCCAGCCGTTCGGCGAAGGTAACGGAATTGCGGGACGACACCTGCCATGCCCCTGAAATTCCCGGACGCAGCCGATAATAGGCGCTCGCGCGACTATTGGAATAAAGCGGCTCTTGGTCAACTGTAAACGGGCGCGGGCCGATCAGGCTCATGTCACCGCGCAGGACGTTCCAGAACTGCGGCAACTCGTCAAGAGAGGTCGCCCGCAAAATCCGCCCAAAACACGTGATGCGTGGATCATCGGTCAGCTTTTGATAGGCCTCCCACTGTGCACGTACCAACGGATCACCAGCACAATGCGCCGCCAAAACATGCTCTGCGTCCACAACCATCGTACGCAGTTTATAGCAGGTAAACGGAACGCCGCCCTTGCCAACGCGGGTCTGGGAAAAGAATGCAGGACCGCTATCTCGGCGCACAATAAGCGCGAATAGAATAACCAGCGGCACCACGATTGGCGCTATCACAATAACAAATAAAATATCAAAGAGACGCTTTCCACCCAGTCGGTAAAGCGATCTGGTCATACGGCGATGTACAGCAACAGGTTCGTTAAAAAATGTCATAAGGCCCTCGCCACTCCTGGTCATCAAACTCGAAAAATGCGCGGAGAGATGACCCGATGAACATCCCAGACACACTTGGAAACACAACCATAGCGCGCAATTTACAGTTAACGCAATCATAACGTGTATTTCACTAAATCCGATGCAGGTACAAAAATGCGCAAACCGCCCGCACTCGGCGCATTCAGCACACTACACACCGAAATGCCGCCCCAATTAGACGACTTCGGGCGTCCCTATTTGCGTATTTCAAAATACAACCACCCTCATTGTTCGGACTTTATTGAAACTCCTTCGCCACGCCGTTGGTGCCGTTTTCGCGAATGGCGGCTGACGCGGGGTGGGTGCAGATGCTATACTTTGACGCAACGCCACGTATGCCTCATCGCCCTTTGACGGGCCATTCGATGTAATCCAGTAACTTCCAGATGTGAGACGCCCATGACCAGTGACACCGCCCAGACCAACCTTGAAACCCGCCACGGATTGCAAGTGAACACTGATCTTGCCCGCTTTATCGAAGCCGAAGCTCTCCCCGAAACGGGTGTTGCGGCTGATGCGTTTTGGTCGGGCCTGTCCGCATTGGTACATGAGTTTGGCGACACAAACCGCAGCCTGCTTGAGAAACGCGAAGACCTACAACGCCAGATCGACCAATGGCACATCGCGCGGCGCGGGATGGCGCATGATGAAACCGCCTACAAAGCCTTTTTGAGTGATATCGGATACCTTCTTGAGGAAGGGGAAGATTTCAAGATCGAGACGGCAAATGTCGACCCCGAGATTGCAACCATCGCCGGTCCGCAACTTGTCGTTCCCATCACCAATGCCCGCTTTGTCTTGAACGCCGCCAACGCACGTTGGGGCAGCCTTTACGATGGGTTCTACGGCACGGACGCAATGGGGTCGCTACCAAAGCCTGGCCCATTCGACCAAGGGCGCGGCGCGCGCGTTGTTGCTCGCGCAGGCGTCTTTTTGGACGAGGCATTTACCATCACAGGCACAAGCCACGGTAAGGCCCAACAGTACGCCGTGATTGATGGTGCGCTCATTATTGATGGCTCCCCGCTTGTTGATCCCGACAAATTCGTAGGCTTCACAGGTGACGCCGCTGACCCGTCATCTGTTGTCTTGTGCAACCACGGGCTTCACGTCGAACTGGTGTTCGACCGCGCGCATCCGATTGGCAAAACCACCCCATCTGGCTTGGCCGATGTACGCCTTGAATCCGCGATATCCGCGATCATCGACTGTGAGGATTCAGTGGCTTGCGTCGATGCCGAAGACAAGATTGTCGCCTATCGCAACTGGCTTGGCCTGATGAAGGGTGATCTATCCGAGACCTTTGAAAAGGGCGGCAAATCCGTCACCCGCGCGCTCAACGCCGATCATACCTACACTGGCCGTGACGGGACGCCGGCAGCCCTAAAAGGCCGCGCTCTTTTGTTGGTGCGCAACGTGGGCCACCTGATGACCAACCCCGCAATTTTGGACCGTGAGGGTCGCGAGATTTTCGAGGGGCTGATGGACGCGATGATCACATCGTTGATCGCCATGCACGACCTCAAAAAGACCGATGGGCTACGCAACTCAACCCATGGCTCGGTCTATGTCGTGAAACCCAAGATGCATGGCCCCGAAGAGGTCGCCTTTGCCGATCAGATTTTCTCTCATGTCGAACGCGTGCTTGGCCTGCCCCAGTATACGGTCAAACTCGGGATCATGGACGAGGAACGCCGCACCAGTGTGAACCTCAAGGAGTGCATCCGCGCCGCCAAATCCCGCGTTGCCTTTATCAACACTGGCTTTCTCGACCGCACAGGCGACGAAATTCACACGTCAATGGAAGCAGGCCCGT
Organism: Celeribacter marinus; assembly: GCF_001308265.1. GTDB lineage: Bacteria > Pseudomonadota > Alphaproteobacteria > Rhodobacterales > Rhodobacteraceae > Celeribacter > Celeribacter marinus. Next base: position 2,698,551 of record NZ_CP012023.1, read on the forward strand.
TTAGCCGCAAGGATTTCATCAAGCGCAAGGGATGGATCACCGCCTACGAAGACCAAAACGTTGATATCGGTCTGGAATGCGGCCTGTCGGGGAAGGCCCAGATTGGCAAAGGGATGTGGGCCGTTCCTGACAAGATGGCGGATATGCTAAGTGCCAAAATTGCACACCCGAAATCAGGGGCAAATTGTGCGTGGGTGCCAAGCCCGACTGCGGCCACGTTGCACGCACTTCACTACCACCAAGTGGACGTATTCGCCGTGCAAGACAAGTTGGCCAAGGGCGGTCGTCGCGCTCATGTAGATGCTGTTTTGGATATTCCTATCGCACAATACCGCCGCTGGACCAAAGACCAGATCACCCGCGAGATTGAAAACAACGCACAGGGCATCCTTGGATATGTGGTGCGGTGGATCAATCAGGGCGTGGGCTGTTCCAAAGTGCCAGACATCAACGATGTCGGCCTGATGGAAGATCGCGCAACCTGCCGTATTTCGGCGCAACACATCGCCAACTGGCTACACCACAACGTGGCCTCACACGCGCAAGTGATGGACATTATGAAAAAGATGGCCGCAGTTGTAGATCGTCAAAACGAAAACGACCCAAGCTACACTCCGATGACGCCCGCCCTCGATGGGATCGCGTTTCAAGCGGCATGTGATCTGGTGTTCAAAGGGCGCGAACAGCCCTCTGGCTATACCGAGCCGGTGCTCCATGTGCGCCGCCTCGAACTCAAAGCACAGTAAAGGATTTGGGCGGGGATAATCCCCGCCCAAATTTTACAAACAGCCGGATCACTTTGCGTCATTTTCAAATGATTTGAACAAGTGATATCCCGCGATTACGGGTGGTAAGCCACCTGCCCCACTTCCATATTAGACCTAAACCCAAGAGCGATTAGGAGCTTTTATGTCAGCCAAATACTACGCCCCAACGGGGGGGCATCCAAGCCAAGAGCAGCTCCTCACGGATCGTGCCATTTTCACAGATGCCTACGCGGTCATTCCCAAAGGAACGATGCGCGATATCGTGACAAGTTTCCTGCCGTTTTGGGACAAGACACGGCTTTGGGTGCTCTCACGCCCTCTTAGCGGTTTTGCCGAAACCTTTTCGCAGTACATCATGGAAGTGTCCCCAAATGGCGGCTCCGAGCGCCCCGAGTTGGACCCCGCCGCCCAAGGCGTGTTGTTCGTGGTTGAGGGACACGCAACCCTGACCGTCGACGGGAAAGAGCACATTTTGAATGAGGGCGGCTATGCCTACCTGCCGCCGAACACCAACTGGACGCTGCACAACAAAACCGACGACATGTTACGGTTTCACTGGATCCGCAAAGCGTATGAGGCGGTTGACGGTCTGGACATGCCTGAGGTCATCATCACAAACGAAAAAGATGTCGCGCCAACGGTCATGCCTGACACTGATGGCAAGTGGGCCACAACGCGCTTTGTCGATCCGACTGACTTGCGCCACGACATGCATGTGACGGTAGTGACCTTTGAACCCGGTGCGGTCATTCCATTTCTGGAAACCCATGTGATGGAACACGGCCTTTATGTCCTACAAGGCAAAGCGGTCTACCGGTTGAACAATGACTGGGTTGAGGTTGAGGCGGGCGACTACATGTGGCTGCGCGCGTTCTGCCCGCAAGCGTGCTACTCGGGCGGCCCGGGACCATTCCGCTACCTGCTCTACAAAGACGTCAATCGTCACATGAAGCTGCGCCCCTTTTCATAACAGCGGCACACAGCACATCAAAAAAGGCCCAGTCTCGCGACTGGGCCTTTTCTTTGAGTTATAGATTTAGATTACTTGGACTTGGAGCCAAGCGACCCTTCGCCGTGACCAGACATACCGCCCGAAACTTCTTCGGTTGCTTCATCAGACAGCTCTTCTGGCAAGATCAAGTTGAGAACAATCGCGATAACAGCGGCGGGTAGAATGCCGCTTGTGGCGAGAATTTTCAGTGTGCCGGGCAAGTATTGCAGCGCATCAGGCTCCAATTGCAGACCCAGACCCAACGACAGAGCAATCGCAAAGATCACCATGTTGCGACGGTTCCAGCTCACATCGGACAGCATCGAAATACCCGCGGCAACAACCATGCCGAACATCACGATCACACCGCCGCCGAGAACCTCGATTGGGATCGACGAGATAATCGCGCCAACTTTGGGCACAAGGCCACATACTATGAGGAAGATCGCGCCAATGGTCACAACCCCACGGCTCATAACACCCGTCATCGCGATCAAACCAACGTTTTGGCTGAAAGACGTGTTTGGCAGTGCGCCGAACAGACCCGAAATCGCGGTGCCAAATCCATCTGCGAATGTCGCACCTTGGATTTCTTTGTCTGTGGCTTCGCGACCTGCGCCGCCTTTGGTGATGCCCGATACATCGCCCACGGTTTCAACCGCAGACACAAACGACATCGCGCAAAAGCCGATGATCGCCGCGACCGAGAACTCGAGACCAAAATGCAGCGGGTTCGGCAGAGCAAAGCTTGCCGCACGGCCGATATTGCCAAGATTGACCTGACCCAACATGAACGCCAAAGCGTAGCCGACCAAAAGGCCAATCAAAACCGCAGACACGGACAACATGCCGCGCGCAAAGAATTTCAGACCCAAAGTGACGATGATCACCGTGCTGGCCATCAGCCAGTTCACACCAGATCCGTATTCAGGTGTGCCAATCGCAGGGACGCCACCCGCAGCATATTGAACGCCAACCTTTACAAGCGCGAGGCCGATCATGGTAACGACCAACCCCGTGACCAACGGCGGGAGCGCAAAACGGATTTTGCCGATAAACAGGCCAAGCACGGCGTGGAACAGACCGCCAACCAAAATACCGCCCATCAACACGGCAATCGCATCAACGCCCTTGCCCGCGACAAGCGGGATCATGATCGGAATGAACGCAAAGGATGTTCCCTGAACGATCGGAAGGCGTGCGCCCACGGGACCAAATCCGATGGTCTGGAACAAAGTGGCGATGCCTGCAAAGAACATCGACATCTGGATCATGTAGATCATCTGTGGAAAGTCAGCGCTGTTTGAGCCGAACCCGAAACCCGCCGCACCACATACGATGATCGCCGGTGTCACGTTGGATACGAACATGGCCAAGACGTGTTGAATGCCCAGTGGCACCGCCTTGATCATTGGGGGGGTATAGTTCGGGTCGCGGAGTTGCTCCGGTGTCCCTATTGAAGTGTCAGTCATTGTCGTCCCTCTCCTGAGTTTGCCATTCCCCCTTTGTGGTGGATTTGGCGTCTTTGTCTTTTATGTTGTGCCTTCAATCGTAAACGGCGTTTCAAACCAGTGCTCTTCCAAATTCGCGCCATCGCCAATGCGGTCGATAACGGCAAATAATCCGGGCGCATGGATCGGCGTCAAAACACCATGCCATGTTCCGCGGTGGAAATTGATCCCTTGCCCCGCTTGGGACAAAAAGGCGCGCGGGCTTGCCGGACGCCCGTCCTCGTCTGACGCGACGATCACCACAAACCCTGTGTAGCTCATAGGCACGAATGCCTGACTGCCCTCAGGGTGGCGCTCCATCATGTCGAGTATGATTGGAAACGTGCGCGCTTGGGCATCGAACAGGCTAATGCCCGCTTTGCCATCACCAAAATCAAGCGTAGCACGATCGTGATACCGACCACACATCCCCGCGTTGATCATCTTGTCAGGCGCGCCCGCCGTATCCAGAACATCGCCAAAGGGCGCAAATTCATCGGCAGTCAACGGCTCAAGGCGAAGTGGTGTGCTCATTGCGAAAACTTCTCGATCAATCGCAATTGCGCGATGCGTTCGACCTGTTTGCAGGCCTGTGCAAACTCGGTATCGCGGTCGTTTTCGATGCGCCGTTCGAACGCCTCCATAATCGACGCCTTAGTATTGTCGCGTACCGCAATGATGAACGGAAATCCGAATTTCGCGGTGTAGGCGTCGTTGAGCGCCGTAAAGGTCTGGCGTTCGGCATCGGTCAGTGCATCGAGACCAACAGCAGCCTGTTCCGCCGTGGAGTCCGCCGTGAGGCGTTTGGCTGCGGCAAGTTTTCCGGCCAGATCAGGGTGCGCGGTCAACACACCAAGGCGTTGCTCCTCAGTGGCGGCGCGGAACACCCGCGCGAGCGCTTGATGCACTCCAGTGGCGGTATCATCGGTTGGTCCAAGCTCGCCCGCATGCGCGCCCTCGGCAATCCACGAGCTATGCTCGAACACGCCGCCAAATTGCGCCACAAACGTCTCGCGGTCCATTTCGGACGGACGCGCAAACCGCACATGGGGGTGCTCTTTGGCCCAATGCTCGGCCACGTCAAGACGCGTGGCGAACCAAACGCCCTCATGAGATTTGAAATAATCCAACACACGGCGCAGAGCGGCAGCACGCCCCGGGCGACCGATCAGGCGACAATGCAACCCAATCGAAAGCACTTTGGGCGCGCCTGCTTCACCTTCTGCGTAGAGCTCATCAAAGCTATCTTTGAGGTAGGATTCAAATTGAGCACCGTTGGTGTAGCCCGCCTGAATGGCAAACCGCATGTCGTTGCAATCCATCGTGTAGGGCACGATCAACTGATCCGTATCCCCGAATTCCATCCAATACGGCAGATCGTCGGCATAGCTATCGGCAACATATGCAAATTGACCGGTTTCGGCGGCAAGACGCACCGTATTGTTCGAACATCGCCCCGTGTACCATCCGCGCGGCGGCTCGCCCACGACTTCGGTATGCAGACGAATAGCCTCGGCGATCTGCGCGCGCTCATCGTCCTCGGACATATCCTTGTGCTCGACCCACTTTAGGCCGTGGCTAGCAATTTCCCATTGCGCGGCTTTCATTGCGGCAACCTGTTCGGGCGCGCGCGCCAACGCGGTAGCCACGCCGTACACCGTCACAGGAAGATCAGCCAACATCCGATGAACGCGCCAGAACCCTGCGCGTGATCCGTATTCGTAGATCGATTCCATATTCCAGTGCCGCTGACCCTGCCACGGTTGCGCGCCGGTAATTTCGGACAAAAATGCCTCGGACGCGGCATCGCCATGCAAGATATTGTTTTCGCCGCCCTCCTCATAATTGAGGACGATTTGAACGGCGATTTTAGCGCCATTGGGCCAATTTGCGTTGGGCGGCGTAGCGCCGTATCCGGTCATATCACGAGGGTAGCGATGCACAGACAGTATTCCTCCATAGAATATGAATATTAGTAACCTAAATAATTCATTCCATTTTCAAAAAAAATCATAAGGAGCCTTTTGCTTCGGGCTTTTGCGCATTGTCGTACACTCTGGTTATTATTGTGCAACTGTGCACCTGCAAACCTAAAGGATAGGCATTCTATGTCCGGATATTTGACGACTCACGTGCTTGATACGGCGCGCGGTTGCCCCGCAAGCGGCTTGAAAATTGACCTCTACAAAATGGACGGCGAGACGCGCTCGCTGCTCAAGACCCTTGTGACGAACGCGGACGGGCGCACGGACGAGCAAATTTTACCCGCGAGCGCCTTTGAAACAGGTGTGTACGAGTTGGTATTCCATGCGGGGGCCTACCTCGATGCGATCGGCACGCCGCCCGAAGAGCCACGCTTTCTCGATGTGATCCCGCTACGCTTTGGCATGTCCGAGGCCTCGCATTATCACGTCCCGCTGCTGCTTTCACCGTTCGGGTATTCGACCTATCGCGGCAGCTGAGCCGTGATCGAGCTGTCGCGGACAGCCGCACCGATCCGCTCGATGACAAATTCCATGAACAATCGCGTTTTTGGATCCTGACGTCTGCGATGCGTATACAGACACGCCATCTGAATTGCTTCGGGTGGCGTTTTTGTTGCCACAGGGATCAAACGTCCCTCTTTGAGGTGGTCAATAATTTCGAAGATCGGCTTGAGCGCAATTCCGTTCCCCGCCAACGCCCAATCCGTCAAGACATCGCCATCGTCCGATTCATATCGCCCCTCGACGCGAAACCGTTTTGGCCCCGATGGCGTCATTAACCGCCATTGAAACTCCGTAGCCCCCGGAAAACGCAGATTTAAGCACTCATGCTTGTCCGCAATCAACTCGTCACCCGATGCAGGATTTCCATGTGCCTCTATATATGCGGGAGATGCGCACAAAATACGTTCAATATCCGCGATTTTGCGGATGCGCAGATTACTATCCTCAGGCTGTCCAAGAAAGAATGCCAGATCAAGCCCCTCGGTCGTGAGATCCACGGTGCGATCGGTCAGGCGCAGCCGGATATTCACCTCAGGATAGGCCCGCAAAAACTCTGCAATCAGCGGCGCGATCAGACGGCGCCCAACCCCGAGCGGGGCCGCCACATACAATGGTCCCTTTGGGTTTTCGGTGATATTGACCACCTGCGCCTCGGCGTTTTCAACCGCCTCAAGGATCTCACAGGCTCCGCCATAAAAGGCCCGACCATGTTCGGTCGCCGTGAGGCTTCGTGTGGTCCGCTGAAACAAACGCACGCTCAAATGCACCTCCAATTGAGAGATACGCGATGATGTGACTGCGGGCGAAATGCGCAAATCACGCCCTGCGGCGGACATACTGCCCAATTCATAGACGCGCACAAACGTGCGGATGTTATCGAGATATGACATTGTTTTGTTTTTTTTGATGCTGTGGCGTATATTGCTATAATATACGAATACTCACGACATTCTAGCGCCGTTTGTCATCGCGTCGTGCGCAACACGTGCCCTAAGTTGTGGCATTGTGGACCCTTGCGCCGCGCACACAGATGCGGGACACAAGAGCCTACCTGTTTTGGCGCGCAACGCCACATATGACCGTGAGGAAAACACCATGACATTCAACCGCTCGATCAAAATCGCACCCTCTATTCTATCCGCTGATTTCGCCAACTTTGGCGCAGAAATCCAAGCCATCGAGGCGCAAGGTGCCGATTGGGTCCACATCGATGTGATGGACGGTCATTTTGTTCCAAACCTGACATTCGGGCCGCCCGCCGTAAAAGCGTTTCGCCCGCACGTCAAAACGGTGATGGATGTGCACCTCATGATCTCGCCCGTGGACGCCTACATCGACGCCTACGCTGACGCAGGCGCCGACATCCTGACGGCCCATATCGAGGCGGGTCCGCACACGCATCGCACCCTACAAGCAATCCGAGGCGCAGGTATGAAAGCGGGCGTCGCTCTCAACCCTGGCACGCCTGCGCACGCGGTTGAACACCTTCTCGATCTCACTGACCTCATTTGCGTGATGACCGTGAACCCCGGATTCGGAGGTCAAAAGTTTATCGACATGACAGACAAAATTCGCACGCTGCGCGCGATGATTGGTGACCGTGAGGTTCATATTGAAATTGACGGTGGCGTTGACACGACAACAGCACCCCTCGTTGCCGCGGCGGGCGCAGACGTTCTTGTGGCTGGGTCAGCCGTATTTCGCGGTGGATCGGTCGACATGCCATCCGTCTACGGCGACAACATCAAGGCGATCCGCGCGGCCGCACAGGGCTAAGCGCGCCGCATGGAAATTGGCGCGGTTACATGACCGCGCCAAGAACCGCAAAACCCACAACCATCATGCCGCACAAACGGCTAATGCGGTCGCGCACCGCAAAGACAATCGGATCATCATGCATCTCGCCGCGATGTGTCAGCAATACAATACGACTGATCCAGAACAACAAAATCAGACAAATTCCCCAAAGCGCCGGCGGGTTGGAATAGAGCAACGCTACGTCTGGCGAATTCATATAAAGGGCGAGGACGAGGATCGAAACATACCCCGTACCAAGCGCCATTTGCGAAATCACTTCGGCGTCCTCATTGCGATATCCACGCCCCTCGGCTTGCACTTTTCCAGCGTTGATGTTGTCCACCAATTCCGCCTGACGTTTGACCGCCGCCAAGGCAAAGAAAAAGAACACCGAAAACGCGAGAAGCCACATTGATAGCGGCACACCAACGGCCACGCCCCCCGCGATGATGCGCAAGGTATAAAGGCCCGATAAAACCGAGACATCGATCACGGCGCGGCGTTTGAAATAGAACGAATAGGCGGTGGTCATGGCATAATAGCTCAGCATAACGAACAAGAAGATCGGACCAAGCGCCACCGAAAGCACCGCCCCCACGCCCAACAAAACGCCCGCCATTGCCGTGCCATGCGCAATCGGGACGGTCCCCGCCGCAAAGGGACGCTTGCACTTGCGTGCATGCGCCCGGTCCGCGTTGAGATCGAGTAAATCGTTGAGCACATAAACCGACGAGGCCACCAAAGAGAACGCGACAAAGGCCATAAGAGCGCGCACAAATGAGACGACATCCAAATGGTGCGCCAGTAGCAGCGGCACAAACACCAAAATGTTTTTGAGCCATTGGTGCGGGCGCAGTGCTTTGATATAGGGTTTGCGGTCAATATGTGCGGTGCCTAGATGCTCAACCTCAATGCCTAGCGCGGACACCTGCGCACGCAAGGCCTCGGACGCGTTGACCGATATGGCGCGCGCCGCATGCGCCCACACATCAAGATCGGCCGCATGGTCCCCGACATAGGCAAACCCGCGTTCCCCGTAGCGATCCACGAGGAACTCCGCCTTGATTTGCCCTTTGAGATTTCGATCGCCATCTGACCCATACACCGCATCGAACACGCCCAAATGTGTGGCAATTTGATCCGCTAGGATTTGATCCGTTGCGGTTACAAGCACGACCACCCCACCGCCATCGCGCCATTTGGCAATGTAATCGAGCACCTCGCAATTATAGGGCAGCGTGGTCACATCCACAGATGCCCGTGTTGCGAGATCGCGTTTGAGTGCGGCTTTGCCTGACTTCAACGTTCGGATGGCGCGGATTGCAGCGCTCCAGTCGTGCGAGGCGGCATTCCAAAAGGTTTCGTGCAGCATGTCCGACTGCAACAAAGTACCGTCCAAATCGACGGCCAGAACCGCACCTTTGGTCTCGTTTGCGTCTGTTGTCATACTCACGATGCACCTCAACTGCGCCCCAAACCCATGCGGGACGATACTTTGGTTTGTGTTTCAACCTCACATATCCAACGGGTTGCAGCTTTTTGGCAAGGCCTGCGAAGATTTAAGGTCACAAAGATGGGCAGTCGGGGCAATTGAGTCACGCAATCCGTCTTGACCCTCGCGGCGCGATGCCCTAATTCCACTCTCACCCGAGCGGGTGTTGTGTAATGGTAAGACCTCAGCCTTCCAAGCTGATGACACGGGTTCGATTCCCGTCACCCGCTCCAAAAATCCCTGAAAAAACAAAATATGTTACGCTTATAGCGATCGTTATGTCGCGTGCGGCGCTCTAAATAGAAAAAGCCCCCGCACACTGGCGAGGGCTTTCATGAGGGTCAAAACACCCTTTTATTTTACCGTGATACGGCCATCTGTGTAGGGCGTGTATGGGGCGTTTGCCGCGATGAACTCCGCAGTCACATCGGCCAAATCGGGACCAAAGTCATAGACGTTGCTGGCCTCACGGAACATTTTATAGCCGTCACCGCCATTGCGCACGTAGTTGTTGGAAACAACGCCGTAGGTTTTGGACATATCGAGCGGCTCCCATGTGCCGTCCATATCAATCATCACCTCGACCACACGTTCACCCGTGGCATTGCCACTCTCGACGGTGAACGTCATGCCCGCAACCTGTGGAAAACGTCCATCATCCTCAGGATTGTCAAATTGACCCATCCCGTTTTCAAGCGCGGCCTTTAGCATCGCGCCATCGACGAAGAAAGTCGACAGCGTGTTCTGGAACGGCAGCACTGTGAGCACTTCGCCCTGTGTCACGTCACCGGCATCAATAGAGGCGCGCAAGCCACCAGAGTTGGCAAGTGCAACATGAATACCCTGATCTTTGACACGGTCCAACATCGCATCGGCAACAAGGTTGCCCATCTGGCATTCCATGTGGCGACACACGTCACGCGAGCCATCGATAGCTTCGGCGGTTTGTGCGACGACCTTGTTACGGATTTCATCAAGCGGCACTGCGGCTTCGGCAATACGCGCAACGGTGGTCTCGTCCTCGGTCACTGCCGCGTCCATAATGAGCGGCTCACCGGATGCTTCGGTCACGTTGCCGTCATCATCAAACGTCACGTTCAATTCCCCAAGGAATTTACCATAGGCATAGGCCGAAACGATCGCGGTAGAGCCAACCATAGTTGGATATGGACCCTCGGCGCGCTCGTTGCTGTTGGACAACAAGGTGTTGGTGTGGCCACCCACAATGATGTCGACGCCCGTGGTATTAGCCGCCACGATTTGATCGACGCGGTAGCCCGAGTGGGACAGCACGATGATCTTGTTCACGCCCTCGGCGGTGAGTTTATCTACTTCGCCTTGAACAGCCTCGGACGGATCGGTGAAAATCACGTTAGGACCAGGGGAGGCGAGTTCGTCGGTGTTTTGCGGCGTGAGACCGATGAGGCCAAGCTTCTCACCACCACGTTCAATGATCGTCGATTTCAGCAGCTTATCCGCAAGAAATGCCTCACCCGAAAAATCGGCATTGGACATCAACACAGGGAAATCGAGCGCATCCATGAACCCACGTAGAACTTCGGGACCATCGTCAAACTCGTGGTTGCCCACTGTCATGGCGTCATAGCCCATTTTGTTCATCATCTCGGCCGCAAGTTTACCTTTGTAGTAGGTGTAGAACAGCGTGCCTTGGAACTGATCACCGCCATCCACCAAGATGGAGTTATTAGTGCGCGAACGCGCGTCCTCAATAGCGGTGACGAGACGCGCGGAGCCGCCAAAGCATTTGCCCTCGGTGTTGTCCTCGGACGAACAGCCCGAATCGTATTTTGAGATCGGTTCAAACCGCGCATGAAAATCATTGGTGTGCAAAACCGTCAGCGAATAATCAGCGTAGGCTGCGCCCGCGCATAGCGACATTGCCGCAGTCGTTGTGAGAATCTTCTTGAGCATAACTGCCCCCCTGTTGAGTTACATCTCGATGCTGCAAACACTTGATCAAAGAGTCAAAGGATCTGTCAACATTAGCGCTAAAGACGCGGTGTAACGCCTATATGACGGGCAGCAATTTGTCCTAAGCCCAGCCAGCCGCAATCGGAGCGGCCAATTGCGCGCCCCCGACATCAAGGCGACCCGTGATCAAATGATACCACGCCACCGCAATGATGCTATTGGCCAGCACATCTGGCACAACGTTTGCACGGACTTCGCCGCGCTTTTGCGCCCGAGCGATGACCTCTTTCCATGCCGCAATCCGTTCTAAACGATAGGCGTCAAGCGCAAGTGCGACATCCGCATCACTTTGAGCCTCAGCAATGATAAGAGCGAACACACGCCCAGCATCGCCGCGCCAAAACGCAAACACGTAGTCAAAAAATGTCGCCAAATCACTCTCAAAACGGCCGGTATCGGCATGGCGGTGGTCACCCTTGATCCGATTATAAACGGCAACCAACAGCGCGCCACGGGTCGGCCACCACCGATAAATCGTAGCTTTGCCCGCTTTCGCCTCGCGGGCCACCGCATCCATCGTTAGCCCCTTTGGCCCTTTTTGGGTCAGAACCGTGACCGCCGCCGATAGAATTGCCGCTTCGGCCTCGGGGTTTTGGCGCGCCCCGATGGAGCGCCGCGTCACGGTTTTGGCTGATGGAGATGGGGGTGGCATGATCTATCCTTTACATAACGAGACGAATCGTTCAGATAAGCGCCTAACGAAACGCTTCGTTCCATTAAAGGTATTCCATGACAACCCCCACACGTAAACCCTCTCGTCTCCGCTTTGCCGCCTTTGTCTTTTGCGGCGTCTACCCGCTCGTCACCGCGACAATCTACGCCCTCGCCCCGCTCACCGCCGGGTGGGACATCTGGCAACGCAATCTCATCATGGTGCCAATCATCGTCATATGTATGGTCTACGGTATCATTCCCTTTATCCAACGCCGTTGTGGCCGTTGGCTGTAATACGACACTCCCCCCAAAAACGGCGAGATGCCCCATTGACCCGCCCGTGTAAAACGGGGCATTTCTGCACCATGATGATCTACAAAATATTCCGTGCCGACGAATGGGCCGAGCTACAAGCCAAGGGCGAGACCAAAGGTGCGCCCGTGGATATCGCGGACGGTTACGTCCATTTCTCCACGGCGGACCAAGCACGCGAAACCGCGTCCAAATGGTTCGCATGTGTCGACGGTTTGGTTCTTTTGGCCTGTGACGTCGATGCCATGAGCGCCGATATTACGTGGGAACCGTCGCGCGGTGGCGCGCTCTTTCCCCACCTGTATCGCAATTTGCGCCTAAGCGATGTGGTGTGGGACAAACCCCTGCCCCTTGCCCCAAAAGACGCACCTGACAGCCACGTATTTCCCAAGGATATGGTATGAGCCTCACCGAGAAAATCGGCCTTGTCGTACTGCGCAAACTCGATCCGGAGCGCGCGCACACTCTGGCGCTCGCCGCATTGCGCGCGGGGTTTGCCCCCTTGCCCGGCCCAGTGACCTCACACCGGCTCAAGACAACGATAGCTGGCCTCACATTACCCAACCCCGTTGGACTAGCCGCCGGATTTGACAAAAATGCAGAAGCGATCCCGCAACTGTCACGCGCTGGGTTTGGCTTTATCGAACTGGGTGCGGCGACCCCGCGCGCGCAATCTGGCAATGCCAAGCCCCGCCTGTTCCGCCTGACCGAGGACCGCGCGGTCATCAACCGGTTCGGGTTCAATAATGACGGGATGGAGGTCATTGCAGACCGTCTTGGGCGCTGTCGTCAATCCAACCACAAAATCGAAATTCCTGTCGGTCTGAACCTCGGGGCCAACAAAGATAGTGACGACCGCGCGGCCGACTTTGCCCGCGTACTGGCGCATTGCGGCAATCTCATCGACTTTGCCACGGTCAATGTGTCCTCCCCCAACACCGAAAAGCTTCGTGATCTACAGGGGCCGGAAGCCTTAGAAGCATTGCTCAGCGGTGTCATGGATGCACGCAAGGGTCTCGAAAAATCTGTGCCTGTGTTCCTCAAAATCGCACCTGATCTCGACAGTTCCGAAATCGACGAAATTGCCGAAGTGGCGCGAAAATCGGGCATAGACGCGGTGATTGCGACCAACACCACGCTCTCACGCGATGGTTTGAAAAGTGCCCATAAGGGAGAAATGGGCGGGCTTTCAGGCAAGCCTCTGTTTGAGAAATCTACGCGCGTTCTGGCGCGTCTATCGCGCAATTTAGGCAAAGACGTACCGCTGGTCGGCGTGGGTGGCATTGAATCCGCTTTAGACGCCTACACCAAAATTCGTGCAGGGGCGTCTGCCGTTCAGCTTTATTCCGCGATGGTCTATCATGGGCTTTCACTTGCCCCGCGCATCGCGAAAGGCATCGATGATCTACTCAAAGCGGACGGGTTTGAAACAGTTGCTGAGGCGGTTGGCACACAGCGCGGTGATTGGCTTTAATCCGCCACGCCGCGCTCAAGGGCGGGGTATTTCCACCCCAATGTGATCCCGCGCGCGATGTAGCTGATGATCAATGCGGCCCAAAGGCCGTTATTACCCAATAGTGGAACCAAGGCCCAAACCGCAGCAAAATAGATCGCCACAGACAACACCATCATGTTGCGCATGTCACGGGTGCGCGTGGCACCGATGAACACCCCATCGAGCATCCACGAGGCCAATCCCAAGAGCGGGGCAAGGACCATCCACCACAGATACGTGCGTGCCTCGATCCGCACATGGCTGGCCGTGGTCATGGCGTCAATGATCGAGCCGCCAAATATCGCAAAGGATGCGGCGAGACAGAGGGCAACCACCACGCCCCAAAACGATACCAAAAGTACCCCACGCCGAAACGCATCACGCGATCGCGCACCAACGGCCGTTCCCACAATCGCCTCGGCGGCAAAGGCAAACCCGTCAAGCGCATAAGCCGTAATCTCGATGAACTGCATCAGGATCTGGTTGGCCGCCAACGTGACATCGCCAAAACCCGCACCCAAAAATGCAAACGACACCATAACCGACAACAGCAGAACGGAGCGGATCAAAATATCGGTGTTGACCCGCGCCATATGAATAAGTCGCTCTGCCTTGAGCACAACGGCCCAATCACGCCACGCGGGGGACGAAAACGCATCGCGACACAGCCATAGGCCAAGTGCCGCCCCGCTAATCTCTGCGATCACGGTTGCGATAGCCACGCCTTGCACGCCCCATCCGAGGCCAAGAACGAACCAGATATCCAAGACAATATTGACCCCGTTCATCCACAGTTGGAGCAATAAAACGGCCCGCGTGCGCTCTTGCGCGATCAACCATCCCGTCAGACCAAAAAGACAAATGGCAAAGGGTGCCGACCAAATGCGGATCGCGATGTAAGACCGCGCGAGGCTCTCGACCTCTGGCGAGGCCGGTGAGACATGAAACGCACCATTCAGGATTGGCACCTGCAAGACGATCAAACAGACCCCCGCTAGTGCGGCAATCATCAGCGCGCGTGTTAGGTAAGCGGACACTTCTGCGGCGTCCCCTGCCCCACGGGCTTGGGCCACGAGGCCGGTGGTGCCCATGCGCAAAAACCCGAAAATCCAATAGATCGAGGCAAGAATGACAGCGCCTATTCCGACCGCGCCAATCGGGGCCGCCGCGCCCATTTGCCCGACCACGCCCGTATCCACCGCGCCCAAAATCGGGACGGTGGCATTGGACAACACGATCGGCAATGCAATCGCCAGCACGCGCTTGTGGGTCAGGGGTCGCAACTGCGTGTTCCCGGCTTTCGCCAGATCAGCCATCGCAGCGCGGCATCAAAAAATGACACATCGCATCGGCAATGGGGCGGTCGCGATCCTCCTGCCACGCCGTAGCGTGCACTGTCGCGAACCTGCGCCCCGCACGCGTAATGCGCGCACTCGCAAATGTTTCCTGCGGCTTGCCAGAGCGCATATAATCAACCGTTAGATCAATGGTCTTGGGAATCGACGGCCAAACCTCGCCCTGAGCCGAAATACCGCCATCACCCATCCAAATCCGAGACCATCCCAAAGTCATAAAGGCCGTCATTTCTAGAAAGGACGCAATCGCCCCGCCGTGCAGCGCAGGCAAGGCAGGATTGCCGATCAAGTTGGGCCGGTAGGGCATTTTTGCCGCCAAGGCCTCGCCGTCAGCGGAAAACTCAAACCCCATAAATGCGACATATGGAACGTTGCGCATCAGGTTCGCGAGCAACACGTCGCGGTTCAAAATCTCGCTCATGATGCGCGCTCCACGGTAAAGGCACCGGTTGCTGTCGCCACAGGTATGTCGGACGTACCATCCGTAGCCGTGGCACGCACGAACGCAACAGAGCGCGTCATGTGATAGCATTCGGCGCGGGCGGTAATCGTGTGATGCGGCACCGCAGAGCGCATATAATCAATTCGCAAATCTAGTGTCGCTGTCGCATAGCCGGCTTTGGGATGGCTCATGACCGCCGCCCCCGCACACGTATCCATTAACGCCGAAATAGCGCCGCCATGGATAACACCCGTGGCGGGATCACCGATCAATTTCTCAAGATAGGGCATCGTGATCGTGGCACCCTGTGCATCGATTTGCGTAAGCTCCATGCCCAAATCACGGCTGTGAGGAATAGCCTCAATAAATTGTCGTGCGTTTTTAGTCCGTTGATCCGTCATATTATGCCCGCCCTTTGGGCAATTAATCGGGTTGAGCCGAGGAACCGCAAGCGCAAACTTGCATCTAGCACCGGCAAGCTTGGTCTGACGCCCAACATGACGTAACGTCGCAGTCCCATCGCGTGCGGGAGTGTTCACTATAGAATGATCACGCGAGTGGTACGAACATCCTTGATCACACTCACCCGTGTTTACTATGGTTTACGCGAAGGCGTCGAACCGAATTGCTTTTCTAAACCAACCCGTTTAGCTCTCACGTCAAGGAGGATCGAAATGTCCGATGATCGTTTAAGCTTCAAAGAGATGTGCACCACATTCGATGTGACGCCACGCACATTGCGCTATTATGAATACATCGAATTGCTCGATCCCGAGAAAGAAGGACGCTCGCGTTTTTACACATCACGTGAACTGGCGCGGATGAAGCTGATTTTGCGTGGTCGCCGCTATGGGTTCTCCCTCGAAGAAATCCGCCAATGGCTGATGATCTACGAAGAAAAAGGGACACAAGCGCAAAACGATGCCTTTGTCGAACTGGCCGACCGCCAGCTCCACGCGCTAGAAGCGCAACGCAAAGAACTCGACGAGGCCATTGAAGAGTTGCGCGGTTTGCGTGGCAAAACTGACAACTCGACCGCTCAATAATTGTAGATCGTGAGGCAGCACGCACGGCACGTCATGGGGATCGACGATGGCACCCCTGTTTCGACGTAACGTTCCGGTGCCATGAGTGGCGTAAAAAGGCGAATTCAGGCCTATACTTTCGTCACACTGCACCACCCAAACTCTCGATTTTATGCACAGGCCCCCAGGGCAACCAAAGCGCTTCGAATAGCGTTTTTTTGGTATTTTTGCACGGATGCCATCAAATAGCTTGCATCGTTAGGTCCAGAACAATATTGCTCCTTCCGCTAGGTAACTATTCCGGAAATTTTACCATTTCTCAAATGACGCCACGTTAAAGTTTTGGTGGCGGGCATTGCACTTGTAGACTGGTAGCGAAGCATCCACTTCGCGCCGAAAGCACAGACAGGCCGCTCGCGCCCGTCGACCCAGACGCCGGAGTGAATAAAGTGACAAATGAGGTACTGACCATTCGCGAGATGTGTGATGCGCACGATGTGACGCCACGCACTTTGCGCTTTTACGAAGCCAAAGAGCTTCTATTTCCAATCCGTGAAGGACAAAAACGTCTTTTCACACGCCGTGATCGCGCCCGCCTGAAGTTGATTTTAAAGGGCAAACGATTCGGCTTTTCGCTCGAAGAGATCCGGCAGCTGCTTGATCTTTATAGCGATGAGGACAACGGGCGCGCCCAGATGGTTGGCACGCTCCACGCATATCGCCACCAATTGGGCGTGATGCAAAAGCAACGTGACGAGCTGCTCCAGATTATGAGCGAGCTTGAAGAACAGATTGACTGGACCGAACGCGAAATCGGTTCAATGGAATAGATCGGGGCGGCAAATACCCTCCCGATGCACTGCAAGGGAGAAGGCAATGCCTAGCTACACAGCACCGACGAAAGACATCCAGTACGTTCTACACGATGTTCTGAATATCTCAGGCTCCGACATCCCCGGGTACGGCGATCTCGAGCCTGAGTTTACCGAAGCAATCTTAGACGCCGCGGGCCAATTGGCCAGTGAGGTTATCGCCCCGCTTAACGCGGTTGGCGACAAAGAGGGCTGCACGTTTGAGAACGGTGTCATCACGACCCCCACAGGGTTCAAAGCCGCGTTCGAGCAAATGAAAGAGGGCGGTTGGACCGGTCTCGATTTGCCCGAAGAGTTCGGCGGCCAAGGCATGCCATATGTCATCGGCACCGCCGTAGGCGAATTGTTTTCGGGCGCCAACCAAGCGTTCACCATGTATCAGGGCCTGACCCACGGCGCAGTGTCTGCCATCCTTGTCCACGGCACAGATGCACAAAAAGCCACGTATGTGCCTAAAATGACGTCCTGTGAATGGACAGGCACAATGAACCTGACGGAACCACATTGTGGGACGGACCTCGGCCTGATGCGCACCAAAGCCGAACCAAACGCCGATGGTAGTTTTAAAATTTCCGGTCAGAAAATCTTTATCTCCGCGGGCGATCACGACATGTCCGACAACGTCATCCACCTCGTGCTTGCAAAAATCGCAGGCGGCCCCGAGGGGATCAAAGGCGTCTCGCTCTTTATTGTTCCAAAGTTCAAAGTGAACGATGATGGCTCTGTGGGTGCGCCAAACGGTGTTTCTGTGGGATCAATCGAGGAAAAGATGGGCATCCACGGCAACTCTACGTGCGTCATGAACTACGACGAGGCAGAGGGCTATTTGCTCGGCGAAGAGCACAAAGGCATGCGTGCGATGTTCACTATGATGAACGAGGCGCGTTTGGGCGTGGGCATGCAGGGCTTGGCACAAGCCGAAGCCGCATATCAAAACGCAGTGATCTACGCCAAAGACCGCCTTCAAGGGCGCGCAGTGACGGGCGTGGCCAACCCCGATGGCCCCGCCGATCCGCTGATCGTGCACCCAGATATCCGCCGCAACCTGATGGACCAGAAAAGTTTCATCGAGGGCGCGCGGGCCTTTATGCTATGGGGGGCGCAACTCATCGACGCGGGCCACAAAAGCGGCGACAAAGACGCCGAGGGCCTCGTGTCACTAATGACCCCCGTCCTAAAAGGGTTCCTGACAGACAAAGGGTACGAGGCAACTGTGAATGCGCAGCAGGTCTACGGTGGCCACGGCTATATCGAGGAATGGGGCATGTCGCAGTTCACCCGCGATGCCCGCATCACCCAGATTTATGAGGGTGCCAACGGCGTGCAAGCGCTCGATCTGGTGGGCCGTAAATTGGCTCAAGATAGCGGCAAACATGTCATGGCCTTCTTTGACTTGGTCAAAACCTTTTGCAAAGACAACAGCAACGAGGGCATGTCCGATTTCGTCGAGCCCCTCAAAGGCGCATCCAAAGACCTGCAAGGGGCCAGCATGTTCTTTATGCAGCACGGGATGAAGAACCCCAACGCGGCCCTCGCAGGGTCTTATGATTTCATGCATTTGTTTGGCTACACCTGCCTTGGCCTGATGTGGGGCCGCATGGCGAAAGTGTCGCTTGCTGCCCTTGCGAATGGCACGGACGACCCTGAGTTCCACAAAACCAAACTGGCAACAGCGCGGTTCTATATGGCACGTCAATTGCCGATGACAGGGACCTTGCTCAAACGCATTGAAAGTGGCGCGGATACCGTCATGGCACTCGACGCCGAAAGCTTCTAAGATTGTCGCACCCCGAATTGAGACGCCCTCGCCCATCCGGCGGGGGCGTTTTTGTTTGCACGCAACACCCTAGCTTTTGACGGAGCGTAACAATGCCCACACGATTTAGAATGACGCGGCGTTTTCCTGTTTCAATGACAGAAGATGGCTATCGTCGTCTCAAGAAATTCGCACGGGAGGCGGAGTTGGAGGAGGGAGAGGCGTTATCTTTTCTGTTCGAAAACTTCACATCCGTGACGCATGAAGAAAACCTCAAACACAGGCTAAGTCTGTTCCTAGCCGATTTGGAGAAACGCAAAAAATGACCGCCCGCGCCCTGCCATTCACAACAAGCGATCCGTGCCACGCAGGGCATTTTGGATATTTGAGCCAAGCAAAAACAGATAGTACTGCGACGAAAAATGCGCGTAGTGCGGTCGCAATCGTGCCCTCTACATCGGGTTGCTTCTTTGCGCACGCACCACGCGGCTTTTCCTTGGACGGCCATCGGCGTCCCCGCCTGTTCCGCCACACCATTGAACGCATGCGCCCGTTAAAGGCCCGTAAACAGACCCGCTTTTTCTTGGCAAAAATATCCACGACCCCACATTGGGTGAAAGACCACGGTTTGGGAGGGCGTGCAGTATGACTATTAAACTCTACGGCTTTGGCGAAAGCGGTCACTCGTATAAGGTGGCATTGATGATGCGCCTCGCACAGATCGATTTTGATCTACGATTTGTCGACTTTTTCAAAGGCGAGGCCCGCAGCCCCGAATTTGCCGCGCTCAACCCAATGGGCGAATGTCCTGTGTTTGTGGACGGTGATTTGACGTTGACACAATCGGGCGTGATCCTCGATCATCTCGCCAAACAGACGGGTCAGTTCGGCGGCCAGAGCGAGGCCGAGGCGCGCGAGGTGTTGCGGTGGACCTTGTGGGACAATCACAAATTTTCAAGCCAGATTGGCATGACGCGTTTTTTGATGAATTTTCTGCCTGAGGACAAACGCCCCGCCGAGGTCATCGCATTCACCCAAGCGCGCATTAAAGCCGCTTACAAAGTGCTCGACACCCAGCTTGCAAGCCACACTTGGGTTGCGGGCGGTGAAGGTCCGACCATCGCGGACCTGTCGTGTTGCGCCTATCTTTTTTACCCCGAACCGTTCGGCTTTCACCGTGCGGATTGGACAAACATCGACCGTTGGCTTTCAAACATCGAAGCCTTGGACGGTTGGCAACACCCCTATGATCTAATGCCGCGCGCATTTCCTGTGCAGGCCTGAGGAGGACCACATGACCGACGCCTATATTTATGACGCGATACGATCGCCGCGCGGCAAAGGCCGCAAAGACGGGGCCCTGCACGAAGTGACATCCGTGCGATTGTCGTCGTTGATGCTCAACGCGCTTGCCGACCGCAACGGTCTTTCGGGTCACGCGGTCGAGGACGTGATCTGGGGCAATGTGACGCCGATTGGCGAACAGGGCGCGTGTCTTGCACGCACGGCTGTTCTGGCCTCCAACCTTGATCAATCCATCCCCGGCTTGGCGATCAACCGCTTTTGCGCCTCGGGCATGGAGGCCGTGAACCTTGCGGCGAACCAAGTGCAAGGTGGCGCAGGCATGGGCTATATCGCGGGCGGCGTCGAAATGATGGGCCGCATTCCGATGGGGTCGGACGGTGCCGCCATTGCCGCCGATCCATCGCTTGCCATGTCGACCTATTTTGTCCCACAAGGCATCTCCGCCGATATCATCGCGACCGAATACGGCTTCACCCGCGAACAGGCGGATGCTCTCGCCGTTGAAAGCCAGAATCGCGCAGCAGCCGCATGGGCAGACAACAGGTTCGACAAATCCATCGTGCCTGTGCTCGATCAAAACGGTCTGACCATTTTGGACCGTGACGAATACATGCGTCCGGGCACCACAACGGACGCGCTTGGTGCACTCAAAGCCTCGTTCAAAGACATGGGCGAAGTCATGCCCGGCTTTGATGCTGTGGCGTTGATGAAGTATCCGCACCTTGAACGCATTAACCACATCCACCACGCGGGCAACTCGTCGGGTATCGTCGACGGTGCCGCAGGCGTGCTGATCGGCAACAAGGAATTCGGCGAAAAATGGGGCATCAAACCCCGCGCCCGCATCCGCGCCACCGCCAAAATCGGCACCGACCCGACCATCATGCTCACCGGCCCCGTGCCCGTCACGCAGAAAATTTTGGCCGACAGTGGCATGAGTATTTCCGACATTGATCTGTTTGAGGTCAACGAGGCTTTTGCCGCCGTGGTTATGCGGTTTATGCAAGCGTTCAACGTCGATCAGGCAAAGGTCAACGTCAACGGCGGGTCCATCGCAATGGGCCACCCGCTTGGCGCGACAGGCGCAATCATCATCGGCACGTTGCTCGACGAATTGGAGCGCACGGGTCAGGGCGTTGGCCTTGCCACCTTGTGCATTGCATCCGGCATGGGTGCCGCAACCATCATCGAACGCGTGTAAGGGAGAGAAAACATGGCTGACTTTACACTAAGCAAAGACGCAGACGGCGTTGGCGTCATCACATGGGACGTCCCGAACAAATCCATGAACGTGCTCTCGATGGAGGGCATCACCGAGCTAGAGGCCTGTTTCGACGCGGCCCTTGCCGATGACGACATCAAAGGCATCGTGATCACCTCGGCCAAGGCCGATTTCGCGGGCGGCATGGACCTCAACATCATCGCCAAGATGAAAGAGGCCGCAGGCGACAACCCCGCCCAAGGGCTCATGGACGGCCTGATGAACATGCACGCCATCTTGCGTAAAATCGAACGCGCAGGCATGGACCCCAAAACCAACAAGGGCGGCAAACCTGTTGCCGCAGCCCTGCCCGGCACGGCGCTTGGTATCGGCCTTGAGCTGCCGCTTGCAACACACCGCATTTTTGCGGCCGACAATCCAAAGGCCAAAATCGGCCTGCCCGAGATCAAAGTTGGCATCTTCCCCGGCATGGGCGGCACAACCCGCGTGTCGCGTCTGGTTGGCGCAATGGCAGCAGCACCAATTTTGCTTGAGGGCAGAATGCTCGACCCCAAAAAGGCAAAGATGAGCCAGTTGGTGCATGAGGTCGTCCCCGCGGATGAACTGCTCGCCACGGCCAAAGCATGGGTGTTATCGGCCAAAGACGCCGACATTCTCAAACCATGGGACGCAAAGGGATGGAAAATGCCCGGAGGCGCACCATACCATCCTGCGGGCTTTATGACCTTTGTCGGCGCCTCTGCGATGGTCAATGGCAATACCAAAGGCGTCTATCCTGCCGCCAAGGCCTTGCTCTCGGCGGTCTACGAGGGCGCGATGGTCCCGTTTGATACTGCACTCAAAATCGAGGCGCGTTGGTTCACCAATGTGCTGATGAACCCCTCGTCTTCCGCGATGATCCGCTCGCTCTTCATCAACAAAGAGGCGCTTGAAAAAGGCGCAAACCGTCCTGCTGTTGACGACCAAAAGGTCAGCCGCGTCGGCGTTCTTGGCGCGGGCATGATGGGCGCAGGCATTGCCTATGTCGCCGCCAACGCAGGGATCGAAGTCGTGCTGATCGATCAGGCCCAAGACGCGGCAGATCGCGGCAAATCCTACGCCGAGGGCATCCTCGACAAGGGTATGGCACGCAAAAAAGTCACGCCCGAGAAAAAGGCCGAGGTCCTATCGCGCATCACCGCCACCACCGATCTGGACGCGCTTAAGGGCTGTGATCTGATCGTTGAGGCCGTGTTCGAGGACATCGGCGTCAAAGCCGAAATGACCAAAAAGGTCGAGGCGATTGTCGGCGAGGACTGCATCTTTGCTTCCAACACCTCCACCCTGCCGATAACCGAACTGGCCAAGGCCTCCGTGCGTCCCGAACAGTTCATCGGCATTCACTTCTTCTCCCCCGTGGACAAGATGTTGCTCGTCGAAATCATCAAGGGCAAAGAGACAGGCGACATTGCCGTGGCCAAGGCGCTCGATTTCGTGCGCCAAATCCGCAAGACACCGATCGTGGTCAATGACGCGCGGTTCTTTTACGCCAACCGCTGTATCATTCCCTACATCAATGAGGGCATTCGTTTGGCCGCCGAGGGGGTGGATCTGCCGCTGATTGAAAACGGCGCGAAGCTTCTTGGCTTCCCGCTTGGCCCGCTTCAGCTGGTCGATGAAACCTCGATTGATCTGGGTGTCAAAATCGCCAAAGCGACCAAAGCGGCTATGGGCGATGCCTACCCCGATGAGGCCGTAGACGAGATTGTGTTCTGGATGGCCGATCAAAACCGTTTGGGCAAAAAGAACGGCGCGGGGTTCTACACCTACGATGAGGCGGGTAAGCGCGGCCTGTTATGGGACGGGTTCAACGCCGAGTTCCCCGTGGCCGACGTGCAGCCCGACTTGGATGAGGTACAACACCGCCTGATGATGGCGCAGGTGCTTGAGGCCGTGCGCGCCCTCGAAGACGGTGTGTTGACCGATATTCGCGAAGGCGATGTTGGCGCGATCCTTGGTTGGGGCTTTGCGCCGTGGTCGGGTGGTCCGTTCTCATGGCTCGACATCATTGGGGCGGCCAAAGCGGTGGAGATTTGCGACAACCTGACGGCCACTCATGGTCCGCGTTTTGCGACACCTAGCCTCTTGCGCGACATGGCCGATCGCGGCGAAACCTTCTACGGACGGTTCGGTACAGGCATCGACACAGCAGCGGCCTAATCGCACAGCACCAAACAAAACAAAGCCCGCGCAGGTCTGCGCGGGCTATCTCACCAAATGGTGGCGGCGTGTCACGCCACGCGGGCGTGCGCAGGCTGATGTCGTCCTGTGTCGGACCAAATCGCATCACTTGCATCCTCACGGATCATAGCAGCAACCAATTTGCGCGCGTTTTCCGGCGATAACACCTCGTATCCCGGAACATTGGACTCGTCGGCCATATGCAACATGTCCGCGCCCGAATAGGACGGACAGTAAAAGAGGGCGCCAACGTTTGCGAACACAACCTGTTCTGTCTCAAAATAAAGTGTGACGACCTCAAAGACGTCTATGTCGGTGTGTTGACGAATGCCCTTAAAGCCAATGAGAGACATCGCGGGGACAAGCGTAAAGGGATCCCCAAACATTTCCTCACCCAGATCGCTTTCGACCATCACGGGTTGATCGGGCAACATAAGCAGGGCATCACGGTTGCCAAGTGCCCCCTCAGGCACAAAAATCGGTGCATCTGCGATATGTCCACGGTGTCTGTGCGCATCGATGAAACTACGCTCTAGGCGTTGAACGGTTTGCAAGCCATCGTCGAAGGTCAACACTTTGTCGCCCTCTTGCACGGCCTCGATCTTGCGCCATCCGAGGCCTGTGGCAACTTGCGTGCCCGCGATCAATCCCGCAGATATCATAGGGCGCGCGAACGCATCCCGTTGCGCGAACGTCCACGCGCGCTGCAAACCGTGCGCATCTCGCGCTGGTTGCGTCCTGAAAATCTCACCGAGTTTCATATCGTCATCCCCTTGCTCGGACATAGCGGGTGGCAGCCCGTCCGTTCTAGCAAGGTCACTTGGCCCTTTGGGGTGGGTCACAATTCGCCGCGAATGGGACCGAAATGTGGCATAATCCCGTCACGCGCGCAAATGCGCCGCGTCACCGCCAATTGTTAACCATAATAGCTCATATCCCGCAGTTTTTTCACCCTGTGTTAACCAGATTTGCGCACGTCCAATCTCACTACGGACCCCGCCCCATTGATTCAAAAAGAGATTCGCCACGGGTGCGCCACTAAGGTTTATATAACGGTGATGACGTCCCCTATTGTCGCGCCCCACATTATTAACCTCGAAATGGCATTGGAAACGCGGCTGCGCGAACCAGATATCAACACTATGGATGACGCTCCGAACCTAAAGGCGCGCAAGGCATGGCGATCTTGCGGCGAATACGACCAACCTGCGCTTGTTTGGCATGATACGCCGCTTTTCATTGTCGCGTGGACCAAGGCGCGGTAAACTCACGTAACAAGAACAAAAAAGCAGGCCCGCGCATGACTGCGCTTACAGAATATGATCGTCTCGAGGCATCCGCACTTTGGCGAGCCGAGGGGGAAACCCAAAAACGCGAGGTCCTCGTGACCATTGGGGATGCCACGCTCGTCATTTCAGATTTCGCAGGCACACCTTTGGCGCATTGGTCCCTACCCGCCATTGAACGCGTGAACGGCACCAACGAAAAAAAAGCGCTCTATAGTCCTGACCCAAACACCGATGAGCGTTTGGAAGTCGACGACTCCACCCTTATTGACGGGATTGCGCGCATTCACCGCGCTTTGGAACGTGGACGCACCCACCCCGGACGGTTGCGGGGCCTTGTGATTGGCGGGGCCGTTGCGGCCTGTGTTGGGCTTGGGATCTTTTGGCTGCCGAACGCTCTTATCCGTCAGGCGGTTTCAATTGTCCCCGATGTGACGCGCAATGAAATTGGCGCACAGCTTCTTGACCGGATGCAGCGCCTGTCGGGACAGCCATGCTCCACAGCACGCGGAGCGCTCGCTCTTGAGCACCTCAACACCCGCTTGCGCGCAACCGAGGGCGGGCGTCTCGTTGTGGTACAAAGCGGCGTGCCGAGCACGCAACATCTACCCGGGCGCATTGTCTTATTGAACCGCTCATTGGTCGAGGATTTTGACGACCCCGCCGTTCCAGCAGGCTACGCCTTGGCCGAAATGGAGCGCGCGCAACAAGATGATCCACTTGAGCGACTTCTAAAACAATCCGGCCTCATGGCGACCCTGCGCCTGTTAACAACCGGCCACATCGACGCCGCGACATTGGATGCGCACACCGAAGCACTTTTGATCTCACCACCCGCCGCAATTGTTGCAACGGATTCATTGATTGAGAGATTTGTACGCGCTCAGGTGCATATCGCCCCCTATGCCTATGCTGTCGACATCACAGGTGCGCAAACCCTCCCGCTGATCGAAGCGGATGCAATCCACATCGACAATACCCGCGCAACGCTTTCAGATGGCGACTGGGTCGCACTCCAAGGCATTTGCGGGAGCTAAACCACCCGACAACTCAAACGGGGCGGGATGGCTTACTTGCGCGCAAAGGCGTCCGCGTAGCCAGCGGAGCGAATGGAGCCAAGTGCCGCCAAAGTCTGTTGCGACGATGCAAACGGACCAGCAAGCACCATCTTGATGGATTTGCCGCCACGATTGAGGACCTGCGACGACACAGGCACGCCCAACGATGTCAGGCGGGCAATTGAATTGTCAGCGTTCGCTGCCACCCCGAATGCCCCGACCTGAACGTAGCGCAAATTTGCTGGCGCGGACTGGGTTTTAGGCGTGTGAATAGGTGCGGCGCTTTTGGTCGATATACGGGAGGGCGCGACCATGGCCACCTGTGCCTGAGGCACATAGACGGTGGTTTTGCTCTGACCTGTTCCAAACAAGGATTGCCAAAACGTCTTAGGCTTGGGCGCATAGACATCGCGCGCAGGTGTGTCTTGTGTCCAGACCTGCGCTTGTTGCAAGTCACCTGCATAGGTGCGCGGGCCACGATTTGGGTTCAAACGCCCGTCATCCCACACACGACTGTAGCCCGCGGGAATGCGCGCTGTGACGGGGCGCGCAATTGTAAACCCTTGAGCGGCAGCGGCGCGGTGTAGATCAACGGTATGTGCCTGTGCCTGCAAAGCTTGCGCCTGACGCCGAACGACAAAACTTGACGGATGCTGGGGCTGTGGGCCGCACCGGACATCTGTTGCCGTCATAAACTGCGCGGCATTCCCACTCAAATTGGAACACCCACTCGACGATGGTTGAACATAAGCGGGCTGTACATAAGCGGTGCGGACAGGCGCCGCGATGCGGTTAACCGATGCAACAGGCACCCGAACCATCGTCGGTTGCGTGGTCGTCATCTTTTCGCCAGCGGCCGTGCGCACGGTCACTCCTGCGGGCAGACGCTTCATCACATAATCGGAGGGATGCGCGGCTTGCGGCCCATTGCGCACACTAAGCGATTGGGTGCGTGCACCTTGCGTGGGCGCGCTGCTTGGCAGTTGTACGGTGGCAGGCTTTGGCATTTGTGCGACAGCAACGCTAGGACGCGGTAGCGTCACGGTTGCGGGGCGAGGCGCTTGTACGGGTTGTACGGCGACGACCTGTGGTGTCGCGGCGCGAACCGCCATAGGTGAGGTGGGCGTTGTTCGCGTTGGCGCAACAGTTGCAACGGCCACTGGGGCCACCATTGCAGGGGCTTGTGCAACGGGATCTTTGATAACGGGCAGGTTTGAACCCGCAACTTGAGTGGGTTTAAAACCGCACATCACATCGCGAGAGCGCGTCACGCGGGGCACCCATTGCGTACCAGCGGCACCGCCTGCGCGCACGTAAACACAGCCTCGGCTGTCCACGTATTGTGACCCCGTGAAACTCGACGGAGGGAACTCCGCAGGTTCATCTGCATTGCGCAAAGTTTTGGCACTCAACGGCGCACATAAAATCATGGCAAAGAGCGCCACAATGGATACTGATCTAAAGGCCGTCATGGTGCGCCCCCACACAAAATGTTGTGGGTGACGCTACATCACTTCCCTCTAGCTTGCAAAGGTGAATCCACCGCCTCAAACGCTATTTCGTGCCAAACATACGGTCGCCAGCATCGCCCAAGCCGGGCACGATATACCCATGCTCGTTTAGCTTTTCATCCAAAGACGCGGTGACGATTGGCACATCTGGATGTGCCTCTTTCATCCGTGCAACCCCTTCAGGGGCAGCCAAAAGGCATAAGAAGCGGATGTTTTTCGCACCAGCCTGTTTGAGCAAATCAATGGCGGCAACGGACGAGTTGCCGGTGGCAAGCATCGGATCAACAGCAATCACAAGCCGGTCTTCAAGTGCATCAGGCACTTTGAAATAGTATTGCACCGGTTGAAGCGTTTGTTCGTCACGGTACAATCCAACAAACCCGACCCGTGCCGATGGAATCAGTTCGAGCACACCATCAAGCAACCCGTTTCCAGCCCGCAAGATAGAGATCAGCGCAAGCTTTTTCCCATCAAGAACCGGCGCATCCATCGGCTGCATCGGCGTCTCGATCCGTTTTGTGGTCATATCCAATTCGCGCGTGACCTCATACGCCAAGAGCTGCGAAATTTCGCGCAAAAGCTGACGGAACACCGCCGTTGAGGTTTCCACCTCGCGCATGAGCGTCAGTTTGTGTTGAACAAGGGGGTGTTTCACGATCGTTAGGTGGTCAAGCATCGGATGGCATCCTTAGTCTGGCAGGAGAACGGTTTGGGTCACAGGAACGATTTTCCCGCCCCTAGGCTTTCAATTTCAAGGTGATCGGCAATCGAGGCGGCAACATCGACAAAGGCGACACGGCCAATGGCGCGCGCCCCGACCCCGTAGCCTACAACGGGGACCATTTCGCGCGTGTGGTCGGTGCCGACCCATGTCGGATCATTGCCGTGATCGGCGGTGAACAAGATCAAATCATCGGGGCGCGCACGCTCCATCAAGCGCGAAATCTGGGCGTCGAACCACTCGAGGTGGCGCGCATAGCCCGACACGTCACGGCGATGGCCGTAAAGACTGTCAAACTCGACAAAGTTGGCAAAGGTAAACGATCCGTCTGCGGCCTCCTCCATCACATCACACAAGTGATCGAACAAGGTCACATCCGCCCCTTTGCGCACCTCATCGATACCTTGCATAGAAAAGATGTCGCCGATCTTTCCGACCGCATAAACCTTGCGCCCTGCGGCCTTGGCCCAATCACAAAGCGTTGGCGCAGGCGGTGCGATGGCGTAGTCATGGCGGTTAAGTGTGCGTGTAAACCCGTCCACCTCATTGCCGACAAAGGGACGCGCAATCACGCGACCGATTTTCATAGCGTGTAGCGTTGGCGCGAGATCTTGGCATAGCTGCAACAATCGATCCAAGCCGAAATGGTCCTCGTGGGCCGCGATTTGCATCACGCTGTCCACAGAGGTGTAACAGATGGGCCAGCCTGTTTTGACGTGCTGCGCACCAAAGTCATCAATCACTTGAGTGCCTGAGGCGTGGCAATTGGCCAAGGTGCCACCCGCACCGCATAATTTGGCGGTCAATTCCATAATGTCTTGTGGAAATGACGGCTCAGTTTTAGGGAAATAGCCCCAATCCCACGGCACGGGGACGCCCGCCAATTCCCAGTGGCCCGATGGCGTATCCTTGCCCTGTGAAACCTCGGCGGCGGCGCCGAATAGACCTTGCGGCTGCGCGCCCAAATGCGGGGCACGATCATCCGATGCAACCGCGATGGCCGCGCTAAGCCCAAGCGCATCCAGATTTGGCACCCGCAGTGGCCCCGTCCGGCCGTCCTCCGCCTGACCGTCAGCACAGGCTTGGGCAATATGGGCCAACGTGTTGGCGCCGGTGTCAGGGGTGTCCCCATTGAAAAACTGATCGGCATCGGGCGCACCGCCACAGCCAACGGAATCCATCACAATCAAAAATGCACGGCTCATCCGGATACCTTTTCAAATACAAGTGGCACGGCCTCAGGCCGCTGCGCGGTCCATGACACAGCCGCACGAATAGCGGCCTCGGCGCGGTCGGCATCGGCGTCAGAGCGCGCATGGATCGTCGCAATCAGATCATCTTGACCCAGATACTCACCCGTCATGCAAAAGTTGGAGAACCCCACGGCCGGATCAATTCTATCATCCCCCTTGAGACGACCGCCGCCCAAATGAACAACCGCCATGCCAAGTGCATGACCATCCATCTGCGCAACATATCCTGATTGGTGCGCCACGACATCGCGCACCACGGGCGCGGACGGCAAGCGATCGCGCCAATGGTCAACAAAGTCGCGCGGCCCGCCCAGTGCATGAACCATCTGACCGAACCGTTCAGCCGCAGAACCATCGCTCAACGTACCTCGGACAGCCAATGCGGCGTGATCTGCGTCATGGGCCATACCGGACAACACCATCAACTCACCGCCCAATGCACATGTGAGATCGCAAAGGCGATTATCCACCTCGCCACTCGTCATCGCCTCCATAACGGCCATCACCTCAAGGGCATTGCCCATCCACGGACACAACGGTTGGCTCATATCGGTGATCAAAGCGGAGGTTTTGCACCCTGCCCCGTTTGCAGTGGTAACAAGACTTTGTGCCAAAGCGCGCGCATCGTCACGCGTTTGCATAAACGCCCCCGACCCACATTTGACATCAAGCACCAACCCCTCAAGCCCCGCTGCAAGCTTTTTGGATAGGATCGACGCCGTGATGAGATCAATACTCTCCACCGTTCCCGTCACATCGCGGATCGCATAAAGGCGCTTGTCTGCGGGGGCGATAGACCCCGTCGCGGACACAATTGCAAAACCGGTTTGCGCCATGATGGCGCGAAACCTATCTTCGCTGACTTCAGTTTTGAGACCCGGAATGGCCTCGAGTTTATCAAGGGTTCCGCCCGTGTGGCCCAGACCACGACCCGACACCATAGGGACAAACCCGCCAAGCGCCGCAAGCGCGGGCGCGAGGATCAAAGACACGCAATCGCCAATTCCGCCTGTAGAGTGTTTGTCCATCGCGGGAGACGGCGCATCCCATGTCATCACGCGCCCGCTGTCGCGCATCGCAAGCGTTAACCCCACGCGTTCAGGGTCCGACATTCCGTTCAACAGCGCGGCCATCGCAAACGCACCGGCTTGTGCGTCTGTCACCTCCCCGCTTGCAAGGCCTTGGGCAAACCACTGCAATTCTACGTCCGTAAGGGTCGTTTTGTCGCGTAGTTTTTCAATGATGCGGCGTGCGTCCATCTCGGATTAATCCATGTGCTCGTGACTGAACGCGCCCGGTAGCAACTCACCAACCGTCATGGTCAAGGTTTCGCCTGTGCGCGACATCATTGTGACCTTAACATCCGGCGCGGCAAATTCGCGTAACTTTTGACGACACCCGCCACAGGGCGGCGTTGGCGCATCACCCGATCCGATCACGGCGACTTCTGTGATATGTGTCTCGCCCCCCAAAACCATCGCCGCAATCGCGCCCGCCTCGGCACATGTGCCCTCGGGGTAGGCCACGTTCTCGACATTGACGCCCGCGAAAACCGCGCCTGATGACGTCTTGATCGCTGCGCCAACTTTGAAGTTAGAGTACGGCGCATAGGCGCGGGCTTGAGCCGCTTTGGCAGAGTCAATCAGGGACATGGATGTGGGCCTTTTTCAAAATTTGACTACATGGTCGAGATTGCGCGCTGAGCCATGGGGATGCAAGTACGATGCAGACCTCATCACCAAAAATAGCAGTCAACACACCTAAATGCAGACTGTTTGCGCTAACCTTCTCCATATGGCCAATGCAAAGCTTGCGTGACAGCCGCACAACGGCGTATGGGCAAAGAAAACAGAGCGTGACATGCGCGCAGTTTTAAATTAGTTTAGTATTAAACTAAATTCTGGAGAGACCCATGGCAGACGACAAGAGAGACGAAAGCCTTCGCAAGGCGGCCCTCGATTATCACGAATTCCCAAAGCCCGGGAAACTCGAAATTCGCGCGACAAAGCCACTTGCGAACGGTCGCGACCTCGCGCGCGCATACTCGCCTGGCGTCGCAGAAGCCTGTTTGGAAATCAAAAACGATCCGAGCACGGCAAGCCGCTACACATCGCGCGGAAACCTTGTGGCAGTTGTGACCAACGGTACCGCTGTTTTGGGTCTGGGCAATATCGGCGCTGCCGCCTCCAAACCCGTGATGGAAGGCAAAGCTGTTCTATTCAAGAAATTTGCCAACATTGACTGTTTCGATATCGAAGTGAACGAGACAGATCCTGAAAAATTGGCTGACATCGTCTGCGCGCTTGAGCCGACATTCGGCGCGATCAACCTCGAAGATATCAAAGCCCCCGACTGCTTTATCGTGGAAAAACTGTGCCGCGAACGCATGAATATTCCCGTATTTCATGATGATCAGCACGGAACAGCCATTGTTGTCGGCGCGGCCGCAACCAACGCGTTGCGCGTTGCAGGCAAAAAGATCGAAGACATCAAAGTCGTCTCAACCGGTGGCGGTGCCGCCGGAATCGCCTGCCTCAATATGCTTCTCAAACTTGGGCTAAAACGTGAAAACGTCTGGCTTTGCGACATTGCTGGCCTTGTCTATGAGGGCCGCACCGAGGAAATGACCGCGCAAAAAGCCGAATACGCGCAAAAATCTGATCTACGCACATTGGATGACGTCATCGACGGCGCGGATCTATTCCTTGGCCTCTCTGGTCCGGGCGTCTTGACCGCCGACATGGTCAAAAAGATGACAAAACAGCCGATCATCTTTGCACTTGCCAACCCGACACCCGAAATCATGCCCGATGCCGTGAAAAAGGTGGCACCAGATGCAATTATCGCCACAGGCCGCTCGGATTACCCGAACCAAGTGAACAACGTACTGTGCTTCCCGTTCATCTTTCGCGGAGCACTCGATGTAGGCGCAAGCGAGATCAACGATGAAATGCAGATTGCATGTATCGAAGGCATCGCTGCCCTAGCGCGCGCAACCACATCGGCCGAAGCCGCCGCCGCCTACCAAGACGAGCGCATGACCTTTGGCGCTGAATACCTGATCCCAAAACCATTCGATCCGCGCCTCATGGGCGTTGTGGCCTCTGCCGTGGCTCGTGCCGCAATGGAAAGTGGCGTGGCAGCCCGTCCTATGGCCGACCTCGACGCCTACAAACAAAGCTTGGATCACTCTGTCTTTAAATCGGCATTGTTGATGCGTCCGGTGTTTCATGCAGCTTCACAAGCAGAGCGCCGCATTGCCTTTGCCGAAGGGGAGGACGAACGCGTTTTGCGCGCCGCCCAAGCGATGATCGAAGAGACCACCGACATGCCCATCCTCGTTGGCCGCCCTGAGGTCATCGCGATGCGTGCCGAACGCGCGGGGTTGAAAATCCGCCCCGGCATAGATTTTGAGATCGTAAACCCGGAGAATGACAGCCGCTACAAACAGTATTGGCAGTCCTATCATAAACTCATGGAGCGGCGCGGCGTCACACCCGATCTGGCCAAGGCCATCATGCGCACCAACACCACCGCTATCTGTGCCATCATGGTCCATGAGGGTCACGCCGACAGCATGATTTGCGGCACATTCGGTCAGTATTTGTGGCACCTCAACTACATCGAACAAATCCTCGGAACCAAAGAGTTGCACCCCGTAGGTGCGCTGTCGTTGATGATTTTGGAAGATGGGCCGCTGTTCATTGCCGACACGCATGTGCATACCGAACCCACGCCCGCACAAATCGCGGAAACCGTATGCGCCACGGCGCGACACATCCGCCGCTTTGGCATTGATCCAAATATCGCGCTATGTTCACACTCCGAGTTTGGCAACCTCAACTGTATGACGGGCCGCCATATGCGTGAGGCGATTGCGATCCTTGATAGTGAGCCGCGTGATTTCATCTACGAGGGTGAAATGCATATTGATAGTGCCTTGACCCCCGATCTACGCGAGCGCTCGTTCCCCAACTCGCGCCTTGAGGGACCGGCTAACGCGCTCGTCTTTGCCATCGCAGATGCATCGTCGGGTGTGCGCAACATCCTCAAAGCCAAAGGGGGCGGTTTGGAAGTTGGGCCAATCTTGATGGGCATGGGGAACCGTGCGCACATCGTGACACCGTCCATTACATCACGCGGACTTTTGAACATGTCGGCCATCGCAGGCACACCTGTGACGCACTACGGCTAAGACGAACACGCAACACCACCGACATCGCCCGCCCCATCACAGGGGCGGGCGATTTTCGTTTGCACATGCGGCGAACTGCAAACTTTGCAAATCAATTTGCTACACAGGTTTGCAATATTTTTACCAAACGACTCGATGGCTTTGCTAGGACGGGGGCGTGAGTAGAGAGCTTGCACGGCGAAAGTCGGCAATCAGTGACCATCTGGCACAGGGAGGAGACCTTGCGAGGTGGTCACTGAAAGCGTTTAATCGCGCTATTAGTGAGGAGAATACCAATGGGTTACGCAGACGTTTATGGCGCGTGGAAAGCCGATCCGGAAAAGTTCTGGATGCAGGCGGCCGAGGACATTTTTTGGTACGAAAAGCCGTCAAAGGCCTTGTTCGACGAAAACGCACCAATTTACGAGTGGTTTTCTGACGGGATGACCAACACGTGTTACAACGCCGTGGATCGTCACGTCGATGAGGGGCGTGGTGATAACCTTGCGATCATGCACGAAAGCCCGATCACCCACTCCTCAAAAGGTATTACATATAAAGAGCTGCGTGACCGCGTGGCCTCGCTTGCAGGTGCGCTGCAAATGCGCGGCGTGGGCAAGGGCGACCGCGTTATCATTTACATGCCGATGATCCCCGAGGCCCTTGAGGCGATGCTTGCCTGTGCACGTATTGGCGCGGTTCATTCGGTTGTCTTTGGTGGGTTTGCCGCCAATGAGCTTGCCGTGCGGATCGACGACTGCACACCCAAAGCCATCATTGCGGCGTCCTGCGGGTTGGAACCAAACCGCGTGGTGCACTATAAGCCGCTGCTCGACAAAGCCATTGATATGGCGGAGCACAAACCTGATTTCTGTGTGATTTTCCAACGTGAACAAGAGGTTGCAAAACTCGTCGAGGGCCGCGACTTTAGCTGGCACGGGTTCCAATACGGCGTCAAACCCGCCGAATGCGTTCCCGTTGAGGGCAACCACCCCGCCTATATTCTCTACACCTCAGGCACCACAGGCCAACCCAAGGGCGTCATTCGCGCCACGGGCGGGCACCTTGTGGCGCTGCAATGGACGATGAAAAACATCTACAATGTCGGACCCGGAGAACGGTTCTGGGCCGCGTCCGACGTCGGATGGGTCGTGGGTCACTCCTACATCTGTTACGGACCGCTGATCACGGGGGCCGAGACATTGGTGTTCGAGGGCAAGCCCATCGGGACGCCGCACGCAGGCGTGTTCTGGAAAATTATCCAAAACCACCGCGTCAAATCGTTCTTTACTGCACCAACGGCCCTGAGGGCGATTAAACGCGAAGACCCCGATGGCGAATGGATCAAGCGCTACAAGCTCCATGACCTTCAGGCCTTGTTCCTCGCAGGCGAACGTGCGGACCCCGACACGATCAAATGGGCGCAAAAGCATCTTGGCATCCCCGTGATTGATCACTGGTGGCAGACCGAAACGGGATGGGCCATTGCCGCCAACCCGCTTGGCATCGAAGAACTGCCTGTCAAAGTCGGATCGCCCTCGGTGGCAATGCCCGGCTATGAGATCGACATTCTGGATGACGCGGGCCACCCCGTTGCCAACGGCGAACTTGGTGCCATCGCGATCAAACTGCCCCTGCCCCCCGGCACGCTGCAAAACCTGTGGAATGCCGAAGAGCGCTATAAAAAGTCCTACCTCAACACCTTCCCCGGCTATTATGAGACGGGTGATGCGGGGATGAAGGATGACGATGGTTACCTCTACATCATGGCGCGCACCGATGACGTGATCAACGTGGCGGGCCACCGCCTATCGACCGGCGCAATGGAGGAGGTTCTGGCGGGTCACCCCGATGTTGCCGAGTGCGCCGTGATTGGCGTCACCGATCAACTCAAGGGTCAAATGCCTATGGGGTTCTTGTGCCTCAACAAGGGCTGCGACCGCGATCATGCGACCATTGTCAAAGAGTGTGTCGCCGCCGTGCGCAACGACATCGGCCCCGTGGCCGCCTTCAAACTGGCCTGTGTTGTCGACCGTCTGCCTAAAACCCGCTCGGGCAAAATTCTGCGCGCCACCATGGTTAAAATCGCAGATAGCGAAGACTACAAAATGCCCGCCACCATCGATGATCCCGAGATACTCAACGAGATCAAGGTAGCGCTACAGGCCATTGGCTACGCTCAATAGACCCCCACCAAATCAGACAAAACGCGCTCCAATCGGGGCGCGTTTTCGTTTGGGGCGCTCGGTTGCGGACTTTAGGTGAATTGCTCGCGCAACAACCGCTCTTCCAACCCATGACCGGGATCGAACAAAATCCGGTGGTTCACGGATGGCTCAGAGGCGATTTCAACCCAAAGCACATTGCCGGCAGAGCGACTATCGGCGTCCGCCATCACGGGACGCTTTTCGGGTTCCAAAATATCAATCCGAACAGTTGCGGATTTTGGCAAAAGCGCACCGCGCCACCGCCGCGGACGAAACGCCGCCATCGCGGTGAGCGCCAAAACATCGGACCCAATCGGCAAAATCGGACCGCGTGCCGAATAGTTATACGCCGTGGACCCTGCGGGCGTGGAGAGCAAAACCCCATCACATACCAGCTCTTCCATTCGTATTTTGCCATCGACGGAGACGCGCAATTTGGCCGCTTGCGGGCCCGCACGCAGCATCGATACCTCATTGATTGCCAGCGCGTGATGCATCTCACCATCCGCCCCCAACGCCCTCATGCGCAGCGGATTAATCACCTCTTCTACGGCTTCGGACAGGCGATCACGCAAGCCCTCCTCGTGAAATTCATTCATCAAAAAGCCGACTGTGCCGCAATTCATACCGTACACAGGCACGTCCAGATGCATGGTCGCATGTAACGTTTGCAGCATGAAACCGTCCCCGCCAAGCGCCACGATGACGTCCGCCTCCTCAGCCGCAACAGGCGTGTAGCGTAGTTGCAGGCGCTCGAAGGCGCGCTGTGCGGCTTGTGCTTCGCTGGCCGCAATGGCGATTTTGACCATGATATCTCAACTTTCTGTAGTGATCCGCGACACGAATGCGGTGCCGCCCTTGTCAGTGTGCCTATCAAACCACGACAAGGTTTTCACGTCTTTTCAGCATGCTGCGCCCGAAGGCCTCATACCAACTGGACAGACATGACATCAAAACAGGCCCATTCAAGATCATTATGCACGTGTTATGGGTTTTCCACGGCGCTCACTTTGGCTAAACAAACCGCAGACTCGTCCCTGCTGCCAAGGAGCACCCCCATGACTTCCAACGTCCGCGACGCCGGTTTCTTTACCGAAGACCTTTCATCACGCGACCCCGCAATCTTTGACGTCCTCACAAACGAGCTTGGCCGTCAACGCGATGAGATCGAATTGATCGCCTCCGAAAACATCGTGTCCGCCGCTGTGATGCAAGCACAGGGATCGGTTTTGACCAACAAATACGCCGAAGGATATCCCGGACGCCGCTACTATGGCGGCTGTGATGTTGTGGACATCGCCGAGAACCTTGCGCGCGACCGTGCAAAGGAATTGTTCGGCTGTAAATACGTCAACGTACAACCAAACTCGGGCTCCCAAGCAAACCAAGGCGTGTTCCAAGCGCTCTTGCAGCCGGGTGACACCATCCTCGGCATGTCGCTTGACGCGGGCGGTCACCTGACCCACGGCGCAAAGCCGAACCAGTCCGGCAAATGGTTCAACGCGATCCAGTACGGCGTACGCAAGCAAGATCAGCGCATCGACTACGACCAGATCCAAGAGCTTGCGACCGAGCACAAACCCAAGATGCTTATAGCAGGCGGCTCGGCCATTCCGCGTCAGGTGAACTTCGCAAAGATGCGTGAAATTGCGGATTCCGTTGGCGCCATTTTGATGGTCGACATGGCGCACTTCGCGGGTCTCGTCGCGGGTGGTCAACACCCATCCCCGTTCCCGCATGCCGATGTTGTCACCACCACAACACACAAAACCCTACGCGGCCCACGTGGCGGCATGATCCTGACCAATGATGTCGAGATCGCCAAAAAAGTGAACTCCGCGATTTTCCCCGGTATTCAGGGCGGCCCGCTCATGCACGTGATCGCGGCCAAAGCGGTGGCCTTTGCTGAGGCGCTTCGCCCCGAGTTCAAAGACTACGCTGCACAGGTTGTGAAAAACGCCCAAGCGATGGCAGACCAGTTGATGAAAGGTGGCCTTGATATCGTTACAGGCGGCACAGACACCCACGTTTTGCTCGTTGATTTGCGTCCCAAAGGCGTCAAAGGAAACGCGACTGAAAACGCTTTGGGCCGCGCGCACATCACCTGTAACAAAAACGGCATTCCGTTTGATCCCGAGCCACCAATGGTGACATCTGGCGTGCGTCTTGGCTCGCCCGCCGGCACCACACGCGGATTTGGCGAGGCCGAGTTCCGCAAGATTGCAGATCTGATCGTCGAGGTTGTAGACGGCCTTGCCCAGAACGGCGAAGAGGGCAACGCGGCTGTTGAGGCCAAAGTGAAAGCCGAAGTTGAGGCGCTCTGCGCACAATTCCCGCTGTACCCGAACCTCTAAACCACCGCGAACATCACAGATCAAAGGGGCCAGTCATGGCCCCTTTTTTATGGCGTCAACATCTGTAGTGCTAAATCAAGTCTCGCCAGATCATGATGCCCAAGATCAAGCCAACCGTGACACACACGACAAAGGCAATGCTCGCAATCAGATCAAGGATTTTGTTCTTGCGCCGCTTTGAGGCATCCAAACCGCCGAGGTGACGCGTCAAGTTTTTGACCGCACGCGCCACACGGTCGTGGTCTATCTGGCGCGACAACATTGGATGGGTTTCCCACTGCATTGCCGTAACGATGACGGCCCCGTCACGGCGCGCCCAGCGCGGCAATCGACGCCCCGCCTTTGCGAGCTTCCCAGCAAAACCCACCCCCGCATGCACGCCAAGCCGTTCGCTCAAAAGCGCCGATAGCTGCTCTGCTTGGTGTGAAATAAAGGTGGTCATGTGGATGAAAATAGCAGGTGAGCGGCGCAGGTCACCTGTTTTCTATACGCGCGAGGAGCACAGCCCCGAGGCCACGGATACGCGCAAGCGAGGATCCCCCGCTTGCGCGTCATTTCGTTAGTCGCGCAATGCGCCTTCGTCGTCGGCCCGTGCACGCATTTGCGCCTTTACCTTACGTCCAAAGATGACAGGCAAGATGAAGCCAATAATGGCAATCAGCCAGAGTGTGATCGATAGCGGGCTATCAACCAACGTCATCCAGTCACCATTGTCGATTGTGATGGCGCGCCGCAGGTTGTTCTCCATCGAGTTGCCCAAGAGTGTTCCAAGGATGATGGGAACAAGTGGCACATCAAATTTACGAAGCACCCACCCCAAGACACCAAACCCGATCATCACCAAGAGATCGAATGACGAACCTGAAATACCGTAGATCCCAACAAACGACACCATCGCCACAACGGGCATCAAGATACGCGGAGGCACCATCAACAGGCGGGTGAATAGACCCACCATCGGGATGTTCATCGCCAAGAGCATAAAGTTCGCGATGAAAAGCGCCGCGATCAGACCCCAGACCACATCCGGATTTTGTGTGAACAACAACGGGCCAGGTGTGATGTTGAGCGACAACAACACCGCCAAAAGCACCGCAGTGGTCCCCGACCCCGGAACACCAAGCGCAAGCATAGGAACAAGCGCGCCGCCGGCCGCGGCGTTGTTGCCCGCCTCAGGTGCGGCGACACCACGTGGATCGCCCTTGCCAAACGTCTTGCCGTCTTTATCGACCAAACGTTTCTCGAAAGAGTACGCGATAAAGGAACCAAGGGACGCCCCCGCACCGGGCAAAACACCTGCAACAAAGCCCAATAACGTCGAGCGGATCATGGTCGGTGTGGTGTCTTTGATCATCGACATCGGCGGGGTGAGACGCCCCACTTTGATCTTGTCCGCCGTGCCTTCTGCGTTCCCGTGGCGGTGTTCCAAGAAAATGAACACTTCGGAGAGCGCAAAGAGGCCAACGATTGCGACAAGGAAATCAAGCCCGTCATACAGGTGGACTTCGCCAAAGGTAAAGCGTGGCACACCCGTCTGCGTATCAACGCCGATCATCGCAAAGCCAAGCCCAAGTGCCGCCGCAAATGCCGATTTGGCTTGATTCGTCGACGACACGCCGCCAAGCGTCATGAAGGCCAAGGCAAACAGCGCGAAATATTCAGCCGGTCCGAACAACAACGCGATTTTCACGAGTTGCGGCGCGAGGAAAATAAGCCCCCAAGTCGCAAAGAACGCCCCGACGAAAGAGGCAATGCCAGACAGGGAAAGAGCTTGTCCAGCCATACCTTTTTTCGCCATCGGGTGCCCGTCAAGACAGGTCATCATCGCAGGCTCGTCACCCGGAATGTTGAGCAAGATGGACGAAATACGCCCGCCATACATCGCGCCGTAATAGACAGAGGTCAGCAAAATAAGGGAGGGTGTCGCGCCAAGGCCAAGCGTGAACGCCAGTGGGATCAAAATCGCCACACCGTTCGACGGACCAAGACCCGGAAGCGCGCCCATTACAGTGCCCAAAAAACAGCCCAGCAGGGCCAAAAGGATGTTTTGCCACGTCAATGCAATGGCAAATCCGTCCGCAAGAGACGTCAAAGTATCCATGAGTGTTCTCCTTTAAAAGCCAAGTGGGCCACGTGCGAGCGACAAGCCAAGCACGAGGTGAAAGACAACGTAAATGCCACCAGATGTACCGAGCCCCGTCAAAACGGTCGCAACAAGCCCCGATCCCAAACGCCATGTCAAATAGGCTGCGGCAAATGCGGTCGCGATCAAAAAGCCCAATACGGGCAAAAGTTCGGCATAGAGCATCATGACCACAACTGCGGATAGAATTTCGGCAAGCCGGCCAAGGCTCGGCCATTCGGGCGCACTATCGGGCTTGAGCGCAATAACGATGGAACTAAGGCCAAGAATGGCGGCAATGATTAGCGGGAAGGCTTTGGGACCTACAGCATCGGACAAAAAGCTTTCCTCAATCGCGAGAGCTGCGAAAGCAAAACCAATGGCGATGAGCAGGCCGACAAGTCCAAAAATTCGATCACTCATGGGACGATCCTCTTGAGGTAACGGATAAAAAGGGACGTGGGTAAAGAGTGGGCGCCGCACTCGCATGCGACGCCCTCAAATAAGTGGCGTTCAGAACGCTTATTTGATGATACCGATCTCTTTGGAGATGGTTTGGATCTGGGACACGCTGTTTGCTACGAAAGCTTCGAACGCGTCACCTTGCAGATCAAGCGGGGCCATGCCGTTGTTGGCCATGGTTTCTTTCCACTCAGGTGTCGCATAGAGGTCGGCGATTTTGCCAACCCATGCGTCATATGCTTCGTCGCTCATATCGCCCGGTGCGTAGAACCCGCGCCAGTTTGCGCCGATGGCGTCAACGCCTTGCTCTTTTGCTGTTGGGAAATCCGCAAACTCACCGCCAAGACGCTCAGGAGAGAGAACGGCCAAAACGCGAATATCGCCGCTATCGACGAAGCCTTTGGCCTCGGAGATATCACCTGTGAACGCCTGAACGGACCCTGCGAGAAGCTGTGTGACAGCCTCGCCACCACCGTCAAACGCGATGTACTTCACAGAACGCACATCATCGATGCCATAGGCATTTGCGGCGATGAGCACTTTGAGGTGATCCCAACCGCCAACGGCAGAACCGCCTGCAACAGAAATTGTGGTTGGATCGGCTTTGATGGTGTCGAGCAGCGCGGGCAAATCCGCAATATCGCTATCTGCGGCCACAGCGATCACACCGTAGTCAGCACCGATAGAGGCCAACCAACGCACTTCGTCCATAGAGTTGCCAGGGTATGCACCTTGAGCCAGACGTGTCGCAGTCGCTGCAGAGGCCGCAACGATCAGATCGTTATCATCGCCACGTTTGTTGACAACTTCAGCAAAGGCCACGCCACCGCCGCCACCCGCAAGGTTCACAACCTGCATGGTTTTTTCCAAAAGACCGCGATCTTGAAGTGACTTGCCGACCTGACGGCAAGTGAAATCCCAACCGCCGCCGGGGTTCGCAGGCGCGATACACTCGGGGTTTTCAGGGGTAAAGCCCTCAGCGACAGCGCCAAAGGTGGATGCGCCAAGCAAAGCTGCGGCGACTGTAAGGCGGGTTGCCTTGATGATCATGTGTATTCTCCTCCACATATATTATTTTGTCGGGCCGTATGGCCGCCCGAGGTCCAAAGCACTCGCACCACAGGTTTGCGGTCTCCTCGCGACTTGCTATGAGGGAACTGTAGATGGTTAAGCTGTCGTGAACCTGTCACGATGGGCCAAGGTCGACGGAGGGGAACAAGATGCGCATATTGATCGTCGAAGACGCCGCCGATGTCGCCGAAGCCGTGGCGATCCGGTTGGGTAAAACAGGCATGGCGTGCGATCTCGCGGACAGCTGTGCCGTGGCCGAGGATTTTCTCGCGGTTCAGCGCTACGACGCAATTGTACTCGATATCAATCTGCCTGACCGCAATGGCACGGAATTGTTGCATGACATGCGCATGCGCGGCGATCGCACGCCCGTGTTGATGCTCACCGCCTTGTTTTCCGTCGATGATCGCGTGTCCGCACTTGATCTGGGTGCCGATGACTACCTCGTCAAACCGTTTGATCAACGCGAACTCGAGGCGCGGTTGCGGGCCTTGGTGCGGCGTGAGGCGGAGCAAAAATCGGACGCCGTCACCCTTGGCCCACTGGCCTTTTCACCTGCTGCACTCAGCGCCACCCTTAATGGTGCCCCCCTTGATCTGACGCGCCGTGAAGCCACGCTTTTAGGGCTATTGCTACGCAGTCAGGGGGCGGTTTTGAGCAAACAGCGTCTTTATGACGGACTATTCGCCTTTGATGATGCCGATGTCGGACTAAATGCGATTGAACTTTATATCGCTCGCTTGCGCAAAAAACTGTCGGCGTCATCCATTGGCATCGAAACGCAACGCGGCATCGGCTACCGGATTTTCGCGTATGAATAAATCCGCCACAAACCTGACGGTCAACCGCACACTTTTGTCACGCGTGATGGGCGGAGTACTAT
This sequence comes from Celeribacter marinus, assembly GCF_001308265.1. Classification (GTDB taxonomy): domain Bacteria; phylum Pseudomonadota; class Alphaproteobacteria; order Rhodobacterales; family Rhodobacteraceae; genus Celeribacter; species Celeribacter marinus. The sequence continues at coordinate 2,741,329 of NZ_CP012023.1, forward strand.
CGCTCTTGGCCATGGGCGGCGTTGTGGTCATGCTAGCATCCTTTGCCTATGGCAAAAATGCCGCGCGCCAATCCTTTGACCGTTTGCTGGTCGGGGCCGCAAGCGACATCGCGGAATCAATCAATGTGGTCGACGGGACGCCTGTTGCCGACATTCCTGTCTCCGCTTTTGGACTACTGGCCTTCGCCGATTCCGACCGCGTGACCTATTCGGTGCGCGGACCAGATGGCACGCTGTTGACGGGGCATGACGGCGCAAAAGAACGCCTTGGCGAACCCCGCGCGATCACCCAACCGCATTTTTTCGACAGCTCCATCCAAGACGAAGCGGCACGGTTCGTCACGGTTGTACGGCGGTTTTCAGAGCGAGATTTTTCCGGCAATGTGTTTGTCACGGTTGGACAGACCTTGCGGGCGCGCAACGCAATGGCCATGAGCCTGACAACAGGGGCCGCGATTGTGACCGGACTGGGTGGGATCGCACTTCTACTAAGTGCCTTTTTTGTCATTCGCTCCGCCATGCGCCCGCTTGAGCGCATGACACAAGAGATGTTGGACCGCGACCCCTACGATCTCACCCCGATGCCCGCCGATGGTCCCGCCGAGGTGGTTGTGATGGTCCATGCCATGAACCGGTTTATGGGGCGGCTCGACCGCCAAGTTGGCGCAATGAAACATTTGATTTCAGACACCGCGCATCAGTTGCGCACACCAGTCGCCGCGATCCGCGCACAAGCGGAACTTGCGATTGAGGATGATGGCGATCACCTGCCGCAACGTCTTGACCGGCTGGTGCGGCGCACGCGGTCGCTTGGGACACTGCTTGATCAAATGCTGTCACGTGCCTTGGTGATTCACCGCTCTGACAACGCCCCACCCACGCCAGTCGATTTACGCGACATTGCGCTCAAAGTGCTGGAGGACCGCGATCACGAAGTGTTGGCCCCTCACACTGTGGTCGACTTACGCATTGGCGAGACGCCCGTCATGGTGTTGGCCGACGATATATCACTTGGAGAAGCCGTTAAAAACATGCTTGCAAACGCACTACGCCATGGAACCTCCCCTGTGGCCATTGGGACATCGTGTGACCACGGGCGCGGAGAGATATGGGTCGAAGACGCTGGAAGCGGCCCATCTGCGGACGTCCTCGAAAAGATAGGACAACGCTTTGAACGCTCGGCCGCCTCAACGGGCAATAGTGCGGGCCTTGGCCTGTCGATTGTACGCGCTGTTGCACAGGCCTTTGACGGCAGCGTCCAGATGGACAAAACACCCACCGGCTTTCGCGTCACGCTAAGCCTGCCTCACCAAACCGAAGTGACATCATCATGAGGCCATCCCACATGCAAAGCGGCGTCATCGCAGCCCTCGTCAGTCTGTGCCTTTGGGCCACTCCGGTGTGTGCCCAAGAAGCCATTGCGCAGTTTGGCGCACCGACGACAAGCGGCACAGCCCTTGTCGTGCGCTCCACCACCGACATTGCCATTCTTGCCCCTGCTCTAACCGCCTTCGTCGCGGCCAATCCGCGAATTGGCATCACCTATGAGCAATGGGGATCCAACGCGCTGTACGCCGATGGCCTCGCGGCCTGTGAGGGCACCGAGGCCTCCGCAGACGTTGTGATTTCATCCGGCGTTCATCAGATGGTAGATTTGGTCAATCGCGCCTGTGCCAGCCCCTATGCGTCACCTTTTGCCGCGACCCTACCTGCCGCACGCAAGTGGCGTGACGAGCTTTGGGGAATTACCCAAGAGGCCGCTGTTACGATTTACAACACGGCACTCGTCCCCGCTGAGGACGCGCCGCAAACACGGTTTGCCTTGCTTGACCTTATGCGGCGTCAGTCCGACCACTACCGCGGGCGCATCGCCACCTATGACGTAGAACGCTCTGGGCTCGGTTTTTTGTTTGCATTCATGGACAGTCAGGAAGCCACCACGTTTGGTGGGCTTCTTGAGGGGTTTTCACGCGTTGATGCGGTCGCAACCTGTTGTTCGGCGGAAATCATCAAGGGCGTGCAGCGCGGCGATTATTTGATCGCATACAACGTGCTTGGATCCTACGTGGCCTCGGTCCCGCATGAGAATCTGGGCGTTATCTATCCAAAGGACTATACCCTGTTTTTGTCGCGCGCCCTGATGATCCCAAAGGCCGCCGCGCATAAAGAGCAAGCCGCGCAATTTTTGGACTTTCTTTTGTCACCCGAGGGACAGGGCATTCTGGCGCAAAGTAACTTGGTTCAACATCTTGATACGGACGCATCCCCCCTGCCGCAAAGTGCACAGCGCTATATCCCGATTGATCTGACGCTCCTTGTGGCGATGGATCAGCACCGCCGCGCGAGTTTCGTTGCAAAATGGCGCGCAACCTTTGGCGCGGGCGCACGCTAACCCCCATTTCCGCACGCCCGTATAGTTTGATCAAAAACCAAACCCACAAATGCAAAAAGCCCGCAGTCTCCCACGGGCTTTTCGAACTCTCATAGGCCAACGCGTTTACACGTCAGCAACACAGACTTGATTTTGAGTGCCAAGCTTGTCGATCCCAAGGGCAACCTTGTCGCCCACTTTGAGATAACGCGGCGGTTTAAAGCCAAGGCCAACACCCGGAGGCGTGCCAGTGGACACAATGTCACCCGGCTCAAGCGTAAAGAACTGCGAAAGGTAGGACACGAGGAACGGCACGCGGTAGACCATCGTGGAGGACGAGCCGTCCTGAACACGCTCACCATTCACCTCTAGCCACATTCCAAGGTTGTCAAAATCGCCCACTTCGTCAGGCGTCACAAGCCATGGACCGGTCGGGCCAAAGTTGTCGGACGATTTGCCTTTGACCCACTGGCCCGCACGTTCCGCCTGAAATTCGCGCTCGGACACATCGTTGATCAGGCAAAAACCTGCAACGTGATCCATCGCGTCCTCTTCAGAAACATATTTCGCAGTCTTGCCAATCACGAAGCCAAGCTCGACCTCCCAGTCGGTTTTGACCGAGTTGCGCGGAATGATGATCGGATCATTCGGGCCGCAAATGGCCGATGTAAATTTAGCAAAAATGACCGGCTCTGGCGGAACCTCAAGGCCCGATTCAGCCGCGTGATCGGCGTAGTTGAGACCGATGCAGATAAATTTGCGGGTGCCGCCCACACAAGAGCCCAAACGCGGGTTGCCCTCAACGATGGGTAGAGACGCCACGTCGATGTCTTTGAGAGTGGCGAGGTTGACCAAAACGTCCCCCGCAATATCAGCCACATGCGCAGAAAGATCGCGCAGATTGCCGTCGTTGTCTACCAATGCGGGCTTTTCTGCGCCGCGCTCGCCGTATCGTGCAAATTTCATATGTCTTGATCCTTTTGTTTGGCGTCTTAAGCGGTCCAACCGCCGTCGATGACGTGGATTTGGCCCGTGGTAAAGCTGCTCTCATCGGAGGCGAGATAGGCCACGAGGGCCGCGATTTCGTCGGGCTGACCGATACGCCCCATTGGCTGGCGCGCAATAAAGGCCGCCATCGCGCCCTCATAATCCCCGGTGTCGCGCAAACGTTGATGCAATGAGGGGCTATCGACCGTACCCGGTGCAATCGCGTTACAACGAATGCCCTTGGTCACATAGTCGTTTGCAATGGCTTTCGTCATGCCCGCAACTGCGGCTTTGGACGCCGAGTAAATCAGGCGATTGACCGGCCCCGTGATCGGACCCGCGACAGACGACATGTTAATGATCGAGCCTTTGCCCTGCGCCAACATCGCGGGTAGAAACGCACGGATCATGCGAAACTGCGCTTTGGCGTTGAGGTCAAACGCGAAATCCCACTCGTCTTCGGTGGCGGTCAAAATGTCGCCGCCATGCACGATGCCCGCACAGTTGAACAACACGTCCGCCGTGCCCACCTCAGCCGCAAAGGCCGTGATAGCATCGCCGTCGAGGACATTGAGTTTGCGTGCCTCAATCCCGTCAATCGCATCGAGCTCCGCCAACGCGGCCTCATTAATGTCAGTCGCAATAACGCGCGCACCCTCTAGGGCCAAACGCTCCGCTGAGGCGCGTCCAATCCCTTGCCCTGCGGCTGTCACAACGCAGGTTTTATTTTTCAATCGCTCCAAAGTCCCCTCCTCATACACGGGTTGGCATGGTGGCCTCTCCGGTGGGTTTGCAATGTCTATAGGCCAGAGGTAACGCACCTTGGTCAAGTCCCTGCCTTTCAAATGGTATACCATTTCGAGATCGAAAGGCTATATTGCGAATTTCGCGCCCCACCTGTTCACTTGTGCGCCACCCCTTGCACCACTCTACGGCGTTGACCCATAGTGGTCTTTGCTCGACACTTGCTTGGCGCACGTGACCTATGACGCCCCCTTTGGAGACCCACACCGATGCTGATCGACACTCACCTCCACCTCATCGACCGCAAACGTATCTCCTATCCGTGGCTTGAGGATGTCCCGGACCTGAACGCCGATTGGTCCTACGCGGCCTATGACGACATGGCGCAACGGCTTGGCATTGAGGGCGCACTGCACATGGAGGTCGATGTTGATCCAACTGACATTGCTACAGAAACCGCCATGGTTGCTGAGCTGATGGCACAAGGCGGGACGCTCATGCGCGGTGCCATTTCATCTGCCCGCCCCGAAGATGAAGGCTTTGAGGCGTTTCTCGATCGCTTGGATCTCACGGTCGTAAAGGGCATACGCCGCGTGTTGCATGTCATGCCTGATGATCTTTCACGGTCCTCCCTTTTTCGCGCGAATATACGCAAACTGGGTGCGCATGGCCTGCCCTTTGATATTTGTGCGCTAGCGCGCCAACTTGATATCGCGATCGAGCTGATCGATGCCTGCCCTGATACCGAATTTGTGGTCGACCATTGCGGCGTGCCCGACATCGCGGGCGGCGCATATGACGACTGGGCCGCATCGATAAACCGTCTCGCGCAGCGCCCGAACGTGAACGCCAAAATATCTGGAATTACCGCCTATGCGACACCGGATTGGACCGTAGACACCCTACGCCCTTACGTCGAACATGTGATCGAAAGCTTTGGCTGGGACCGCGTTGTTTGGGGGTCCGACAGCCCAGTGTGCACGCTGAACGCATCGCTTGAACGTTGGGTCGCGGCCACGCATGACCTCACTGCGGGCGCATCAGACGACGAGCGCGCGCTCTTTTATGCGTTCAACGCCGCGCGCATTTGGGATCTCGCACTTTAGCTCCACCCCGACACAGGTGAGTCGCACGACAATCCGACCCCATGAGGTCACGAGCATCATAGGGTAAATGCCCACCCGTTTTGTGTTAGCGCCCTCATTTGCACGCCACCTGAGCGGCGCACCCACGTGGCAGATGACAACTCGCAATTTACCCAACGTTAACCCTTTGCAATCACATCAAATTTTCTAATTTTTAGTCACAATTTACAAATGCCGAACTCAAATAGTGAAGTTGTTAACAAAAAAACGTAGCATGCGCAGCATCTTACGCGCTTTTTGACAAAAACCCCGTTAAACCTCAACGCAGGAGGAGGTTCGCGTTCGCGCAACCCCCATGGAGAGACTATTCAGGGAGCTTGCAATGTCTGACGAAACCCTCATGACAAAACCCTCACCCGCCTTTACGGCGTCTGCGCATATTGATCGTGCGGGGTATGATGAGATGTATGCGCGCTCTGTGTCTGATCCTGTGGGATTTTGGGGGGAGATGGGCAAGACGCTTGATTGGATCACGCCCTATACCCAAGTCAAAAACACCACATTCGATTTCGGCCGCGTGGATATCCAGTGGTATTCGGACGGCGTGCTCAACGTGTCCGCCAACTGTATCGACCGCCATTTGCCCAAGCGCTCACTGCAAACCGCGATCATTTTCGAGCCGGACGACCCCGAGACCCCCGCCCAGCACATCACCTACAAAGAGCTGTCTGACAAGGTCAACCGCTTTGCCAACGTGCTGTTGTCTCAGGGCGTGATGCGCGGCGACCGCGTGGTGATCTACCTGCCGATGATCCCCGAGGCCGCCTATGCCATGCTGGCCTGTGCGCGTATCGGCGCGATCCATTCCATTGTATTCGCTGGATTTTCCCCAGACGCGCTGGCCAACCGCATCAACGACAGTGGCGCAAAGGTGGTGATCACCGCTGATCACGCCCCGCGCGGTGGCCGCTCCACCCCGCTCAAATCCAATACCGATGCCGCCCTGTTGCACTGCTCCGACAAAGTGCGCTGCCTCGTGGTCAAACACACCGGCGAGCAGACCTCATGGGTCCAAGGTCGCGATGTCGACGTCAAATACCTGATGGAGCACGCAAGCCCCGAGTGCCCGCCCCGTCCGATGAACGCCGAAGATCCGCTCTTCGTGCTCTACACCTCTGGCTCGACCGGCAAGCCAAAGGGCGTGGTCCACACCTCGGGCGGCTATCTGACCTACGCGGCACTGACGCATAAATACGTCTTTGATTACCATGATGGCGATGTGTTTTGGTGCACCGCCGATGTCGGTTGGGTCACGGGTCACAGCTACATTATCTACGGCCCGCTGGCGAACGGCGCCACCACCGTGATGTTCGAGGGCGTGCCAACCTACCCCGATGCCGGCCGGTTCTGGCAGGTTTGTGAAAAGCACAAGGTGAACCAGTTCTACACCGCGCCCACGGCGTTGCGTGCGCTGATGGCTCACGGCAATGCGCCCGTGGAAAAATATGACCTATCGTCCATTAAAGTGCTCGGCACCGTGGGCGAGCCGATCAATCCAGAGGCATGGAATTGGTACAATGACGTGGTCGGCAAGGGCAAAGCTCCGATCGTCGACACGTGGTGGCAGACCGAAACAGGCGGGCACCTTTTGGCGCCACTTCCGGGCGCTGTGGCCACCAAACCGGGCTCTGCGACCTTGCCATTCTTTGGCGTACAGCCGGTGATTTTGGACGCTACAAGCGGCGAAGAAATCACCACCACCGAGGCCGAGGGCGTGTTGTGCCTCAAGGACTCATGGCCCGGCCAGATGCGCACCGTTTGGGGCGATCACGAGCGG